>DATLDK010000038.1:0-18628 GCA_035525905.1 Gaiellaceae bacterium | reverse complement strand
CGCAGCCGGCGATCGAGTGGCGCTCTACCACATCGCCGGCTGCGGCCTCTGCCGCGACTGCCGCGCGGGTTACATGATCTCCTGCAGCTCCCCGGAGCGCGCCGCGTACGGCTGGCAGCGCGACGGCGGGCACGCGCCGTTCCTGCTCGCGGAGGAGCGCACCTGCGTCCCGCTGCCCGACGAGCTGTCCTTCCTCGACGGCGCGTGTGTCGCTTGCGGGTTCGGGACGGCGTTCGAAGCGGTGTCCCGCGCGGCCGTATCGGGGCGGGACGCGGTGCTCGTCACCGGCCTCGGCCCGGTGGGCCTCGCCGTCGGCCTTCTCGCCAAGGCGCTCGGCTCTCCGCTCGTCGTCGGCGCGGACCTCGCGGAGGACCGGCTGGAGCTCGCGCTGAAGCTCGACTGCGTCGACGCGGTCGTCCCCGTCGATGCGGCGGCCGGCGTCGCTCTCGCCCGGTTGAGCGGGGACGGGTTCGACGTCTCCGTCGACTGCTCGGGAACCGCCTCGGGCCGGCTGCTGGGTGTCGAGTCCGTCCGCCGTTGGGGCCGGTGCGTCCTCGTCGGCGAAGGGGGCCGGTTCGACGTCCCGGCGAGCGAGGCTCTCATTCACAATCAGCTGACTGTGATCGGGTCCTGGGTGACGAGCATCGGCAGGATGGAGGAGCTGATGGGGCTCCTCGTCCGGTGGGGGCTCCACCCGGAGTCGACGGTGACGCACCGGTTCGCGCTCTCGGAAGCGGCGGAGGCCTACGCGCTGGCCGACGCCGGCCGCAGCGGCAAGGTCGCGCTGGTGCCGTCTGCATGAGTGAGCGTCTCGCCTTCGGGGACGGGGCACTTGCGTCGCTCGACGGAACGTGGGACTTCTTCCCGGGCGATCACTCGCTCGAGGACCTGAGCCGGATCAGGCCCGAGTCGATCCGCGTCCCCGCGTTGTGGGAGTCCGAGGGGCATGTGGACCTCGATGGAGTAGCGTGGTACCGGCGCCGATTCGTGCTCGAGGAGGTGTCCGGGTTCTGGACGCTCACCTTCGGGGCCGTCATGGACGTCGCCGACGTCTTCCTCAACGGTGTCGAGCTGGGGAGACACGAGCTCCCGTTCACCCCCTTCTCCTTCGACGCGACGGAAGCGGTCGTGCTCGGCGACAACGTGCTCGCAGTCCGAGTCTTCGACCCGCCGCTCGACCACCCCGAGCACACGCGGCTCCCCCACGGCAAGCAGGGCTGGGCGAACCACGTCTTCCCGAGCAGGCCCAGCCTGTACATGACCTACGGCGGGATCTGGCAGTCGGTCTCGCTCCGCCGGCACGGGCCCGTCGTCGTCAACGACGTCTTCGTCAACGGCGATCCGGACGATCTCGTCGCGAGGATCGAGATCGAGAACAGAGCTGGGCAGCCCGTGCGGGCCACCGTGGGGATCCGCGCTGTCGCGCTCGTCTGGTCGGCGGCCGTCGAGCTCGCCCCGGGCGCGTCCGCCACGCTCGAGGCGCCGCTCGGAAGGACGGCGGCCGGACGCTGGACGCCCGAGCACCCCGCGCTTCACCACGCACTCGTCGACGCAGTGGTCGACGGCGTCGCGAGCGACAGCCGGACGGTGCGCTTCGGACTGCGCACGGTGCGCCTCATCGGGTCGCGGATGGAGGCGTGTGGCACGCCCTACCGGATGAAGAGCGCGCTCGTCCAGGGCTTCCGCTCGGACGGGCTCTACGCCGAGGGCAGCCGGGAGTCGATCCGGGAAGAGGTGCTCGCGGCGAAGGCGATGGGCTTCAACACGCTTCGACTGCACATCAAGGCGTTCCACCCCGTGTACCTGAACGTGTGCGACGAGGAGGGCATGTTCCTGCACTGCGACATCCCCGTTGCGGAGCCGCTCGCCTACGACGAGATGGGGGAGGGCACCGTCCTCCTGCAGCGGAGCGTCGCGGCGGTCCGCGAGCAGGTGCGCAGGGATCGCAACCATCCGAGCGTCATCCTCTGGTCGGCGATGAACGAGATCGGCGATCAGCGCCGCGAGATCCGCTCGACGCCCGCCTACGAGCAGCTCGCCCGCGCGCTCTACGCGGCCGTCGTCGAAGAGGACCCGACGCGGCCGGTGATCGAGAACGACTGGGTCGAGCCCGACCCCGAGCACGTCTTCGTCTCGCCGATCCTCACAGCCCACTGGTATGGCCGGCTGCACGCGGACTACCTCCATCGCCTCGAGCAGAAGACAGAGAGATGGGCCGGCGAAGGAAGGGTCTTCTTCGTCAGCGAGTACGGCGATTGGGGCCTACCCGACATGCCCGAGCTCGTCGAGCAGCCCTTCTGGGACGCGCGCGACCTCTACGCTGCGGGGCTTGCCCAGGCTCTCTGGCCTGGAACGCTGGCGCGCTTCCTCCGGGAGACGCAGCGCTACCAGGGACTATCCGACCGGCTGCAGACCGAGATCTTCCGCCGGCACGAGGGCGTCGACGGCTACTGCCTCACCGAGCTGACCGACGTGCCGCTCGAGCTCAACGGGCTGCTCGATCTGGACCGGCAACCGAAGCCCCTCGCGGTCGCCGAGATGACCCGCGCGAACCAGGTCGTCCTGCCGATGCTCAAGCTCGACACGCTCGTGCTGCTGACGGGCACGTCTGCGCGCGCCCCGCTCCACGTGGCGAACGACGGGCCTGCTCTTCGAGACGTTCGCGTCGAAGTCCGCTTCGGTCCGGACGACGCGGCAGTGGCGGACGTCCGCGTCCCCGAGCTGGCGGGGTACTGCGTGAGCTCGCTCGGCGAGATCGAGGTGCCGGGAGGCGACGTGCCGGGCAGCCATGACCTGACGCTGACCCTGACCGCCGGCGAGGACTTCGTTTCGGAGAATCGCTATCCCGTGCACGTCTTCCCCGTCGCGCGAGCCGAGGGAACGGTCCGGTTGCTCGGGGTTGGGTCCACGCTCGGGGCGCTGCAGGCGGTGGGGGCGGAGGTCACCGAGGAGGAAGGGCCCACGGTCGTGGCCGAGGACGGGCTGGACGCGGCCGTCGCCGCAGAGGTGCAGGCGCGGCTCTTGCAGGGGGAGACCGTCGTCGTCCTCGCACAACCGCCCGAAGCGGGCCAGTTCTTCCCCGGCGGCGCGGAACTGCTGCCGGTCGGCAGCGGCTGGGGATCTTCGGTCTTCCACTTCACGACGGACGAGAGTCCCCTCTCGAGCCTGCCCCGGCGCGGGGTGCTCGTCGCCGAGGACTCGACCATCCACGCGCTCAGTGCGATCGCGACGCTAGGCGGCACACCGTTTCCGGCCCGGCCCGTGGTGATCTCCTACAAGCCGGATCCGGGCGCATTCACCGGCACGATCGTCGGGGAGCACGAGGTGGGGGGAGGGCGGTTGATCGTCTGCCAGTACCGGCTGGCCGACCGGGCGTTGGCCGGGGACGCTGCCGCGAGGGCGCTGCTGGGCGACATCGTGCGCTGGGCCCTCACGTCCGAGGGGGTGGTGCGGGAGCGGATGACCGCTCCCGACGGAAGCGCCGTTCACGTCTACTCGTTCCCCATGGCTCTCGCATGAGGGAGCGCAGGCTCGATCCGGTCACGGGTCTCTGGACGACCTTCACGAACGTGCCACCGGACCGAGCCGCGGCCGAGGATTCTTCCTGCCCGCTGTGTCCCGCGCAGCTCGGGATTGCGTCCTACGAGGTCGTGGTTCTCGAAGACCCACATCCGCCGCTCGAGCCCTCGCCGCCGCCGACCTCGACGGATTCGACGGATTTCTACGCGGTCGCCGCTGCGCGCGGCGCGGCGGAGATCGTGGCGCACGGCGACCAGCACGATGCCACCCTGAAGACGCTCGGGGTCGACGCGTTGGAGCGTGCCATCCATGTCTGGGCCGACCGCTATGCCGACCTCGGCGGGCGCGAAGAGATCGGCTACACCCTCGTCCACGCCACCGTCGGCGAGGAGGCGGGCGCTACCCTCGCCCACCCGCACAGCCGCGTCGACGGCTATCCGGAGATCCCCCCGCGGCCGCTCCGGGAGCTGGAATGGGCGCGCCGGCATCTCGAACGAACGGGTCGCTGCGTCCATTGCGACGTCGTCCGGAACGAAAGGCGGGGAGGTACGCGGATCGTGCACCAGGATGCGAGCTTCCTCGCGTTCGTGCCCTTCGCGGCCCGCGCTCCCTACGAGGTCCACGTGATCTCCCAACGTCACGCGGCCAGCCTGCTCGATCTCACGAACCTGGAGCGCCGCGCGCTCTCCGAGATCCTGCATCGCGTGCTCTCTGCGTACGACGAGCTCTTCGGCAGGCCCTTGCCGTACGTGCTCGGGATCCATCAGGCGCCGACAGACGACGGGCAGTGGCTGGACGTCAGCCACTTGCACGTCGAGCTCGTCCCGCCCAACCGAGGGCCGTCCGAGCTGCGCCGGTCGTACGCGCCGGAGCTCGAGGCCGGCGTGCTGGTCAACTCGGGGGTGCCGGAACGGAGCGCCGAGGAGCTGCGCACCGCTCTCGCCGCGGCGTGAGCGAGCTCGGCGAGAAGAGGCGCCGGCTTCATGCAATCCTCGATGGTCGATCGCTCGACGCGATCGTCCTGAGCAGGCCCGCGAACATCGCCTGGTACTCGGGCGGCGGGCGCACCCACATCCTCGCGACGCCTGAGGTGGCTGTCTGCAGGGTGGTCGTGAGCAGGGACGGGGACGAGGTGGTGACCGCCGTGAACGAGGCCGGGCGGCTCGAAAGCGAGGAGCTCGCCGCCCTCGACGCCTCGTTTCGTGTCGTCGGGTGGGACGAAGACCTCGACGCGTCGGTTCCCCGCGGCGATCGCATCGGCTCGGACTCGGCGCTGCCCGGGACGCGCGACGTCGCGTTGCTCGTCGAGCAGGCACGCCGCGCGCTGACCCCCGACGAGCTCGAGCGCTTCGCGGCGCTCGGCGCCGACGTCGCCGAGGTGCTCACGGAGACGATCCAGGAGCACGATCCCGCTTCGACCGAGCAGGAGGCTGCCGCTCGCACCGCGCGAAGTCTGCTCGAACGAGCGGTGGACCCCATCGTGCTGCTCGTTGCAGGAGCCGCCCGGCTCCCGGTGCACCGGCATCCACTCCCGACGGCGTCGCCGCTCGGCCGTCTTGCGATGGTTGTCGCGTGCGGACGGCGCGCCGGGCTGATCGCGAGCATTACCAGGTTCGTCTCCTTCGGCGCCCTGCCGGCGCCGCTCGCCGACGCCCAGGAGCGGCTGCTCCAGGTCGACGTGGCGCTGAACGGCGCCACGCGCGCCGGGGCGCGGGTCGGCGAGGTCTTCGCCGCGGGAGCGAGGGCGTACGGCGCGAACGGGTTCGGAGCGGAGGAGTGGCGGCTGCACCACCAGGGCGGCCCGACCGGTTACGAGCCGCGCGACTACCTCGCGAGCGCCGCCTCGGACGCCCTCGTCGAGGAGGGACAGGCCTTCGCCTGGAATCCGAGCGTGCCGTCGCTCAAATGCGAGGACACGATCGTGGCGACGAACGATCTGCCGCTGGTGCTCACCGTCGACCGCAGGTGGCCCGTCGTCACCGTCGGCGGCCTGGCGCGCCCGCTCGTGCTCGAGCGTTAGCGCTGCACCGCGGGGGCGTCCTGCGCCGAGCAGGTGGGGCCGAGCACGTCGGGCTTGGCGTTCTTCCACTCCACCCGGTCGAGCCACACGAGGCGGCCGGGAAGCACGGAGCCCACCGCGTCGGGCGGCCAGGCGTGGTAGACGATCCAGGTCTTGCCGTCGGCGTCGCGGAAGAGCGACTGGTGGCCGGGCCCGGCCGCCTCGCAGGCGGTGCTCACGATCGGGTTCTCGGGCGCGTCCGCGCAGGGGCCGGCCGGGGTCTCGCACGTCGCATACCCGATGGCGTACACCTCGCTCGCGTAGTCGTTCGCGGAGTAGAAGAGGTACAGCCGGTCGCCCTCGCGCCACAGCGTCGGCGCCTCGACGAGGTTGCCCTCCCACGCGGCGTCCTGCTTGACGAGGCGCGTGCTCTTGCCGGTCAGCGAGCGACCGTCGGGGGCGAGGCGCTGGCTGTAGAGATAGGTGTCCTGGCCGCAGCAGTTGCCGTCGTTCTTCCAGAGCAGGTACAGGGTTCCATCCTCGTCGCGGAACGGGCTCGGGTCGATCGACCCGCCTAGGTCGGCCTGGCAGACGAGAGGTCGCGGGCTGTCGTCGACGAAAGGCCCGCCCGGGTCGTCCGCGACCGCGCGACCGATGCACTGCGCGTAGGAGTCGATGTCCGAGGCGGTGTAGTAGAGGACGTAGCCGCCCCCGTCGAGGGCGAGCACCTCGGGCGCCCACGTCTTCCCTTCCGTCGCCCAGGAGCCGAGCTCCGGCAGCGCGTCCTTGCCCGGCACCCAGTCGACCAGGTCTTTCGACGTCAGCGTCTGCACGTTCACGTTCGACGTATTCGTCGCGTACGCGAAGTATCTCCCGTCCGCGGCGAGCACGAACGGATCGGGGAAGTCCTCGGTGTAGACCGGGTTCGTGAACGACTGCGCCGCGTCGACCGGCGCTGCGTCATCTGATTCCTGCGAGCCTCCGCAGCCGCCGAGCGCGACGGCGACGGCGAGGAGGGCTAAGAGGCGGCGGGGGTGATCGATCGTTCCGTCTTCCGATCGAACAGGTGGAGCTTCTGGAGCGGCACGGAGAGGTTGACCTCCTTGCCGAGGTCCGCGCGCCCGGCGTCCACCGGCAGCTTCGCCATCAGCAAGACCTCCCCGGCGTGCAGGTGGACGAGCTGCTCGTCGCCGAGGAACTCGACGACGTCGACCACGGCGGGAATTCTGGCCATGCCGGAGGCGGCCTCTGCTCCGCCTAGCTCCAGGTGCTCCGGCCTGAAGCCGACGACGATTCCGTCCCCGCTCTCCGTCTCGATGTTGCCGAGCATTCCCTGCGGGAGCTGGATCTCGAACCCGGCGCTCTTGAGCACGTCTTTCCCGTCCGCAGAGCTGCCTTGGACCTCCACCACGTTCATCGCGGGCGAGCCGATGAACTTCGCGACGAAGATGTTGTGCGGCCGCGAGTAGAGCTCCTGCGGCGTGCCCACCTGCTGGAGGACGCCCCCGCGCAACACCGCGATGCGGTCACCCATCGTCATGGCCTCCACCTGGTCATGCGTCACGTAGATCGTGGTGGTCCCGAGCCGCTGCTGCAGCTTGAGGATCTCGGCGCGGGTCTGGACGCGCAGAGCGGCGTCGAGATTGGAGAGCGGCTCGTCCATCAGGAACGCAGCCGGCTCGCGGACGATCGCCCGACCGAGCGCGACACGCTGCCGCTGGCCTCCCGAGAGCTGCTTCGGCTTCCGCTTGATCAGGTCTTCCATGTCGAGGATCTGCGCGGCCTTCCGCACGCGCTCCTCGATCTGCTCCTTCGGGACCTTCTGGTTGCGCAGCCCGAAGGCGAGGTTGTCGTAGACGGTCATGTGCGGGTAGAGCGCGTAGGACTGGAAGACCATCGCCACGTCGCGCTCGGCCGGAGGCACGTGAGTGACCACGCGGTCGCCGATCAGGATCCTGCCTTCGGAGACGTCCTCGAGCCCCGCGAGCATGCGCAGCGCCGTGCTTTTCCCGCAGCCGGAGGGACCGACCAGCACCAGAAACTCCCCGTCCGCGACATCCAGCTGAAGCCCATCGACGACCACGCTGTCGTCGAACTGCTTGGTGACCTGGTCGTACGTGACGCTCGCCATTTGCAACCCCCTGGCCGTCGTCGGGAAGAGCGGGAAGCATAAGTGAGGAGGGATCGGCTTGTGAGACCTCGGTTTCGCCGGCAGCGGGAGGCGGAAGAGAGAGCCCCATGGGGGTCGCGACGTCGCTAGTCGTCCAGAAGCGTCACCCGAAGACCGTGGCCACCATCCGGTGCGCAATCGGGCCGGGGACCGACTACCAGTGGGTCGCCGCGCCGACCGCAATCGAACTCGGCGCACCCGAGCCCGGCGTGCGACTCACGGCCGCGATCGACTCCTCCTGTGTGCTCGCGTTTCGCCCTCGCCGGGATTCCGTCCGGCTCTGGTCGCTGAACCATGGGCGCAGAGTGGACATCCCGCTTCGAGGGGCGCCGCAGCCCCTGCCGCGCTGGGCGCGCGGAGTCGGCGAGCTCGTGGAGGAGCTCTCCAGTCACAGGCGCCCGCGGGTGGGCCTCGAGGCGGTCGTCCTACGCGAAAACGCTTCTCCGGGCTTCGCGTCGGGCCCCGCGCTCGAACTGGGCCTGGCGCTGGCCCTGTGCCGTGCCGCCGAGTGGGAGCAGGAACGGGACGACCTCGCGCAGATCGTCCACGCCGCGCGCCGCGCCGCCGGCTTCGACTGCCGGATCGAGGAGGTGCAAACCGCGCTGGCGGCCGAGGAGGGGGCGGCGCTGCGACTGTCGGAGAGCTCTGCCCCCACACCCGCATCCCTGCCGGAGGAGACGGCGTTCATCCTCGCCGTCTGCGGCGACCGCCGCGTCTCGGGAGGGGGTCACACCGGGGTGCGCCGAGCCGATCCCCCAGCGGACGCTGAGGAGCGCGATGGATCGCTGAGCACGCTCGGCAAGCTTCTTCTCGCGGCCGGCGCGGAGGACTCGGGCGGCGTTGCCGACGGGCCGCTCAGCGTCCTCGCGGACGACCTGCTCTGGGCCGGCGCGGCAGGCGTGCGCACAGGCGAGTTCGGGCGACGCGAGCGGGTGCTGGCAGTCTGCTCCGTCGACAGCGCCCCGCGCGTCGCCGCGCACGCGCTCTCGCGCTTCCATGACGCCGGGGGCTTCGAGGGACGCGCGTCGGTGTATCTGCCTGCGGGCGGCGCAACGTTTCTGGCGCCCTGACCGGAGCCGGTCCTAGCGCGGGAGGAGGCCCTGCTGGGCCGGGTCTCCGCGCAGCGGGCCCTCGCCCGCGCCTGTCTCCTCGACCGCCTGGGCGATCCGGTCCAGCGTGGCGTCGTCGAGTTGTACCGACGCCGCACCGATCCAGCCTTCGAGCTGCTCGATGCTGCGCGCGCCGACAATCGCTCCGTCCACGCCCGGCTGTCGAAGAGTCCAGGCGATCACGAGCTCGGTGAGCTCGCAGCCGAGTGAGGCGGCGATCTCGCCCAGTCCCTCGACGAGGGCCAGGTTGCGGTCGAGCGCGGGCTGCTGGAAAGGCGGCGCTTCACGTCGCCAGTCGTCCTCGGGCAGTCCTGCCACGCGCTCGGCGCTGAAGCGCCCGGTGAGCAGGCCGGAGGCCATCGGGCTGTAGACGATGACGCCGATACCCCGTTCCTGCGCCCACGGAATGCGCTCCGCCAGCGCCTGGCGTGCCAGCAGGTTGAGCTCCGGCTGGAGCGTCTCGACGGGATGGACCGCCTCGCAGCGCTCGAGCTCCTCGCTCTCGAAGTTACTGAGGCCGATCGAGCGCACCTTTCCTTCCGCGACCAGCTCCGCCATCGTGCCCCAGGACTCCTCGATCGGCGTGCCGTCCCACGTCGGCCAATGGAGCTGGTAGAGGTCGATCTGCTCGACGCCGAGCCGGCGCAGCGAGTCCTCGCACTCGCGCCTGATCGAAGCGGGGGACAGAACGTTCTCCACTGTCGTGCCGCCTTCCTCCCAGACGAGTCCGCACTTCGTGAAGACCAGCGGCCGGTCGTCCGCCGTCAGTTCGCCGAGGGCGCGGCCCACGACCTCCTCGGCGTGGCCCAGCCCGTACGCGGCCGCAGTGTCGATCCAGTTGATCCCACGCTCGATCGCTCGCCGGATGACCCGAATCGACTCGTCGTCGTCCTGAGGCCCCCAGCCGCCTTGCCAGTCGCCGCCGCCGATCGCCCAGGCGCCGAGGCCGAGGCGGCTGATCTCGAAGCCCGTCCGGCCGAGGGAGGTGGTCGGCGGGGTCGCGGGCTGCTCCATACGAGCGGCATGCCTCCGCTGCCGGGCTGCTAAACCCCGCCGCCGACGCGCAGGTTGCGTTCCTGCTGGAACGGGGTACCCGCAGTGCAGGCACTACGCCGACGCGCCCGGCCACCGCGGCGCGCGGTACGAGATGAGGGGGTCTCATGAATTGGACAACTGCACGCCGCCTCGCGGGGACGCTGCTGCTGGCGCTTGCGGCGCTCGCCGCCCCGTCGACGGCCGCGGCGAAGAGCAGCACCTACCACAACCCGCTCCGCATCCAAATCCCGGGGGACGGGCTCGTCGAGAGCTGCGCCGATCCGTCCGTGATCCGGAGCCGGACGCCGGGTGACGCCGCCTGGTACGCGTACTGCACGACCGACCCGCTGAACGACCAGGACCGCAACGCGGACGGAAGCTTCCGGTTCCGCCTGATCCCAATTCTCCGCTCGACCGATCTCGTCCACTGGACGTACGTGGGCGAGGCCTTCGCCGAGCGGCCCGCGTGGGTCCAGGACACGGCCGGCCTGTGGGCACCGGATGTGGCCTATGTGAACGGCAAGGTTCATCTGTACTTCACCGCTCCCGACACTGACCTTCCCGGCGGCGGCAGCGCCATCGGCGTCGGCGTCGCGGCAACGCCCCGAGGGCCGTTCGTGGACAGCGGCGGGCCGGTTGTCGAACCGTCGGCCCGCTGGACTTTCGATCCCGACTACATCGAGGTCGGGGCGACGAAGTACCTGTTCTACGGGAGCTACTTCGGCGGCATTTCCGCGCGGCAGCTGACGCCCGACGGTTTGAGGTCGATTCCCGCGACGCAGACCCAGATCGCGATTGCAAACCGCTACGAGGGGGCGCACGTCGTCGAGCGGGGCGGCTTTTTCTACCTGTTCGTGTCCGCGACGGACTGCTGCCGCGGTCCTCTCACCGGCTACAGCGTCTTCGTCGGCCGATCGACCAACGTGCTCGGCCCGTACGTCGATCGTGACGGCCAGCCGCTCCTGCAGGGCCGCGTGGGCGGCACGCCCGTCCTGAGCATGAACGGCAATCGCTGGGTCGGAACCGGCCACAACACTGTCATCACCGATGCCGCCGGCCAGTGGTGGACGCTCTACCACGCGGTCGATCGCACCGATCCTTACTTCGAGGGCGCGGTCGGCTTCACCAAGCGGCCGCTGCTGCTCGACCCGCTCACGTGGTCCGAGGGCTGGCCGGACGTCCGCGGCGGCTTGTGGGCCTCGGACTCCGCGCAGCCCGCACCGGCGACGCAGCCCACGGACAAGGCGATCCGCACGCGGGTCTTCCGTGACGTCCGCATCGGCCAGGTGGTGCCGGAGCTCTCCGACGATTTCAACGGCGCGACTCTGGCCGGTCGTTGGTCGTGGGTGCGCCCGCCGGCGCCGGGAACGTACGGCCCGACGGGAACGTCGTTCCGCTTCGACACGCAGTCTGCCGACCTCTACCAGGACAACAACACTGCTTCGGTGCTGCTCGAGCAGGCCCCGAAGTACGACTACGCCGTCGAGACTCGCATGCGTCTGACCGTGCCTGCCGAGGGCTGTTGCTTCAACTACGTCCAGGGCGGTCTGTTGTTGTACGAGAACGACAATCGCTTCCTGAAGTTGGCCCACGTGTCCATCTGGGAGACACGACAGACCGAGTGGGCGAAGGAGACGTTCCCCGTTCCGCAGGGCTTCCCCCGGTACGGCAACACGGTCGTCGGGGCTCCCGGGGAGTGGACGACGCTCCGGATCGTTCGCTGCGGGGGGACCGGCAAGAGCGAGACGAGCTATCGGGCGTATACCCGCCGCGACGGTGGCATCTGGGTCCGGGGCGGTGTCTGGACGCACTCCCTCGCATCCGAGCGAATCGGCCTCGTCTCGATGGGCGGCTCCGGGTTCACGAGCGAGTTCGACTATGTGCGCGTCTACCGCGTGCACGAATGCTCGCAGGCGACGAAGGTCGACCGGGGCGCGAAGCCGTAGTCCTGGCAGCCGCCGGAGGGGCCGCGTCGAGCGGCCTCTCCGGCGGCGAGGCCGGATCAGTCGCTGTGCAGGAGCGGGATCTCCGCCCAGACGCGCGTGCCCGCCGAGGGCGGACTCTCGAATCCGAGACGCCCATCGAGCGCCTCGACGCGGTCGGCGAGGCCGCGAAGACCCGTGCCGCGCGAGGGGTCCGCCCCGCCGACCCCGTCGTCCACCACCTCGACGCGAGCGAAGCCGTCGACCCGGGCAAGGCGGACCTGCACGGTCGAGGCGTTCGCGTACCTGGCGATGTTCGTGAGCGACTCGGCGACCACGTAGTACGCCGCGGCCTCGACGGCCGCCGGGAGCCGCGTCGGGAGCTCGTTGGCGATCGTGACCGGCAAAAGGGTGCGCTCCGTGAGCACCTCCAGCGCTGCGCCGAGCCCGCGGTCTGTCAGGACGGCGGGGTGGATCCCGCGGGCCAGCACGCGGAGCTCGTCGATCGCATGCGTGAGCTCCTCCGCCGCGCCGGTCAGCAGCGACCGTGCCTCGTCGGCCCCCTCGGGAAGCCGCGCCGTCGCAAGACGGAGCGAGATCGAGACCGCGACAAGCCGCTGCTGGGCGCCGTCGTGGAGGTTTCTCTCGAGCCGTTCCCGCGCCTCGTCTCCCGCCCGGACGATGCGGGCGCGGGATGCGCGCATCTCCTCCTGAGCGAGGGCGTTCGCCACCGACTGCGCCGCGAGGTCGGCGAAGCTTCGTAGCCGCACCTCGCTTCCTCCGGAGAAAGGCGATTCGGCGCGGAGTGCGGTCAACGCGCCCCAGAGCCGGCCGCCGACGATCACCGGCGCCGAGATCGCGAAACGAGCTCCCAGCTCGCCGGAGATCTCGTCCTTGCGCGTGGCATACCCCGTCTCGAGCACGCGCAGCGTCGGACTTCCCGGAGCGGGATGGTAGAGCGAGCCTGCTGCGATCGGGGACTCGTCCCCGCCGCTCCAGCCGCCGACGACCACGACCTCGTCCTGGACTCCCTCCCAGCGCATCAGGCTGACGTTCTCCGCCTCGAAGAGACCCGCCGCCTCCCTTGTCACAGCCTCCACGACCTCGTCCTGAGGCCGTCCCGCCGCGACGAGCGTCGCCACCCGCCGGAGCGCTGCCTGCTCTTCGGCGAGTGCGGTCGCCTCCCCACGCGCCTGGGCGTTCACGATCGACTGGGCCGCGAGTGCGGCGAAGTCCGACAACCGCGTCTCGGCACCCTCCGGAAACGGATCGTCTCTCGTGGTCCGGGACGCTGTCACCACTCCCCACACGGCTCCGCCTACGACGATCGGCGCGGCGATCGACGCCTCGATCCCGAGCTCGCGCCACCGCTCCCGCGCGAAATCGGTCTGGAAATCGGAGGCGCCGACGACCCGCGCGGGAGTGCGCGAGCCGACCACGCGCATGACGAGCGTGTCGCCGCCGTACTCGAAGACCTGCCCGTCGGCGACGGCTTGACCATCCGAGCTCCACTCGCCGATCACCTCGATCGCGTCACCCGCGCAGCGCATCGTGTTCGCGCGCTGCGCTCCGAAGAGGCTCCCGATCTCAGACGTGAGCGCGTCGACGAGCTCTCTCTCCCCGATCCCGGCCGCGACCAGCGTCGCTACCCGTCGGAGCGCGCTCTGCTCCGCGATCAGCCGCGTCAGCTCCTCGTCGTCGCGCACCAACTCATCCTACGGCGGCGCTCCTCCCAGGGGCCCTCGGCGGAGGTAAACCCTTCTTCTCAACCACACTCGTGCAGCCTCGACGTCCTCGAGACGCGCACTTCAGTAACCCCTGGCTACCTCCGCCACCGCCGTACGTAGATCAGCTGCCTGCGATTCGCCGCCGGCCGCTTCGATACCGCTACCGCCCTGCGCCTGGTCCCCGATCACGATCGTCGCGATCGCGGTCGTCGCGCTTCCGCCCGAGCAGGCCGGCGAGGCCGGCCAGTCCGAGCAGCCCGATCCAGCCGTAATCGGTGCCGTCGTCCTGCTCGGTACCAGCGTCAGTGTCCTGAGCGAGAGCGACAGGCGTGGCCGCGCCAACGCCCAACGCAGTGGCAGCAAGCAGAACCGTGATTCTCTTACGCATCGGGACTCCCTCCCTCAGTGGTGCTATGGAGGCGGTTCATACCGTTAGACACGCGCGCTCAAACGTTCTCGGGGTATGTCTGTTGGGCGTGGCTCAGGGAACCGCCTCGACACCGCATCGATCTCCGGGTGCGGCACCGGGCCGTACCCAACCGCCAGCCGCGTCGTTGTGTACTGACATGCGCAATCGCCTTGCTAGCGCCAAACCAAAGGGTCGCCGGCCCGATTATCTGGCTTCGCTCGTGCAGCTCCCGAGGGGGCGCGCTGACGACGCGGACAGGCTCCGCCGGCTGCAGACCCTCACGGACGCTGCGCTCGCGCACCTGGACCTGGAGCCGCTGCTCGCGTCGCTCCTCGCTCGGACGCGCGAGGCCCTCGAGGTCGACACGTGCGCAGTCCTCCTGCTCGACGAGGAGACGCAGGAGCTGGTCGCCCGCGCCGCAGTCGGAATCGAGGAAGAGGTGGAGCGGGGGGTGCGCATCCCGGTCGGGCGCGGGTTCGCGGGCCGCGTCGCGGCGGGCGGCGTACCCGTGGTGCTCGACGACGTCGACCACGCCGACGTCCTCAACCCGCTCTTGCGCGAGAAGGGAATCAAGTCGCTGCTCGGCGTGCCACTCTCGGTTGGAGGCGAGGTCCTCGGAGTCCTGCACGTCGGCTCGCTGACCCCCCGGAAGTTCAACGCCCAGGACGTCGAACTGCTGCAGCTCGCCGGCGACCGTGCCGCGATCGGGATCGAGCACGCCCGCCTCTTCGAGGCCGAGAAGGACGCGCGCCGCCACGTCGAGCAGATGCAGTCGATCACCGATGCCGCGCTCGCGCACCTCGAGGTCGACGAATTGCTTTCTGAGCTGCTGCCGCGGATCCGCGACGTCCTCGCCGCCGACACCTGCGCGGTCCTCTTGCTCGACGAGAGCTCAGCGGAGCTCGTTGCGCGCTCCGCGGTGGGCATAGAGGAAGAGGTGGAGCAGGGCGTTCGCATCCCCGTGGGCCATGGCTTCGCGGGACGGATCGCCGCATCGCGCTCGCCGGTCGTGCTCGACGACGTCGGCCGCGCGGACGTCGTGAACCCGATTCTCCGCGAGAAGGGAATCCGGTCGATGGTCGGCGTGCCTCTGCTCGTCGGAGGAGCCGTGATCGGCGTCCTCCATGTCGGCTCGCTTTCGCCACGGCGCTTCACGCCGCACGACGTCGAGCTGCTTCGGCTCGCCGGCGACCGCGCCGCGATCGCGGTCGAGCACGCGCGCCTGTTCGAAGCGGAGCACCGAGCGCGGCAGCGTCTCGAGCACGTCCAGGCGGTGACCGACGCAGCGCTCGTGCATCTGGAGGTCGACGACCTCCTCGCGGTGCTGCTCCCGCGTATCCGCGACAACCTGGGCGCCGACACTTGCGCCGTGCTGCTGCTCGACGAGGAAACCGGCGGCAGCGAGCTCCTCGCCCGCGCCGCCGTAGGGATCGAGGAGGAGGTGGAGCAGGGCGTGCGCATCCCGGTGGGCCGCGGCTTCGCGGGCCGCGTCGCGGCCGAGGCGCGCCCCGTGATCCTCGACGACGTCGATTCCGCGGACGTGTTCAATCCGATCCTGCGGCAGAAGGGGATCAAGTCGATGCTGGGCGTCCCGCTGCTCGTCGGCAACGCGCCCATCGGGGTGCTGCACGTCGGGACTCTCACGCCGCGGTCGTTCGGTCCCGCCGACGTCGAGTTGCTCCAGCTCGTCGCGCAACGCGTCGCGCTGGCGATCGAGCGCGCGCGGCTGCACGAGGAGACCGTGCGCCTCGACCAGCTGAAGCTGAACTTCGTCGCCGTCGCCTCCCACGAGCTGCGCACGCCGGCGACCTCCGTCTACGGCGCTTTGGCGACGCTCGAGGCGCGCACCGACCTGCCGGACGAAACTCGCGCTCTGCTGCAGACGACCGCGTTCCAGCAGGCCGACCGCCTGCGTCGCCTCCTCGAGCAGCTGCTCGACCTTTCACGCCTCGACGCGGACTCGATCGCGACGCAGCCGCGCCCCATCGTGCTGCAGACGGTGCTCGCCTCGATCGCCGGGCAGGCCGTGCCCGGCCACGCAGTGGAGCTGCGCGTGCCCGACGACCTCGCTGCTGTTGCCGACCCGCTCGTGCTCGACCGCATCGTGTCGAACCTGCTCGTGAACGCCGTCCGCTACGGCGAGCCGCCGATCGTGGTCTCAGCCGAGCAGACCGATCGTCATCTCCGCGTCAGGGTGGAGGACGGCGGGGGTGGCGTGGCAGAGCATCTGCTGCCGCACCTCTTCGATCGGTTCACCCGCGGCCAGGAGACGGGCGGCAGCGGCCTCGGTCTAGCTATCGCGCGTGCGTACGCGCGCGCCCACGGCGGCGACCTCCTGTACGAGCGCATGCAGGGCGGAGCGCGCTTCGAGCTCGTCGTGCCTCAGGGCACCGTCACCAGACCCGGCTGACGTGTAGGGGCTAGCGGTCGCGGTCCCCAGCCGTGGAAGTAGCGCAGTACTGCTTGATGGGCCGTGCTGGGATCGAACCAGCGACCTTGGGATTAAAAGTCCGAGCGAAACCGCCGCAGCGAGCCTCGCGCAACGGAAGTAGCCTGCAACATCGCGGTTTCACGGCCGCAGGCAGCTGCAGCGAAAAGCGGTAGCCGGAGACAAGGCGGTACTCCCAGCCGTACTCCCCAAAGGCGATGCCTCCCGATCCATTCGGGTCACGCTTCTACCTCTTTCCGTGACTGGATGGGGTCCGCCAGGCGAACTGACCGCAAGCCTTGCCCTGCCACGTCTCCCCGAAGGGCACAAGCCACGGTGCTCGATCAATCGAGGTTTGAGCCGCCACCAGCGCCGTGTGGACCTCGGCGCCCACTCCTGCGGAGTGGAGGCGGTGATCGAGGAGTGGCACGCCGACGGAACTCAACATCCCATACGGATGCGTGGCAGTTCGGGAGGCAATAGAGCGATTGCCGAAATCGCCACCGGACTATTCCAGTGTCTTCGAGGAAATGCGCGATCTTGAGCGCCGCACCTGTGCGTGAGACGCCTTCGAATCGCTAAAGCAGCCTGCTCCTGCGGCCGGAGACGAAGCCTCCTGGGGGTCCTACGACTAGGGGTGTTCGGCGGCGATGACGGCGCCGTCTACTGCGTATGCGACGAGGTTGATCGCGTAGGTGTCCGGGAGCGGAATTGCACGATCGGGGTGCGGATCCGGAACGGCGAGGACGAACCGCTGGCCACCTTGGACGGCGGCGCGTCGACCGGTGATTTTGTCGATCAGCTTTGTGACGGGCTTGTCGGCGGTGACGACGCCGTAATAGATGCGCCAGAAGGACCCTCCGGTTTCACGGGCATCGATCTGCACTTCGTAGTAGTCGAAGCCGTTGATTTCGAAGATCGGGTCGTCGCCATTGGTCTGCTCTCTCGTGGGATAGCAGCCTGGGGCAGTGCCGCTCGCATCGCTTCCTTTCGTTGCCGCCCATTGCGCGTTGGGGAGCCGGATGGCCCCGCACCACCCGCCCTGGGCGGAGTCGGCGTACCAGAACTCAATACCGCCGTAGTTCGGGATGTCGAGTGACGCCGCGCGGACGACCGTTCCGGGCACGACGTCTTGGTCCCAGAGGCTTGCCGGCGCCGCTGCGTCGTTCTGTGGGTTGCTTCGGAAGAGCTCGAGTGCGCCGCTCGTTGCTGCCCAGGCGGCGCCGACGCCCGCGGTCAGCGCTGCGGCGAGCATGGCGATCCTCCGCGCGTAGCGCGCGGGGGTTCGCTGCCGCCGGTTCGAGAGCCGCGGATCTCCGGGAGACGAGACGATCGACTGGAAGAGCGGTTCGTTTCCTTTCTTCGTGGCCACGACGGGATTTGCCGTACGCAGGCGTGCGTTTGCGGTACTGGGCGTCATCGTTCCTCCAGGGTGATCTGATGGCTCGAGGTGTGCTCCGCAGGCGCGGGTGAGCGCGCAAGTGCTTCTTTGAAGCGGCGCCGAGCGCGGTGCAAGCGCACGCGAAATGTGGCCTCGCGGATTCCGAATGCGCGGGCGGCCAGCGCGGGCGAGAGGTCCTCCCAGGCGACGAGCAGAAGCGCCTCTCGGTCTGCGAGCGAGAGCGAGGTCAAAGCGGCAGTCACCTCTTGATCGAGCGTTGCCGGCTGCCACAGCTCGACACTGGCACGCTCGGGCGCGTCCGCGAGCGCCGCGAGCTGGGACCGCCGACGCCTCTCATCGTGCAGAAGGTTTCGCGCGGTTGCGAAGAGCCACGGTCGGGCGTCGTCGGTCGGGACGTCGGCGAGCCGCCGCCACGCGATGGTCATCGCCTCGGCCGCTATTGCGTCCGGGTCGTGGCTGCCGCGCCGCCGCGCGTAGGCGGTGATCTCGCCGAGATGGGCGAACACGTCGCGAAAGCGGGCCTCGGCGACGGATCGGTCGATGTGTGAGGTCATGCTCATCACTGTCGAGAACGGGGCCAAGCGTTACAGGAGCCACGCCAGGCCGTGCGCCGTCGGCGCCATGTAACGCTGCGCCGGCGTCGCGGCATTCAGAGGGAGACGAGGATCTCGCTGCGGGACGGAGGTGCGATGGCGGAAAGGACAGATGCTGAGCTTCTGCGAGCGGCGTGCGGACATGCGCCGGCCTTTCGCGACTTCTACGACCGGCACGGGCGCCGGATCTACACATTCCACCTGGGGCGCACGCGGGATCCGGACGCGGCACATGATCTGACGGCAGAGACATTCGCCCAGGCCTGGTTGTCGCGGAGGAGGTTTGTCGACGGGGCTGCCGGGTCGGCACTGCCG
>DATLDK010000033.1:0-11115 GCA_035525905.1 Gaiellaceae bacterium | reverse complement strand
TACAGCTGGCCCTGACTGCCGATGCCCGGCTCCACAGTGCCGTAGCTCGTCCCGGTCGGAGTCTCGGTGCCGGGCACCGTGGCGTTGTAGACGATGTACGCCGCCTCCGGATGTGCGGTATCGGTCGGGTCGGCGGTGATCCGCGTCTGACTGTCTTCGCGGAAGAAGACATAGCCTGAATCGCAGACGAATGGCCCGTCTCCGCAGTCGCGTACCACCGATGCCTCTTCCCCTGCTTCACGCTCGGCACAGTCGAAGCCATCGCCCTGCTCGCAGGCCTCTTCCATGGCCTCCTCGCGTACATCCGCGGCAGCGGCCGAGCGGTCGCTGAGGTCCCACGGGATGAACTCGGTCACGATCTGCGGCTTGGTGAAGCTGGCGCCGCCGTTCGTCGACTTCGTGACGACGACCGCATTGACCTGCTTGCTGCCGCGACCCTCGAACGAGCGCCACGTGACGTAGACGGTGCCTCTGCTCGTGACGCCGATGTCGCAGAACTGGCTGCCGTGGATCCCTTCCGAGATCTTCTGCGGCTGCGAGTAGGTCCTGCCACCGTCGGTCGAGCGCGAGAAGTAGACGCCGTTGTTCCCGGCGTTACCGACGAACTGCGCCCAGCAGACGTAGACGTTGCCCCAAGGCCGCGCCAGACTGCCTGCATAGGGGCTGTTGACCCCGCGATCGACCTCGAGCTGGAGCTTGTCCTCGAACTTGCCCGCGACTGCGGGCGTGCCACGAGCGACGAGCCTGGTGAATTGGTACTCGGGCTTGATCGAGGGAACCGGCCAGTCGTACCGAGCCGCGAAGATCGAGCCGTTCGACGGCTTCGAGCGGTTGAACCCGATCACCCCGTAGAAGACGTGACCCCAGCGGTCGAATGCCTGCACCGGGTCGCCCGTGTTGATCACGAGGCAGTGCTGCGGCGTGATCGAGCAATCCGAGCCCTTCGCCGACGTGTCCGTCGGGTAGCCCGGCAGCAAGCTGTCGGTCCACGTGCTTCCGCTGTTCGTTGAGTAGTAGAACCCCGCGTACGCGTCCGTCGTCGTCGGGACGGTGCAGTAGTCGTTCGACCCCGCGGTCATCCTGGTCGGCTGCATCGGGTCGACCGCCGCGGCGGGCTCGTTCTGCTGACGCTCGCCGCCGCCTTCGTCGGCCGCGGGCGTCGGCGCGGGCGCGTCGGGCGCTGGATCCGTGACGTCGCTGCTGCAGCTGGCGATCGTCACGTCCGTGAGCCCGTCGTGGCGGACGTAGGGTCCGTCTGTGATCTTGACGTCCGCCGAAGCGACGGCGGACATCGTCAACGTCGCGAGCGCCAGGAGCATGCTCGCCAAAAGAGCCTTTCTCATCCGTTTCCCCCTTGTCTCGAGGCTCGGCGTCCAACAGGGCGCCGACCCTGATGACTGCGCGTTACGGCTGCGCGACGCAACCATAAAGAAGACCCGGAGGGGGCCGGGTCTTCAAGGGGATGGAACTGGGGGAGGTGGGTAGCCAAGATATCGGCCTCTGTTGCCTACGCTGTAGTCACTCGTTCGAGTGATTTCAGAAGCCGTACCGCTCCTCCTCGAAGGGGTCGGCGTCGTTGTGGTAGCCGTACCTCTCCCAGAAGCCGGGCCTGTCGGTGGCGGAAAGCTCGATCCCGCGCAGCCACTTCGCGCTCTTCCAGAAGTACTTGCCGGGGATCACGAGCCGCAGCGGCCAGCCGTGCTCCGCCGTTAGGGGCTCGCCGTCGGCATGGGTCGCCAGCAGGGCGTGCTCGTCGCGCAGCGAGGCGATCGGGACGTTGGCGGTAAAGCCCTGCTCCGCGTGTGCGATGGCGAAGCGTGCGCTCGCCGTGGGGCGGACGAGCGCCTCGACCTCTCGCCAGTGGACTCCCTCGAACGTGGTGTCGAACCTCGACCAGCGCGTGACGCAGTGGATGTCCTGAGTGTGCTCGGTCCGCGGCAGGGCGTTCAGCTCGTCCCACCCCAGCGAGACGGGATTCTCGACCTCACCCGAGACCTCGAACGTCCAGTCGGCGAGATCGACGGCAGGCACGGAGCCCGCGTGCAGCACCGGCCACTTCTCGGTCAGGTACTGGCCGGGGGGCAGCCGTGCGGGGTCGTAACCGGCCTCCCGCACCTTCCTTTCCGCCTTGGAGCGAAACATCGTCTTTACAGTAACGTCGACATGCGCGCCGCATTCCGCCCCCGCTCGTACGTCCGGGTCTCGGGTCCCGCGGCCGAGGAATACCTCGATCGAATGCTCTCGAACGACGTCGCCGCTCTTGGTCCAGGCGAGTCCTGCGAGGCGCTGCTGCTGACGCCGAAAGCGCGCGTGATCGCGCCGCTCGTGGTGCTCCGCCGGGCCCACGAGGACTTTCTCCTCCTGACCGAGCCAGACCTCGGCGAGCGTGTACGCGCCGAGCTGCTCCGGTTCCGCTTCGCCGCAAAGGCTGACCTCGAGCCCGAGGAGCACACCTCACACGTCGTTTTCGGCGGGGAGGGGATTCCGACCTGCGACTACGGCGAGCCTGCAGCCGAGGTGCTCGATGCGGGGATCGAGCCGACGGTTTCCGCGGAAGAGCTCGAGCTGCTCCGCATCCAGGCCGGCACGCCCGCCTGGGGGAAGGAGATCGACGATCGTGTGCTGCCGGCCGAGGCGGGCCTGACCGAGCGAGCCGTCAGCTTCACCAAGGGCTGCTACCCCGGTCAGGAACCGATCGCGCGCCTCCATTACCGCGGGCACGCCAATCGTGGGCTCCGGGTGCTGGCGCTGCCCGAGCTGCCGGCGCCCGACGCGGACGTGTCCTTCGAAGGCAAGAACGTCGGCCGGATCACGAGCGCCGCTCGGACGGGCGAGGGAGCTGTGGCGCTCGCCTACGTGCGGCGCGAGGTGCCGGACGACGCGGAGTTGGAGACCGGACACTCCAGAGCGACCCAGCTACACTGACGGCCCCGGGCGCCCGTAGCTCAGGGGATAGAGCGCTGCCCTGCGGAGGCAGAGGTCGCACGTTCGAATCGTGCCGGGCGCATACGGCATCTGGTCGCTGAGAAGGTAGGAGTCCACTGCTTCCGCGCGAACGGGCCACCATGTCCCGGGCGCCGGAGCAGCTCACGCTTACGCACCACCGAGACCTCGAGGGCCAGGAGTCCCGCCCCTACGCCCGTTGGGCGTTGCTCTCGCTGGTCGGCCTGCTCTGCCTGCTTGGGCTGCTGAACGTGTTCGGACAGAAGCCGAACACGGACACGGCCCTGCGGGACGGGGTCGCGCTGGAGGTCTACTCCCCGCGCCACATCCGAAGCGGACTCTTCTTCATGTCGCGATTCACGATCCGCGCCGAGCGCGAAATCGAGGCGGCAACCCTGGTGCTCGACCCCGGCTGGCTCGAGGGGATCACTCTGAACACGCTGGTGCCGTCGCCGGTCGGCGAGGCAAACCGTGACGGCAAGATCGCCCTCGATCTCGGTCACGTGCCGGCGGGCACCAAGCACGTCTTCTTTCTCCACTTCCAGGTCAACCCGACCGAGATCGGACGCCGCTCCCAGGACGTCGCGCTCTACGACGGCGAGAAGCCCCTCCTCCAAATCGACCGCACGGTGACCATCTTTCCCTGATGGATCTCGTCATTCGTGCAGTCGTCGCGTTCCTCTTCGTGTATCTGCTGACGCGGATCATCGGACGCCGTGAGCTGTCCTCGCTGCAGCCCTTCGACTTGATCATGCTCGTGATGATCGGGGACCTCGTTCAACAGGGCGTGACGCAAAACGACTTTTCCGTCACCGGCGCGCTGCTCGTCGGCGGCACGATCACGTTGATGACGGTGGCGGTCTCCTATGCGAGCTTCCGCTTCCCGCGCCTGCGCCCGGCGCTCGACGGCGAGCCGATCATCGTCGTCGAGGACGGGAAGCCGATCGCGCGCAACCTGAAGCGCAACCGGATCACACTGGAGGAGCTCGCCGCCGCTGCTCGTCAGAGTCAGTTGGACTCGCTCGACGACGTCCGCTGGGCGGTGCTCGAGACGAACGGCCAGATCAGCTTCATTCCGAAGCACGCCTAAGCGCGCAACCGGTCAGCCAGCGCTGTGTCGGGCGTCGGCGATCGTGTCGTTGCCGATCGCCTTGATCACCTCAGGCCGGTCGAGCAACCGCGCCCGCTGGTCCGGGGTGAGGCGATTTTGGACGTAGCGGTCGTCGAGAATCTCCGCGAGGTCGCGCCCTCGATCGTGCTCGCGAATGACGTAGGCGGCAACCCGTTCCTCGGCAGACGAGCGTTGAAACAGGAACGAGAACAGATCCCGGAACGCCATCGCGGCGATTGTATCCTCCTTCCATGCTTCGCAACCCGTCCGCTGGGCGCTGCGCAGAGCGCGAGTTGCGCGGCGTCGACGACACAGGCCGCGAAGAGCGGGTGGTGCTCTGGGTCGAACGGAAACCAGGGGCCGTCTGGGCGGTCGGCCGGGCCGTCAACCCGCAGCACCGACCGACTCACGAGCCGCGCCAGGACGACTATCTGTTCGAGGGCTACGAGCTCGACGACGCGCTCGAGGCGGCGAACGGCGCGCTCGAGGACGACGTGCGCGTGCTCGAGGACGACGGTGTCCTCGGACGTGTGCAGCCGTTCACCCGCAAGGAGGTGCTGCCGGTGCTCGAACGCTTCTTCTTCGGCAGACGCTGAGTCAGGCTTCCTTCGGCCACTCGAGCTGTGCGTTCGGGATCGGGTCGCCGTGCGGGTCGTGGGTCGGGAACCCGAGCGCCCGGTCGATCCTGGCCTCGAGCTCCTCCGAGAGGGCGTGTTCCAGCCGGTCGGCCTCGTCGTGCACGTCGTCGACGCCGATTCCGAGCGTCTCCGCGAGATAGAGCTCGAGCAGTCGGTGATGGCGGATCACCTCCAGCGCCACCTGCTCGCCGGCGTGCGTCAGCGTGACCCCGCGGTACGGAGCGTGCTCGGCGAGTCCGAGAGCCGCGAGCTTCTTGACCATGGCGCTCGCCGACGCGGCGGAGACGTGCTGGCGGCCCGCTAGTGCGGACGTGGAGACACGCTCGCTCTCCACGCCGAGCTTGTAGATCGCCTTGAGGTAGTCCTGGATCGCGTCGCTGAGATCCGAGTTGGCCACAGTCGGAGTTTAGGAGGGTGCTAGCCTCGGCCGATGCTGATTCGCCTCGGCCACAGCCCAGATCCGGACGACGCGTTCATGTTCTGGGCGATCGCGGCGGGCGCGATCGACACACGCGGGTTCGACTTCGAGCAGGTGCTGCAGGACATCCAAACCCTGAACGAGTGGGCGCTCCTCGGGCGGCTCGAGGTCACCGCGATCTCGCTCCATGCGTATCCCTTCGTCCAGGACCGCTATGCCTTGCTGCCGCACGGCGCGAGCATCGGCTCCGGTTACGGCCCCATCCTCGTCGCGCGCGACCCGCTCACGTTCGAGCAGCTGCGCTTCGCGGAGATCGTCGTTCCGGGCCGGATGACGACCGCATTTCTGGCCGCCCGGCTGGCGCTCGGCGAGTTCGCGCACCGCGAGCTTCCCTTCGACCGGATCCTCGACGAGGTGTCGTCCGGCCGCGCCGACGCTGGGCTTGTGATCCACGAGGGCCAGCTGACCTACGAGGGCGACGGCCTGCACAAGGTCCTGGACCTGGGCGAGTGGTGGCTCCAGGAGACGGGCCTGCCGCTGCCATTGGGCGTCAACGTCGCGAGGCGCGACATCGGAGACCGGCTGCCGGATCTCTCGGCGGTGCTGCTGGACTCGATCCGGGCGGGTCTCGACAACCGGGGTGACGCGATGCGGTACGCGATGCGGTTCGGACGCGGGATCGATGCCGCGACCGCGGACCGCTTCGTCGACATGTACGTGAACGAGATGACTTGCGACTACGGCGACGAGGGCCGGCGGGCGGTCGAGGAGCTGCTCCGCCGCGGGGATGCAATCGGCGCTTTTCCGGAGCCGGTCCGGCTCGACTACGTTTCCTAGATGCCGCTCGAGATGCGCGAGACCTGCGAGCGCTGCGCTGCTCCGCTGCCGCACGACTGCGAGGCGTTCATCTGCAGCTACGAGTGCACGTTCTGCCGAAGCTGTTCGGCCGAGCTCGTCGGGGTGTGCCCGAACTGCGGCGGCGAGCTCGTCGGGCGGCCCCGCCGAGCGCCATCGTGAGCCGCGCGGTCGTCCTCGCCGCAGTGCGGACGCCGGTCGGTCGCTACGGCGGAGGGCTCGCGGGCGTTCGGCCGGACGACCTGGCTGCGATCGCCGTTGCGGCTGCGGTCGAGCGCGCTGGGGTCGATCCCGCCGAGATCGAGGACGTCTACCTCGGCTGCGCCAACCAGGCCGGAGAGGACAACCGCAACGTGGCACGCATGGCCGCGCTACTGGCCGGACTGCCGGAGTCGGTGGCGGGGGTGACGGTCAACCGGCTCTGCGCCTCCGGCCTGTCCGCCGTCGTGGGCGCCTGTCACGCGGTCGCGGCCGGTGACGGCGACCTCTTCGTCGCCGGCGGCGTCGAGTCGATGAGCCGGGCCCCGCTCGTGACCGCCAAGCCGGACGCCGCCTACCCGCGGGGCGATCGCACCATGTACGACACGACCCTCGGCTGGCGCTTTCCCAATCCGGCCCTCGCGGACAGGTTCCCGCTCGAGACCATGGGCGAGACGGGGGAGAACGTGGCCGCGCGCTGGGAGATCGCGCGTGAGCGGCAGGATGCCTTTGCGCTCCGCTCACAGCAGCGCTGGGCCGCGGCCGACTTCACGGCTGAGCTCGTCCCCGTCGCCGGCCTGGAGCGCGACGAGCATCCACGCCCGGATACGAACGGCCAGAAGCTTGCGTCGCTCGAGCCCGTCTTCCGGACGGGCGGCACGGTCACCGCCGGCAACTCGAGCGGCCTCAACGACGGCGCCGCTGCGCTCGTGATCGCGTCCGAGGAGAAGGCGCAGGAGCTCGGCGCCGAGCCGCTCGGTGCGTTCGTCGCGAGCGCCGTCGCGGGCGTCGACCCGCGGGTGATGGGGATCGGGCCGGTGCCCGCCGTCCGCAAGCTGCTCGAGCGTGCCGGCATCTCCGTCGGCGATCTCGACCTCATCGAGCTGAACGAGGCGTTCGCGTCCCAGAGCCTCGCCGTCGTCCAGGAGCTCGGTCTCGACGAAGAGAAGGTGAACGTGAACGGCGGCGCGATTGCGATCGGGCATCCGCTCGGGATGAGCGGCGCGCGGCTCGTCGTCACGCTCCTGCACGAGCTGCGGCGGCGTGGCGGGCGCTACGGGGTCGCAACCCTCTGCGTGGGCGTCGGCCAGGGCCAGGCGGCGCTCTTCGAGCGTTGAGCCGGCGCACGGCGCTCTTTGCGGGCGCGATCGCGCTGGGCTTTCTCGCGATCGTGCTGGGTCGCGGTGGAGAGCCCAGCGCGCGCGTGCGCGCTCTCGAGGCCGACCCGATGGCGACGTACGTCCCGCCCGGCGGAACCCTCGTCGACACGGATTCGCAGAACGAAGGGACGTCGCTCGGGAAGCCGGTCTTCGCGAGGTACACGCGCATGTTCCAGCTGAGCAAGAGTCCCGCGCGCGCCTTCCAGGACGCGAGCGGCGAGGCGAAGGCCGCCGGGTGGATCCAGGTCGGCAACCCCGACGCGCATGTCTTCGTCGCCGACAAGCGCGCGCCCTCCGGCCGGATCGAGCTGGCCGTCACGCTGTTCGAGGATTCGCGCCTGCTGCCCGCCGAGGTGAAGCCGCCGGCGCTCCTCGTCAGCCTCCGACACAACGGTCCGTAGCGCTATCGTCCCGCCGTGGCCGTCGCGACGCACGAGTACGGGCTCTACATCAACGGCGAGACCGTCGCGGGATCGAGCTCACGCGAGCTCGTGCAGCCCGCCTCGGGAGAGCCGCTCGGGACGGCTCAGCTCGCCGGCGAGGCCGAGGTGGACGCCGCCGTCGAGGCTGCCCGGGGAGCTCTCGATGGCGATTGGGGCAAGACACCCCCGAACGAGCGCTCGCGCCTCCTGCACGCGCTCGCCGACGCGATCGCCGCCAACCGCAAGGAGCTGTCGGAGCTGGAGGCGCGTAACGTGGGGAAGGCGATCGCCTCGACGAAGGCCGAGCTGTTCGGTGCGGTGGAGAACTTCCGCTTCTACGCCTCGGCGATCGGGTCGATCGGCGGGCGCTCCAACCCGATCGGCGGGTCGCTGCTCTCGTACACGCTGAAGGAGCCGGTCGGCGTCGCCGGTCAGATCGTCCCCTGGAATTACCCGCTGCTGATGACGACGTGGAAGCTCGCGCCCGCGCTGGCCGCCGGCTGCGCCGTCGTCCTGAAGCCGGACCCGCAGACACCGGTGACCGCGCTCCGGCTCGCCGAGCTGGCCGCTGAGGTGGGGTTCCCCGCAGGCGCGATCAACATCGTCCCGGGCGAGGGCCCCACGACCGGCGCGTATCTCGTCAAGCACCCGGGGGTGGACAAGGTCGCGTTCACGGGCTCGACGAAGACGGGCGGCGAGATCATGCGGCTGTGCTCCGACCCGATTAAGCGGCTCACGCTCGAGCTGGGCGGCAAGAGCCCGAACCTGATCTTCGCCGATGCCGATCTTGGCTCCGCCATCCCGAGCGCCGTCTGGTCGATCTACTACGCCGCGGGGCAGAGCTGCGAGGCGCGCTCCCGCGTCCTCGTCGAGCGGCCGGCGTACGACGACTTCGTCGACGCCTTCACCGAGCAGGCGGGTCGCGTGAAGATGGGCGATCCCCTCGACGCCGACACCCAGATGGGCTCGCTCATCTCCCAAGCGCACCAGGAGCGCGTGCATTCCTTCGTGGAGGGCGCGCGCGGCGAGGGCGGTGAAGTCGTGCTGGGCGGCGAGCCTGGCGAGCACGCTTTCTATCCGCCCACCGTGGTTGCCGGACTGGAGAACTCCTCGACGATCGCGCAGGAGGAGGTCTTCGGCCCGGTGGTGACGATCATCCCGTTCGAGGACGAGAAGGACGCCGTGCGGATCGCGAACGACGTCAAGTACGGGCTGATGGCGTCCGTGTGGACGGGCGATCCCGCCCGGGGCCACCGCCTGGCGAGCCGCATCAAGGCGGGCACAGTCGGGATCAACATGCCCTACACAGCCTTCCCCGGCCTGCCGTTCGGCGGCTACAAGCAGTCGGGATTCGGGCGTGAGCTCGGCATCGAGTCGCTCGAGCTCTACCTCGAGACGAAGAGCGTCACAGTGAATACCGGCGCCCGCCCGATCAACCCCTTCGGGCTGTAGCCCGCTCGCGTTACCGCTGGACCGTGCTGGCGGCCGGGACGCTGGCGCAGACCAGCTTCGCCGCGATCGGCGTCGGCCTGCCCGCGATCGCACCCGCGATCCGGGACACGTTCGGGCTCAGCCTCGCCCAGGTGGGCGCCGTGCTCTCCAGCCACTGGCTGGGCACGCTCGTCACACTGCTCCCCTGGGGCCTGCTCACGGATCGGATCGGCGAGCGAATCGTGCTCGCGACCGGCCTCGGAACGTGCGGGCTCCTGCTCGTGGTGGCCGGCCGCGCGGAGACGTTCTGGCAGCTCTATGCAGTGCTGTTCCTCGCCGGGGCGGCGGGTGCGAGCGTCAACGCCGCCACCGGACGGGCCGTGATGGGCTGGTTCGATGCCTCGCAACGTGGCCTCGCGCTCGGCATCCGCCAGGCTGCGGTTCCGGTCGGAGGGCTGGTCGGCGCCTTCGCGCTGCCCCAGTTCACCGTGCACCACGCGTACGCGCTTCTAGGCGCGTTCTGCCTCCTCGGCGCCGTCGCCGGCGCCATCTTCCTGCGCGAACCGGCCGCGCTGCCCGTCGACGTCCCCGACGTGGAGTGGACGCTCCGCGACCACCGGCTCTGGCGCCTGTGCACGGTGAGCGGCCTCTACGTGATCGCACAGATGGCTATCCTCAGCTTCGTCGCCCTCTACCTCCACGACGAGCGTTCTCTGAGCAAGAGCCACGCGGCGGCTGTGCTCGGCGCTGTTCAGGTTGCGGCGATGGTCATGCGTGTCGGTGCCGGCCAGTGGTCGGACAAGGTGGGAACGCGTCTGGGACCGCTGGCCCGGATCGGAATCGCGATGAGCGTCGCGCTCGCCGTCGTCACAGGTCTCCTGCACGCTCCGCTCATCCTGCTCGTCCCGGCCTTCGTCGTCGCAGGGTCGCTCACCATGGCCTGGAACGGGGTCGCCTTCGCTGCCGTGGCCGAGCTTGCCGGCCGCTCGCGGAGCGGCTCTGCGCTCGGCGTGCAGCAGACCGTGCTCTCGCTCATGGGGGTCGCCACCCCGCTCGCCTTCGCAGCGGTCGTCTCCTCGGCATCCTGGAGCCTTGCCTACGGGCTCGCGGCTGTGTTCCCGATCGCGGGCTGGTTCGTGCTGCGCACCTTGCCTGCGGCGGAAGCGAAGCTGACGTGAGGCTCCTCGAGCGACTCGATGAGCTGGCGGCGCTCGGCGACCGGATCGGCTACTCGCCGGAAGAGGACGCGGCACACGACCTCGCGGCCACGTGGTTTCGGGAGGCGGGGCTCGAGGTGGACGTCGACGCGGCCGGCAACCTGATCGGACGCATCCCCGGTGGCGAACGGCAGGTCTGGACCGGCTCGCATCTGGACACGGTTCCGGGAGCCGGCCGCTTCGACGGGACGCTCGGCGTGCTTGCAGGGCTCGAGGCGGTCGTGTCGCTCGGGCTTCCCGGACTGGGCGTCGTCGTCTTCAGGGACGAGGAGCGTGGCTGCGCAGGCAGCCGGGCCTGCGCTGCAGCCGGGCTCCTCCCCGACGCATACGTCGAGGTCCACATAGAGCAGGGTCCCGTGCTCCTGCGCGCCGATGCGCCCCTCGGGGTCGTCACCGCGATCGTCGGCTACGTCCGCGGGCGCCGCAGCTTCACCGGCAACGCAGGCCATGCAGGCACCACCCCGATGGACGGCCGGGAGGACGCCCTCGTCGCCGCGGCGGAGTTCGTGCTCCGCGCGCGCGACGTGGCGCGTGGAATCGACGGCGCCGTCGCGACCGTGGGGCGACTCTCGGTCGAGCCGGGTGGGACGAATGTCGTCCCCGGTTTCGTCGGGCTGACCGTCGACGCCCGCGCACCCGACAGCGAACGCCTAGACAGGCTCGTCTCGGCTCTCGACATCGAGGCGCCGATCCGCACGGAGCCGGCGGTGATGTCGGAGGAG
>DATLDK010000025.1:0-36782 GCA_035525905.1 Gaiellaceae bacterium | reverse complement strand
ATCGTGGTTTCCCGGGATCACGACCATCGACTCGCACGTGACCTTGTCCAGGTAGCGCCTGGCCTCCTCGTACTCGTGCTTGAAGCCGAACGTGGTCAGGTCGCCGGAGCACACGACGATGTCCGGCTTCAGGTCGTTGATCTCGCTGATCGCCCGCTCCAGCAGGCCAGGGACGAAGTACTGGCCGCCGCAGTGGAGGTCGGAGAGGTGCGCGATCGTGAAGGTTGTCCCCTCTGCGGGCTCGGACATGAGCCAAGCATAGGGAGCCGCGTGATTTTGGGAGCGAAGCGACCCTTCCGGGGTCTTGGCGCGGGCACGGGCTTTGCCCGTGTCCTTGCGAAGAAAGGACAGCATAGGTCGTCCGAGGGTCGCGCTACCTTGAAGGTCGTGCCCCGGCAACCGCCCGCGTTCCGCGCCTATGCCGGCGCGACCCCGCCCAGGTTCGTCAACGAGGTCGAACTGGAATGCGCCAAGATGCTGGACTTCTACGGCGTTCCGTGGGAGTACGAGCCGCGCACGTTCGTGCTCGAGCAGGACGCCGACGGACGCGTGACGAGCGCGTTCACGCCCGACTTCTACCTGCCGGAGCAGGACCTGTACGTCGAGGTGACGGTGATGCGGCAGTCACTCGTGACACGCAAGAACCGCAAGCTGCGCGAGCTGAAGCGGCTGTACCCCGAGGTCAAGATCAAGCTGTTCTACCGGCGCGACATCGAGCGGCTGGCCCAGAGATTACGGCTGAAGCTCGCGTCCTAGATGAGGGAAAGCCGATCCTAGCCGGCCGTCTCGCGGCCGACGGCCACCCCATCGGGGAGGTCTACCTGACCCGCGACGAGATCCGCCGGCGGGTCGTTGAGCTCGGCGACGAGCTGGCGGAGGCGTACGGGGACTGCGAGCCGCTGCTCGTCGCGCCGCTGAAGTCCAGCACGGTCTTCCTCGCAGACCTCTCGCGCGCCCTGCCGACGCCGCACGGCGTCGACTTCCTCGAGCTCGCCGCCTACTCGGGGGGGCAGGCCGGAGCAGTCCGACTGTTGAAAGATCTGGACACGCCCCTCGTCGGCCGTCACGTCCTCATCGTCGAGGACGTCGTCGACACCGGCCTGACGCTCAACTTCCTGGCGCGCACCCTGTCGCTCCGGAGCCCGGCGAGCCTGTCGGCGGTGACGCTGCTGGACCGTCCTTACCGCCGCCTCGTCGACGACGTCCCGCTCGACTACGTGGGCTTCACCGTGCCGGACGAGCTGTTCGCGGGCTACGGGCTCGGGCTGGACGAGCGCTGGCGGTCCCTGCCGGACCTGCACGTCGTCACGAGCGAAGAGTTACCGGTGCATCTCACGGGCGACGGCTACCGCAGCGACCGCGGCACCGCCGCAGCCTAGACGCGCGCGGCCGCCCCCCTGAGGGCGGCCGCTGCGCATCGGGAGAGGCGAAGACGACGTCCTCGGAGACGTCGTTTCTCACTTGCAACATGTAAACGATTAGCGAGGCGTTCGAGATACGGGGCGGCTAGAGGTAGCCGAGCGGGTCGACGGGTGACCCGTTGATACGCACCTCGAAGTGAACGTGCGGCCCCGTCGAATGACCGGTGTTCCCGGAGTAGGCGACCAGCTGCCCCTGCGCCACCGACTGGCCCACGCCGACAGCGACGCTCGTGTTGTGGCCGTACGCAGTCGAGATGCCGTTGCCGTGATCGACGACCACGAGGTTGCCGTAGCCGCCGAGCCAGCCGGCGACGATCACCGTCCCCGCCGCCGCGGCGACGACCGGTGTCCCGCTCGGGACGGCGAGATCGATCCCCTCGTGCATGCGTCCCCAACGCCACCCGAACGGGCTCGTGAGCACGCCGTGCACCGGCCAGACGAACCCCGCAGCGGACGCGGCGCCGGTCGGGGCGGGCACGATCGCCGAGCTCTGGGCGGAGCGGATCCGCGCCGCGAGCTCTGCGCTCTGCGCCTGGAGCGAGCGCATGTGCTCGAGCGCGTCCGCCTTGTTCTCGTGGACGGTCGCAAGCGTCTCGCGCTTGTCGCGGCGTGCGGTTGCGAGCTCGCGCTGCTTCCAGGCGAGCCGGTCGCGAACAGCTCGCTGCTCGGCGGTTCGATCCGCCACGATCCGCGTCGTTCTCGCGACTTGCTTACGGGTGCTGCGGGTCGCGTTCCTGGTCTCCTGCATCTGCAGCTTCGCTTCCTTGACCTCGCTGGCGATCCGGTGATCCTGCGTGCCGATGTCGTTGAGGAACTCGAGCTGGTCGAGGAGGTCGGAGAAGCTCCCCGCCTCGAGCACCACGGTCAGCGCGGAGGTCGGGTCGGACGTGTAGATGTCCACCAGCCGCCTGTTCAGGCGCTCGGTGGCTGCCTTGTGCTGGCGCTGCAGGAACACGAGCTTGCGTGTCTGGACGCGATAGAGCTGGTTCAATCGCTCGAGCTTGCGCTGATGGAGCGCGAGCACGGTCTCGAGCTGGCCCAGCCGCGCCGAGGCGCTGTCGACGTCGCCCTGAAGCTCCCTGATCTTCGACGTGACCAGAGTGATCTGCGAGCTCAGCACGCCCTCGCGAACGCGAGCGGCCTGCACCTTCTTCGCGAGCACGTCGATACGCGCGTCGATGACCTGCTTCTTGGCCCCGATCCCGTCCTGCCCCGACGCCGGTGACACGAGCAGGAGGACGAGAGCCAGCAGAAAGCCGGTAGCGACGGGACGCAGGCGCATTCGGGGGTAGTTTCGTCGGGCGGTCGGCCGTCCCTGCCGGAGCGGGGACGCTGTCCAGTCTAGCCGCTTCCTACCGAAATCTACGCGCGCGCGGCTACTGCGGGCCTGGTTCCGGCACGATCGCCGGGCCGGGCAGATCGCCCTCGTCGGGCGGCGGGTACGGCTCGGGAATCACCGCAGGCTCGGGCGGATTCCCCTCGTCGGGAGGGGGATAGGGCTCCGGCACCGGGGTCGGCACCTGCGGTTCGAGCGGTTCCACGCCGAGGACCTACCCGGGCCGCTCGGCTTTCACACGTCCGGTAGCTCCCGCCCGGGGCTCGAGAGCTCGCAACGCGTCGGCCGCCTCGCGGCGCAGAGGGCCGACCAGTGACCGGTAGTCCTCGTCCGAGACCTTCCCCGTGCGATGGTCGAACTCGAGCTCCTTCAGCGCCCCGAGCGCACGGTCGCGCACTTCGGCCAGCTCCAGCTGCTTCTGCTCGAGCTCGCCGTGGTCGTCCAGGGCATCCCGCTCGGCCGCGGGCTCGCGGAGGTACGGCAGCGCGACCAACACGACGCAGGCGGCAGCGAGCAGCGCTGCGAGAGCCAGCGCCAAGGTCATGATCCGGCGTGCGCGCGCGCCTCGCCGTAGCGCACGGCCAGGCGCCGCTGCTCACGGGCGTCCGGCCAAAGGGTGATCAGCGCCCCGAGCAGGAAGACCAGGCCTGCGAGCCAGATCATGTTCACCAGGGGCTTCACGAAGGCGCGGACATAGACGCTGCCGTCCGCGTTCACCTGCTCCGCGATCACGAACAGGTCCTCGCCCGTGACGAGGTCGCTCCGGATGCCGACCTCGTTCGAGACCTGCCGCTCGGCGGTGTACGCGTTCTTGCCGGCCGCGACCGCACCGAGAGCCTCGCCTCCTCGCTCGACGTCGAGGACCGCTCTGATCTCCGTCGCGTTGACCGCCTCGCGCTCGTCGAGGGCGCGGTAGGTGAGCCGATAGTCGCCGACGGCCAGAGTCTGACCCCGGACGAGCTTCCCTTCGCTGACCGTGTCGTACGCGCTCGAGCCGGCGATGCCGATTGCGAGCATGACGACAGCCGCGTGCACGACATAGCCCCCGTAACGCCGCCGGTTGCGAGCGACGAGCGACGAGAATGCGCGCAGCCACGAGCCGCCGGACAGCGCTCGCCGCGCCCGCGTTCCCCGGACGAACTCGAGCGCGATCGAGCCGAGCACGAAGGCCGAGAACGTGTACGCGATCAGCCCGGGGATCGACGAACCGGCGCCGAGCGCGAGCAGGATTGCTCCGATGACGAGCGCGAGGCCTGCGGGCACGGCGAAGCTCGCCCCGAGACTGCGGAGAGAGGCACGGCGCCAGGCCACGAGCGGTCCGATGCCCATCAAGAGGAGCAGCGGCAGCCCGAAGACCCGCAGGAAGAAGTTGTAATAGCCAGGCCCGACGATGCGCGAGTCACCGAGCACGGCCTCGTGCAGGAGCGGGTACGCGACGCCCCAGAGAATCGTCAGCGTGAGCGCGACGAGCAGAAGGTTGTTGTAGAGGAACGTGGCCTCGCGCGAGACGAGAGACTCGAGCCGGGTGCGCGCCCTCAGCAGCGGCAACCGCGCGAAAACGAGAGCGAGCGAGCCGAGCGCGACCATGCAGATGAAGCCGAGAAACCAGGGGCCGATCGAGCTCTCCGTGAACGAGTGAATGGAGCTGAGGACCCCCGAGCGCGTGAGGAAGGTCCCGAAAAGCGAGAGTGAGAACGCGAGGACGACCAGGAGGACGTTCCAGACGCGAAGCATCCCCCGCTTCTCCTGGATCATCACGGAGTGCAGAAACGCCGTCGCGGCGAGCCAGGGCATCAGCGCCGCGTTCTCGACCGGATCCCACGCGTAATAGCCGCCCCAGCCGACCTCCTGATAGGCCCAGTGGGCGCCGAGCAGCTGGCCGACGCCCAGCGCGGTCCAGGCGACGAGCGTCCACCGCCGCGTCGCGACGATCCAGCGCTCGTCCGTCCGGCGGGCGAGGAGCGCTCCCATGGCGAACGCGAACGGCACCGTCAGCCCGACGTAGCCGAGGTAGAGCATGGGCGGGTGGGCCAGCATGTACGGGTTCTGCAGGCTCGGGTTCAGGCCCGCGCCGTCCGCGGGAGCGGTCTGGACGGCGAAGGGTGTCGCCCGAGCGACGAGGAGGAACGCGAAGAAGAGCGCGACAGCGCCCAGCACCGGCACCACCCACGCGATCAGCTCCCGCGTGCGCCGGCGGTTCAGCAGCACGGCGGTGGCGGCATAGCCGGTCAGGATCAAGAGCCAGAGGAGGAGCGAGCCCTCCTGGCCGCCCCAGAAGGCCGAGATCGTGTAGCCCGTAGGCAGATCACGGCTCGTGTGCTCGGCGACGTAGACAAAGGAGAAGTCGTTGCGAACCAGCGCGGCGAGGAGGACTGCGGCAGCAACGAGCGTCGTTGCGAAGGCTGCGATCAGCGCGTTCTGAGCCGAGGCGGCGAGGCGGCGTCTGCGCATCGATGCCGCCGCCACTCCCGCGACGACGGCGTAGAGCACGAGCCCGAGCGTGGCGACGAGCGCTGCGCGGCCGAGCTCGGGCATTTACGTCTTGGCGGTGTACTTCGACGGGCACTTCGTCACGAGCGAGTCCTTGACGGCCACGAACGTGCCGTTGCGGAGCTCACCCTTGACGGAGACTTCTCTGTTGACGCGGAACTGGTCCGACAGCGACCCCTGGTAGAGGACGGTGACCCGGTCCGAGGACGTCCCTTTCCTGTCGCGCAGCCGGAACTGCAGGCCGTCTCCGTAGGAGTCGCCGTGGTAGGCCGTGACGCGACCGACGAGCGTGACGATCCCCTTCTTGCCGCCGAGCTCGCTCGGCGCCACGGACGGCGTTCCGCCCCCGGCGATCGAGGTGTAGAGCAGGAAGACCGCGAGGACCGCCGCCACCGAGAGCGCGATCACCAGCCGCGCCGGGTTGCGCTTCCGTGCCACGACGGGATCCTAGCTTTCTAGCCGGTGCGTGGCGCGACTTCACGACGGCCCGGGATCCGGTAGCCGTGGTCGAGGCAAAGCGACCCTGGTGCGTCCTCGGTGAGCGCGTCGCAATACCCCTTGCCGTAGGCAGCCCGCATGAACGCGGAGACGACCTCGAGATTCCACTCGGCCACCTCGCCGGCCTCGCGCCAGAGGTCGGTGAGCCGGAGGTCGATGTCGAGCTCGAGCAGGTCGATGCGGGTGGGTGACTTGGCCATATGAAAAGCGTAGGACCCCCGTCGGACGACATACCGCTGTCCGTTACGGTCGTGGCGTGGGAGCGATCCGACTCGGCCCTGCGCGCTGCCCGTCCCGGGAATCTCCCGAGGCCGCAGTCGAGATCCTCCTCGCGCGAGGCTACTCCGCCTGCGAGCTCGACTTCGCGACCGGCTTCTGGATGGACTACGGCTGGGCGGAGAGGCTGCGCGAGGTGGCGACGGCGAAGGACATCGCCCTGTCCGTGCATGCACCGCTCTTCGCGTTTCCCGGACACCCGGACGTGAAGAAGGCGAAGATGGCTCTCGGCGCACTCGACCGGAGCGCGGGAATCGCCGCGGCGGCAGGCGCCGAAATCGTGGTCATCCACCCCGGCTTCTGGCTCGGGCGTGACCGCGCGCAGACCCTCGACGACGTCGTCGCTTGGCTGGAGACGCTGCGCGAGCGGCTGGAGCAGAAGAATCGCGCCGTCCCGTTCGGTGTCGAGGTGATGGGCCGCGTCAGCGAGCTCGGCTCGATCGAGGACGTGCTGCAGATCGCGGGGCGCGTGTCCTGGGTTCGCCCGGTGATCGACTTCGCGCACATGCACGCAACCTCCGACGGCGCCTTCACCGAGGCGGAGGCCTTCGCGGCCGTGCTCGAGGGAGCTGATGCGGTGCTCGACCCCGGAGCGCCCTTCCACATCCACTTCTCCGACATCGCCTACGCGAACCGAAACGAGACGAAGCATTTGCCGTACGGGGACGGGACGCTGCGGGCCGACCCGCTCCGTGACGCGCTGGCGCGCTTCGACCGGCCGGCGACGGTGATCTCGGAGTCGCCGGACGAAGCCTCGACGCAGGCGATCAAGTCTCTTTTGACCGGCTAGGCAGGCGTGAGCGCCGCGTCGTAGCCGGCCAGCTCAGCCTCGTACTCCTCGGCCTCGTCGACGCGGCCGCGGTCGCGCAGGAAGGTGGCGAGCGCAGTCACGAGCTCGCGGCGGATGAGCACGAGGTCCTTGCCCTCGACCACGGCGACGGCTTCCCGCAGGAGCGCCTCGGACTCCTCGTCGCGAATCTGCGCCGCACGCACGATCCCGAGCGCCATCCGGGTCGTCGCCCTGGAGATGGTGTCGTGCGGCCCCACCGTCTCACGCGCCTCGAGGGCGTAACGCTCGTCCTCGTCGATCTTCTTGAGGACGACGAGGACCTGGGCGAGGCCGCGCTGGCTCTCGCAGAGCGTGCCGCGGTCCTCGAGCGGCTTGAGGATGCGGATCGCGTCCCGGAAGCGGCGATCTGCGGCGGGGAGATCTCCCCGCCGGCGCTCGACCCAGGCGTAGTGGTTGTTGAGACGTGCGAGGGCCCAGGCGTTGCCGGACTGCGAAAACAGCTCGTCGGCCCGGTCGAGGCAGGCCGCGGCTTCGTCCAGCCGCCCGCGCAGAGCGTCGATCCGCGCCTGCGAGACGAGCGCCCAGCCCAGCGCGGTGATGTTGCCGCTCTCCTCGGCGAGCTCGAGCGCCTCGGTCACGAGCCGAATCGCGCGATCCAGGTCGAGCCGAGCGATCGCGGCGCTGGCGAGGTCGTCGGTGGCGCTCGCCTCGAGATCCTTGCGGCCGATCTCGCGCGCGACTTCCAACGCCTTGCCGATCCACCGCTCGTCGTCGTCGAGATCTCCGAGCCACCAACCGATGCGGGCGCGCATCGTCAGGGCCTCGTAGCGATCCTCGGGCTTGCCGTCTTCGAGCAGGACGAGAGCCTGCTCGACGAGCTCGCGGCCGCGCGGCAGGTCGGCATCGCGCATGAGCGCGTTGTCGGCGAGCGCAGTGAGCGCCAGCCCCTGCAGCCGCCTGTCCCCCGCCTCGGTGGCATCGGCGAAGACGCGCTCCATCTCGACGGCCTGCGCAGGCAGGTCGGCGATCCTCCGCGCAGCACGAGCGGCGAGGAAGCGGCGCTGGAGCGTCGGCTCGAGCTCGACGGCGCGCACGAGCAGGCGCCTGGCCGAGCTGTTTGCCTCACGGGCGAGGGCGCGGCGTCCGGCCTTCTCCAGGGCTACGGCGGCGCGAGTCGCCAGCTCCGCCGGCGCCTTGCCGTCGAGCTCCTCGTGCAGCGTTGCTGCCTGGTCGAGGTGGTAGGCGCGAATCTCGACGAGCTCCTCCCCTGCGATCTCGGTGAGCCAGTCGGCGACCTGCTGATGGAGCTCGGCGCGCGCCGCCTTCGCGAGGCCGGCGTACGCGACATCGCGGATGAGCACGTGCTTGAACCTGTAGGCGTGTTGCCCCGAGATCGAGGAGCGGCTCTCGCGGGTGACGAAGTCGCGCAGGAGCAGGTCGTCGAGCACCGGCTCGAGGTCCTCCACGTCGGGCAGCAGCCTGGCGACTCCCTCTTCCCAGAAGATGCGGCCGATCACCGCGGCGCGCTGCAGCAGCCGCTTCTCGGTTCGCGGCAGCCTGTCGATGCGGGCCGCGATCATCGCCTGGAGGGTGTCCGGGATCCGCTTCGCGGCCGTGCCGCCTTCCAGCAGCATCCTCGTCGTCTCCTCGACGAAGAGCGGGTTGCCTTCGGTCTTCTCGAGCAGCGTGCGCCGCTCCGAGGTGGAGAGCTCCCGGTCTGCCAGGAGGGCGTCGAGCAACTCCTCGCTCTCTTGCAGGCCGAGGGGCTCCAGCTCGATGGCGGCCGCCCGCAGTCGTCCGCCGCCCCAGCCGGGCCGGATGTCGAGCAGCTCGGGCCGTGCGAGGCAGAGGATCATCAGCGGGGACTCCTTGACTCGCGCGGCGAGGTGCTCGATCAGCTCCAGCAGCGGCTCTTCGGCCCAGTGCACGTCCTCGAAGACGAGGATCAGGGGACGTGCGTCGGCCAGCTCCGCCGCCCATTCGCGGGCGGCCCAGGCGATCTCCTGCTGGCTGCGCTCGGTCTCGATGCCCTCGAGCACTCCGACCGCCAGCGCGAGCAGGTCGGCGACGGCCTCGTCCCCGCAGCAAGCGCGGAGCTTCGACACGGCTTCCTGAACCGGGTCGTCGTCAGCGATCCCGGCGGCGACCTTGACCATCTCGGCCAGCGGCCAGTAGGTGACGCCCTCTCCGTAGGGCAGTGAGCGCCCGACGAGCACGGACGCGCCTTCGACGCCCTCGATGAACTCGCGCGCGAGCCTGCTCTTGCCCACGCCCGGCTCACCGTAGATCGTGAACAGGTGGGCGCGGCTGCTGTGAATCACGCGCGCGAGGGTGTTCTCCAGCAATTCGAGCTCGTACTCACGGCCGACGAACGGCGCGGCCACCGAGAGCACGCGGCCGTCGGTCTCGAGCAACTGCACGAGACGCCAGGCGATCAACGGCTCGCCGAAGCCCTTCAAGTCGACCGGCCCTACCTCCTCGGTCTCCACGGCCCCGATCGTCAGTCGGCGGGCGAACGGCCCGATCAGGATCTCGCCGGGCTGCGCGCGCTGCTGGAGGCGGGCGGCGACGTTGACGGCCTCGCCGGTCGCAAAGGTCGAGTCGCGCTCGTCGGCGACGATCTCGCCCGCCTCGACGCCGATCCTGGCCTCCAGACCGAGGCCGTGCACCGAGTCGAGGATCCCAGCCGCGGCCCGGATGGCGCGCTCCGCGTCGTCCTCGTGCGCCTGCGGGACGCCGAAGGCGGCCATAACCGCGTCGCCGGCGAACTTCTCCACAATCCCCCCGTGCGTCGCGATGCAGTGCGAGACGTGGTCGAAGAAGGAGTCGACCCTGCGCCGCACGATCTCCGGATCCCGCGCAGCGACGAGCTCCGTCGAGCCGACGAGGTCGACGAAAAGGACGGTTGCGAGCTTGCGCTCCATGAGACAAGTGTAGGGATCGAGGTCCGCGCTACGGCGGCGCCGGAACTAGCTCCGCGAGTCGTCGACGAGCAGCGTCGGGCACCGCGTTCCGGCCGCGAACCGAGCTCGGAGGATCCCGCCCGTCTCGAGGTCGACGACGGCGCGCAGGAAGGCCTGGCGGCAGGCGTAGCCGAGGCGGCCCTGCTTCTTCATCCAGGTCGACCCCACGAGGTCGAGGTGATAGCGCTGCCTCCCGCCGAAGCCATACGCGGTCGCGCTCAGCCCTTCGCGCCCCTGCGCGTGTTCGACGACCAAGACGCTGCCTGCCCTGGTGAAGCTCGACGCGGTGGGATCGATCGTGCGCGACGTCCCGTCACGCAGGTCGATGATTCGCAGCCCCGCTGGCTCGGCGTTGCTTTGATCTCGATCGAGGCCGGAGACCGCGAGCCGACCGTTCCCGAGCCAGCGCGCCGACCTCTCCGAGCCCAACGGCGCCTTGGCGAGCGCCCGCAGCGGTCCCCGATCGGAAACAGCGAGCGTGCGCAGATCCAGCGCGAAGACGGCTTCGCCTTCGGCGAGATACGCCTTGCGGCGGACCGGGTCGACGGCGAGGCCAACGGTGCCGACGCGAGCCTGAGGTACCACGGCGACACGGGTCTCCCCCAACGCGTCGACGACTGCGACCCGTGCCGGACCGCTGCGGTTGCGGGCTCCCAGGAGGAAGACGAGCCCGTCTCGCAGCCGTTCGAGCTGGTAGCCGAACGGATGAGCCACCCGTGTCGTGCGGATCACACGGGCCGTGAACGGGTCGACGACAGTCACCACCGTGCCGGCGGGCGCCTCCACCACGGCGAGCACGCGGCTCCCCGCCCAGGTGACGGCGCGTGCCACGCCACCGCCCCGCGCGAGGCGCATGCGCGTCACGACACGCATGTTCCGCGCGTCTACGATCGTGAGCCGCTGCGGATAGCTCGCGATCGCGAGATAGCGCCGCGCCGGTGACCAGCTCCAGCTGCTCGCGTTCCCGCCCAGCCGGACGCGCGGCCCGCTGCGCACGAGCGTGACCGGGTCGTAGCTCGTGAGGATGCTGTTGCCGTAGCCGGGCGTGTAGACGAGGCCCGGCACCGTCGCCGGCGAGGAGCCCTGAGCCGCCGGCAACCCGAGGGCCGCGGCGGCGACTGCGGCGGCGAGCAGCTTCATCGTCCTGGCAGGAAGTATGCAACGCGTACACCGCGGGCGCGAACACCGTTCCCATAGCATCGACTCGATGCTCGACCCCAAGGTCTTCAAGGCATACGACGTGCGCGGCATCTACCCCGACGAGGTGGACGAGGAGGGCGCCTACGCGATCGGCCGCGCGTACGTCGAGCACTTCGAGCCACGCACGATCGCCGTCGGCCGAGACACGCGGCTCTCCTCGCCTGCGATGGCGACGGCGCTGATCGAGGGTGCGGCGGATGGTGGCGCGGATGTGCTCGATCTCGGGCTCGTCGCCACGGAGATGGTCTATTACGCCGTCGGGGAACTCGCGCTCGAGGGGGGCGTCTGCGTAACCGCGTCGCACAATCCCAAGCAGTACACGGGGATGAAGATCGTCCGCCGCGGGGCGCTCCCGGTCGGCGGCGAATCGGGCCTGCTCGACGTCCGCGACCGCGCGCTGAAGCCGTTCGACCCTCCGGTTAGTAGGGGCGTGGTGCAGCCGAAGGACATCTGGCCGGGCTTTGTCGAAAAGGTGCTCTCGTTCGTCGACGTCGAGTCGATCAGGCCGCTGCGGGTGGTCGTCGATGCGGCGAACGGGATGGCTGGAGTGATGCTGCCACCGGTCCTGGAGCGGCTGCCGATCGAGGCCGTGACGTGCTTCTTCGAGCCTGACGGCACGTTCCCGAACCACGAGCCGAACCCGCTGCTGCCCGAAAACCGCGAGTTCATCATCGGAAAGACGCTCGAGGAGCACGCCGACCTCGGGGTCGCGTACGACGGCGACGCCGACCGGTGCTTCTTCGTCGACGACACCGGCGAGTTCGTGCCCGGCGACTTCGTGACTGCGCTGCTCGCCGAGTCGATCCTCCGCAAGGAGGGCGGCGGCAAGGTGATCTACGACGTGCGGGCGAGCCGTGCCGTGCCGGAGACGATCGAGCGAGCGGGCGGCGTCGCCCTGATGAATCGCGTCGGCCACGCCTACATCAAGCACCGCATGCGCAAGGACGACGCCGTGTTCGGCGGCGAGGTGTCGGCCCACTACTACTTCAGGGACTTCAGCCAGGCGGACTCGGGCGTCGTGCCGTTTCTGCTGCTCCTGGAGTTGATCTCAGCGCGGGCGCAGAAGCTCTCCGAGATCCTCGTGCCGTACCGCGAGCGCTTCTTCCTCACGGGCGAGATCAACACCCCGGTGCGCGACGTGGCCCTGAAGCTCCAGGAGCTCAAGGAGCGGTACGCCGACGGACGCGTCAGCCACCTCGACGGGATCTCCGTCGACTACGACGATTGGCACTTCAACGTTCGCCCCTCGAACACCGAGCCGTTGCTGCGGCTCAACCTCGAGGCGATGTCGCAGCAGCTGATGGAGGAGAAGCGGGACGAGGTCCTCGAGCTGATCCGGTCGTGAACGAGGTCGAGCTCGGCGGGGTCACCGATCGGAGACCGCCCTTCAAGTACTCCGCCGTGGCTCGGGTCTGGTTCTCGGACACCGACGCGCAGGGAATCGTCTACTACGGCCGCTACCTCCCCTATTTCGACCACGCCCGGACGGAGTACCACCGCCATCTCGGCAAGTCGGGAAACTGGATCGACGGCAGCGATTTCGTCATGCGCGCCTCGACGGTGGAGTACCACGCGCCGGCGCGCTTCGATGACCTGCTCGAGATCTTCGTCCGCGCCGCGCGGATCGGCAGGACGAGCACGACCTACGAGTGCGCCGCCTATCGCATGGACGAGGATGAGCTGATGGTGACGGCCACGCAGACGCTCGTGCTCGTCGACCTCGTCGAGCGGCGTCCCTGCGAGATCCCGCAGGGCTACCGCGAGCTGATCCGCGGTTTCGAGGGCGAGGACCTCGAGGCGTGACCGGACGATCCGGCGCACTCGAGGCCGTGGAGCGGGTGGTGAGCCAGGGAGGCGACGCGGATGACGTGCTGCGGGAGGTCGTCGCAACTCTGCACGAGTGCCTCGGACGCTTCGTCAGGATCAGCTTCGTCGAGAACGACGCACTCGTCCCGGGCCCAGCGGCCGGTGAGGAAGCCGAGACGACGGCGTTTCCGATCGCCTTCCAGGCGAAGCGCGTCGCGGAGCTCGAGGCAGGCGGAGAGCTGACGGCGGAGGGTCGCGCCTTGCTGGAACGCGTCGCCGAGCTCCTCGCGCCCTACGCGCTGGTGGGCTGGGACACGGCAGGAGAGGAGTGGACCCCCTGACCAACCCCCCGCTCTTTGGGTGGCGCGCCCGCCCGAGTTGTGGCCTCATCGGACGGGCGCCGCAGCTACCCGCAACCCCTCTCCCCTTACACGTCACGTTGTAATTTGCTTTGCCGGGCTCGTCCATCCCTTGAACGAGGTAACCCCCTCGTTCGAGGGACAATCCCTCGAACGAGTGATCGGCGTACGACGAGGTTCTTAGGCACGTCTTAGCCGCGTACGCACAATGACGGTATGAACATCCTCGTCGTCGACGACGAACCCGCCGTCCGGGATTCGCTCCGCCGCGCGCTGCAGCTCGAGGGCTACGACGTCGAGCTCTCGGGCGACGGCCTGGAGGCGCTCGACCGCCTCGACAGGGACGGCATCGATGCCGTCGTCCTGGACGTGTCGATGCCAAGGCTCGACGGGCTCGAAGCGTGCCGGCGCCTGCGTACCGCCGGCAACTCGGTGGCCGTCTTGATGCTGACCGCGCGCGACGAGGTCGCGGACCGCGTCGCGGGTCTGGACGCCGGCGCAGATGACTACGTCGTGAAGCCGTTCGCGCTCGACGAGCTCCTGGCACGCCTGCGTGCGCTGCTCCGCCGCCTCGGTCCCCAGGAGGGCGAGGTGCTCCAGTTCGCGGACCTGACTCTCCATCCCGCGACGCGCCTGGTGCACCGCGGCGGGGATCCCATCGAGCTGACACGCACCGAGTTCGCCCTGCTCGAGCTCTTCCTGCTCAATCCGCGGCAAGTGCTGACCCGATCGGTGATCTTCGAGCGCGTCTGGGGCTACGACTTCGGCTTCGGCTCGAACTCGCTCGACGTCTACATCGGTTACCTCCGTCGCAAGACGGAGCACGGGGACAAGCCGCGCTTGATCCAGACGATCCGGGGCGTCGGCTACGCCCTGCGCGAACAATGAGCTTCCGCGCGCGCCTGACCCTGGCGGCTGCCGCTGCCGTCGCCGTCGCCGTCGTCGGCGGCTCCGCGGTCACCTACGCCCTGGTGCGGAACGAGCTCCGCAGCCAGGTGGACGACACGCTGCAAACCCGCGCGGACGACCTGCCCGCGCATCTCGACGTGATCGGCGACCCCGGTGGGCAGCAATTCCTCGGGCTTCGCCCCGAACGCTTCGGCGGGGTGGCTGTCTTCACCCAGCTCGTCCGTCGAGACGGCGAGGCGATTACACCGCCGGACGCCTCCGGTCAGCTGCCGGTCTCGAAGCGGGCGCTGGCGGCAGCGAAAGGCGAGGTCGACTCACCTTTCTACGAGGACGCGCGCGTGGAAGACACCCACGTCCGCGTGCTCACGCTCCCGCTCGGCGGCGGCTACGCGGTGCAGGTGGCGCGGTCGCTCGGGGAGGTCGACAGCATCCTGGGCAAGATCAAGCGCTGGCTCGTCGCGCTGGCGATCATCGGCATCGCCGTGGCGGCCGGCCTCGGCCTGCTCGTCGCGCGCGCCGTGCTGGCGCCGGTGCAGCGCTTGACGCGCGCGGCCGAGGACGTGTCCGAGACGCGTGATCTCTCGCAGCGGATCGACGCTGGTGGCAACGATGAGCTCTCGCGCCTGGCCTCGACGTTCAACACCATGTTGGGCGCCCTCGAAGAATCGGCGCGCGCGCAGCGGCAGCTCGTGTCCGACGCGTCGCACGAGCTGCGGACCCCACTCACGAGCCTGCGTACGAACATCGAGGTGCTCGCGCGCGACCAAGCGCTACCCGCCGGCGATCGCGAGCAGCTTCTATGCGACGTCACCGACCAGCTGACGGAGATGACGGCGCTGATCGCGGAGCTCGTCGAGCTGGCCCGCGGCGACCAGGCGCCGGTCGAGGCCCAGGACGTGCGCCTCGACCTCGCCACCGCCGACGCAATCGAGCGGACCCGCCGGAACCGGCCCGGTATCTCGTTCAAGCACGACCTGCACGAGTCGCTGATCCGCGGGGTTCCGTCGACGATCGAGCGGGCGATCTCCAACCTGCTCGACAACGCAGCCAAGTGGAGCCCGCCAGAGAGCGACATCGAGGTGAGGGTCCGTGACGGGGAGCTGACGGTGCGCGACCACGGCCCCGGAATCGATCCCGACGACCTGCCGTTCGTTTTCGACCGCTTCTACCGGGCGCCTTCCGCCCGAGGGCTCCCGGGATCGGGGCTCGGGCTCGCCATCGTCAGGCAGGTCGCAGAGGCGCACGGAGGGACCGTCACCGCCGAGGCGGCAGAAGGCGGCGGCACGCGGATGCGGCTCTCGCTGCCCGCGTAAACGGCCGCTCCAGCTCTTAACGACTTCTTAGGCGGGTCTCAGGGTCGCCTTAGGGAGCGCTGGTCTCCTATCGGCATACACGCAGGACCGAAACGAAAGAGGTCAGCAATGACAACGAACACGAAAGGATCCCGCTTCGTCGCCGCTGCGATTGCTGCGGCAGCGCTCGTCGGCGCCGGCGGCGGCGCAGCCACGTATGCCGCTCTCGGCTCCGGCGGCACCACCGTCCGGCAGGTGACGGTCGGCTCGAGCGCGGAGCCCACAGCGGCGACGACAGGCTCTTCCATCGCCGACATCGTCGGGCGCACCGCGAAGGGAGTCGTCGAGATCACCGTCACCTCCCCCGGCCAGGCGTCCCCGTTCGGCGGGACCGGCCAAGCCCAGCAGGCCCAGGGCTCCGGCTTCGTCCTGGACAAGCAGGGCCACATCGTCACCAATCAGCACGTGGTCGACGGAGCGCAGTCCGTCTCGGTCAAGTTCTCCGACGGCACCACCTACGACGCGACCGTCGTCGGCACCGACCCGTCCACCGACCTGGCGGTGATCAAGGTCGAAGCGCCTGCGTCGATCCTGGTCCCGCTGCAGCTCGGCGACTCGACCAAGCTACGCGTCGGCGACGGCGTGGTGGCCATCGGCAGCCCGTTCGGGCTCGCCCAGACCGTCACCACAGGCATCGTCAGCGCCGTCCACCGCGAGATCACGGCCCCGAACAACTATGCGATCCCGGACGCGATCCAGACCGACGCGGCGATCAACCACGGCAACTCGGGCGGCCCCCTGCTCGACCTCCGGGGCCGCGTGGTCGGCGTCAACTCCCAAATCGAGAGCGATTCGGGCGGGAACGACGGGGTCGGCTTCGCCGTCCCGTCGCAGACCGTCCGCACGATCGTGTCGCAGCTGCTCTCGAGCGGCAAGGTCGAGCACGCCTACCTCGGCGTCGCGATCGAGTCGATTCCCGGATCGGCCGCGGACACCCTCGGCACGAGGGCGGGGGCGGCCGTGACCGAAGTCCGCAGCGGTTCCCCCGCGGCCGCCGCAGGGCTCCTGCCCTCCAGCAGGACGAGGACCATCGACGGCCAGGCCTACCCGACCGGCGGCGACGTGATCACGGCAGTCGACGGTCGGCGGGTTTCGAGCGCCGACGAGCTCCGCACCGCGATCGACGCCAAGAAGCCCGGCGAGAACGTCGAGCTGACGGTTCTCCGCAACGGCAAGACGACGAGCGTCCAGGTGACGCTGGCAAGCCGACCTGCGGCGTAGTTGCACCACCGGCTCCGCGGCGGGCGCACCATCCCCCGCCCGCCGCGGAGAACTTGACGAAAGGAGCACACGATGGCCCGGAAGATGAAGCACAAGCTCGCAGCGGGAGCCGGAGCGGCACTCGCGGTTGCAGGCGGCGGTGCGGCAATCGCCGCGACGCAGCTCTCACCCAAGGCCGAGAGCGAGGCGGTGGTGAACGACGCCGCCAAGCAGCTCGGCGTCACGCCGGCCAAGCTGAACGACGCGCTCAAGCAGGCGCTTTCGAACCGCATCGACGCGGCCGTAGCGGCCGGGACACTGACGAAGGCGCAGGGAGAGGAGATGAAGGCACGGATCGCCTCCGGCGACTTCCCGCTCTTCGGCGGCCGCGCGTTCGGCCACGAGCGAGGTGAGCACCACGGTGGCTTCGGCGCCCACCTCTCCGCCGCAGCGACGTACCTCGGCGTCACGGAGGCTTCGCTGCGAACGAGCCTCGAGGGAGGAAAGACTCTCGCGGCCCTCGCGAAGGAGAAGGGCAAGTCGGCGTCCGGCCTCGTCGACGCTCTCGTTGCCGACGAGACCAAGGAGCTCGACGCGGCGGTCGCGGCTGGCAGGCTGACGAAGACTCAACGCGATGCGCTCGTCACGAATGCCAGGCAGCGCTTCCAGGACCTCGTCGACGGGAAGATGCCGGCGCCAGGCTCATTCCGCGGGCACGACGGGTTCGGGTTCCGCGGCGGCCCGCGCGGAGCCGACGGCGATGCCGGGTACAGATTCGGGGGCGGCCGCACTCCGGTTCCTCCGGCAACCCCTCCTGCGGCCTAGCGACCGCGCAATGCCGCCCCGCGCCGCTCGAGCACGATCAGGTCGCCCTGCTCCTGGTCGTGCTCGAGCTCGCCGGTGGCGGCGAAACCTGCCTTCTCCGCGACTCGGAGCGAGGCGAGGTTGTCCGGGCGAATCGTCACCCTGACGAGATCGACCTCGGGCCGCGCGAGCGCCCAGTCGGCGAGCAGCGTCAGGATCTCGGTGGCGTAACCCCGGCGGCGGTACTCCTCGTGGACCGAGTAGCCGACGGTCAGCCTGCGGTTCGGGCCGGGCCGGCCGCCGAAGCCACCGTTGCCGACCTCCACACCGTCCGAGCGCGCAGCGACCCAAACCCACCAGCCCCGCGCGTCGGGGTCATCGCGCAGCCGTTCGAGGAACATCGTTCGTGCGTCCTCGTCATCGGGAGCCCATCGAACTTTCCTCAGTTCCTCGGCGCCGAGCGCAGTCAGGGTCAGGCGCGGCCCCTGAAGCCTCAACTGGGGGTCATGCGGTAGGCGTCGAAGACGCCCTCGAGATTGCGCAGGACGCCCATCAGCGCCCGCAGGTCCTTCACGTCGCCCACCTCGGCCGTGTACCAGTTGCGCGCCATGCCGTCCTCGACGACGCCGCCGTACGAGACGATGTTCGCGCCGTGCTCGGCAAAGCTCCGGGCGACGTCCTCCAGCAGCCGCGGCCGGTCGAAGGAGTCGACCGCGATCTGGACGCGGAAGCTGGCGGTCGAGCCGCCATCCCATTCCACGGGAGTGAACCGCTCCGGGTTGCGCATCAAGGCCTTCACGTTGGGGCAGTCTTCGCGGTGGATGGTGATCCCGCGGCCGAGCGAGATGTAGCCGAGGATCCCATCGCCGGGCACCGGTGTGCAGCACTTCGCCATCCGCACCAGGACGTCGTCGATTCCCTTCACCTTGATGCCCAGGCTGTCCCCGGCCACCGTCGAGCGCGACTTCGAGGGCTTCAGCGGGATGACCGCCTCCTCCGCGACCTCCTCGGTCTTCAGCCGCTGCAGGACCTTGTTGACGATCTGGTTGGTCTGCAGCTTGTTCGCGCCCAGCGCGACGTAGAAGTCCTCGGCCTTCCGGAAGCCCGTCTCGCGGATCACCTGAGCCAGGACCGCCGAGCCCTGCAGCTTCCTGTAGGGCAGGTTCTGCCCTTTCAGCGCATGGTCGAGCAGCTCGCGCCCCTTGGCCTCGGTCTCGCCGCGCGTCTCCCGCTGGAACCACTGTCGAATCTTGTTGCGGGCGCGCGAGGACGCCGCGAGGCTCATCCAGTCGCGAGACGGGCCCCGCCCCGACTTCGACGTCAAGATCTCGACGAAGTCGCCGTTCTTGAGCCGATAGTGGAGCGGCACGATGCGCCCGTTGATCTTCGCACCGACGGTCTTGTGACCGACGTCCGTGTGGACCGCGTACGCGAAGTCGATCGGGGTCGCGCCCTGCGGCAGCGTCTTCACCTCGCCCTTGGGCGTGAAGACGTACACCTCGTCGTCGAAGAGGTCGGTGCGGAACGTCTTCATGAACTCCCGCGGGTCGGCCTCGTCCTGCTGCCAGTCCATCAGCGACTTGACCCACGTGAGCCACTCGTCGTCGGTCTTGCCCTTGCCGCGCTTGTACAGCCAGTGCGCTGCGATTCCGTACTCGGCCTCCTCGTGCATCTCGCGGGTGCGCACCTGGATCTCGAGCGGCGTCCCCTCGGGGCCGATCACGGTCGTGTGCAGGGACCGGTAGCGGTTGAACTTCGGCATCGCGATGAAGTCCTTGAACCGCCCCGGCATCGGCTTCCAGAGCGAGTGGATCAGGCCCAGGGCGCCGTAGCAGTCCCGCGTGCCCTCGTCGCCGGCGCGCTCGACGGTCACGCGCATCGCGGTCAGGTCGTAGATCTCGTTGAACTCGCGGCCCTTCTTGGCCATCTTGTCGTAGATCGAATAGAAGTGCTTCGCGCGGCCGGCGATCTCCGCCGGGATGTCCACCTTGGCGAGCTCGGCGCCGAGCGCGGCGCTCGCCTTCTCCACCGCCGCCTCCCGGTCGGCGCGGCGGTCGGCGACCATCGCCTTGATCTCGGCGTACTTGCGCGGGTGCAGGATCTCGAACGAGAGATCCTCGAGCTCCCATTTCATGGCGTTGATCCCGAGGCGGTGCGCGAGCGGCGCGTACACCTCGATCGTCTCCTTCGCCTTGCGCACCTGGGCCTGCTTGCCCTGGTACTCGATCGTGCGCATGTTGTGGAGCCGGTCGGCGAGCTTGATCAGGATGACGCGCACGTCCTGCGCCATCGCGACGATCATCTTGCGGAAGTTCTCGGCGTCGGACTGCTCGCGAGTCTGGAAGCTGGTCCGGGTCAGCTTGGTGACCCCCTCGACGAGCTGAGCGATCTCGTCGCCGAACTCGTTTCGCACCTCGTCCGCCTCTGTCTCCGTGTCCTCGACGACGTCGTGGAGGAGCGCGGCGGCGAGTGACTGTTCGTCGAGGTGGAGCTCGGCGCAGATCTTCGCTACCGCCCACGGATGGTGGACGAACGGCTCGCCGGAGCTGCGCACCTGGCCCTCGTGAGCGGTGGCCGCGAAGCGGAAGGCGCGCGCGAGCAGCTCCTTGTCGACCCCGGGGTTGTACTCCTCGACGGCGGCAATCAACTCGTCGACGAGGTCCTGGTGATGCCGATCGACGTCAACTACAGCCATACGTTCAGTGTACTCAGGCGGTCAGCGCGCGAATCTCCCCCGCAGGAGTGGCCGTTGCAAGAGAGAACTGTGCCGCCCGTGTCCCTCTCACACGCTCTCTCGTGCCGGCGCCGCGAGCGCCAGGCGCTGAAGCTCGCGCGCCTCCTCGTCTCGCTCGACGAATCGGCCCGCGCGGCGCGCCCGGCGCCTACGCAGCGCGGGGCAGGTCGAGCACGGTTCCGGCCAGCAACTCCCTGAACGCCTCCGACTCGTACAGCTGGCGCCTGGCGCCCTCGAGGAGCTGGAGCTCCCGGAAGATCGCACGCGCCTCGCTCGTCCACGCCTGCTCGCCCGTTTGCCAGAGCGCAGCGAGGCCGGCCCGCAGCTCCTCGTAGCCGTCGGGAGTGTCGAAGAGGCGGCGGATCACGAGCTGAGGCGCAATCGTTCCGTTCCAGCGGTTTTCCTGCAGCCGGCAGGCAAGGTCGTAGCGGACCGGCCTCCGGATGCGGTCGAGCTGCGCTCCGAGACCGAACGCGATCGCCGACCCTGCATCGCGGCCGCCCTGGCGGACACGGAAGCGTAGATGCTTCCCGTCGCCGACGACTCCGGGTTGCACGGCTTCGCAGGCCGGCACGAGCAGCGTCACGTCGGGGTTGCCCAGGCCAAACGGGGCGAGCCTTGCGAGCTCGGTCGCGAGCCCGAGCGTCAGTGCGCTCCCGGGAACGATCGCGTCGATCCGCGTCACAGGAGCGAGGTCTTCAACGACGAGCTCCGCGTCCGCGTGCGCCGCGAAGGCGACGCTGAACGCCTCCAGGTTCTCCGGCGCAATCGACAGGCCGGCTGCCGCCCTGTGCCCGCCGAAGCGGTGCAGATGCTCGGAGCAGGCCGCAAGTGCGCCGTGCAGGTCGAAAGCCGGCAACGACCGCCCCGAGCCCTTCCACTCGCCTTCCGTGCCCGCGATCAGCACGATCGGGCGGTTGAAGCGCTCGACGAGACGCGAAGCGACGATTCCGATCACACCCTCGTGCCAGTCCTCGCCCCAGATCACGTACCCGCGGCGGCGGCGCTTTGTCTCGGGCCAGGACTCGACTTCGGCGATCGCCGCGCGCAGGATCCTGTTTTCCACGGCTTGACGGTCCTGGTTCAGCGTCTCGAGCTCGCCGGCGAGCCGTGTCGCTTCGTCCTTGTCGGTCGTGAGCAGGAGCTCGAGCGCGGCATCGGGGCGGCCGAGGCGGCCTGCGGCGTTGATCCGCGGCGCGAGCCTGAAACCGACGGCTGCCGCGTCGACCGCAGCGGGATCGACGCGCGCGTTCCGCATCAGCGCCTGGAGGCCCGGCCGCTGCGTTCGGGCGAGTGCGCGGAGCCCAGCGATTGCCAGCGAGCGGTTCTCGTCGAGCAGCGGCACGACGTCGGCGATCGTGGCGAGCGCGACGAGATCGAGGAACGGAGTCACGTCGACACCGAGCGCCTGCGCCAGCTTGCAGACGACCCCGGTCCCACACAGCTCGGGGAACGGATAGTCGGACGGCCGGGTCGCGACGACCGGACAGTCCGGCAGCACGGCGCCCGGACGGTGATGGTCCGTGACGATGACGTCCAGCCCGCGCGCCTTCGCAGCGGCCACCTCCTCAACTGCCGTGATCCCGCAGTCCACGGTCAGCAGGAGGTTGCACCCGTCGTCGGCGAGGCGGGAGATGGTGACGTCGGAGACGCCGTAACCCTCTTCGAACCGGCTCGGCAGGTGCCACTCGACGTCCGCGCCGAGCTTGCGCAGCGTGAGGACGGCCAGCGCGGTGGCGCAGATGCCGTCGACGTCGTAGTCGCCGTGCACGCAGATCCGTTTTCCGTCGAGAATCGCTGTGCGGATCCGATCGACCGCGACCGCCATGTCGCCGAGCAGGAACGGGTCGTGCGGCTCGATCTCGCCGGTGACGAACGCGCGGGCCTCGTCGACGTTTCCGTACCCCCGCCGAACGAGGATCGAAGCCGTGATCTCCCCGACCTCGAGCGCGTCGGAGAGCGCCTTCACCTCGGCGTAATCACAAGCCTCGATCGTCCAGGAGCCATCCTGCATCGGCTCTCGACGGTACGGGGACGATCGGACGTTGCTACGAGTCGCGCCGGCGGAGCGAGTCGCGCACGACCTTCACCCACAGGAGGATGACGCCGGCGAGCGCGCCGACGGCGATCACCGCCAGCGGCGTGAAGACCGCCATCTCCTCGAGGGAGTATTTCGTCACCCAGGTGCCCAGCAGCCAGATCGCCAGCACGACCACGATCATCGGGAGCACGAGGCGTTGCCGCACGGGTCGGAGGGTACCCTTGAGGCAGATGAGCGAGGCGAACTATGCGTCCGGTGACGAGTACGTGGTCGAGTTCCTGGGCTACCGTTTCGGCTTCAACGCCGACGACTTCGAGGAGCGCGTCACCGCCGCGGCGGTGCGGCTGGGGCTGATCGGCTCGAACGATCTCGACGACGAGGAGACCGCCGATCTCGTCGAGCTCGCCGCCGACGGGCGGATCGCCGACGCGCGCAGCACGCTGGGGCGTTATCTCGTGCGGCACTGGGAGCGGGTCGGTCTGCTCGAGGGTGAGTCGCTCGTCTACTGGCTGCGCAAGCTCGTCTTCCGGGGCGCATGGCTCGACCACCGGGTCAAGGAAGGCCTGCTGGAGGTGGCGTGGGACGAGGAGAACGGCGACTTCGGCTACGCGGAGCCGCGCGGCGGCCGCGCGCTGCTCGAGCTCGCACCCGTGCCGTCCTGGCACGAGCTCCAGTTCCGCCGCTAGGAGGGCAGCGAGAAGCCGATCGGGCTTTCGGGCTCCAGCCGGCTGAGCGTCAGCTGACGGATCGCGCCGACCGGGACGATCAGCTCCTGCGGGTCGCCCTCCTCGGGGTGCGGGACGAGCGTGAGGAAGCCGTAACCGGGCTCCGGCGAGAGCGACGCAAGTCGCAGCAGCGCGCCGTCCGAGAGCTCGACCTCGACCATCGCTTGCTCGAGCTTGTGCTCGGCCGCGAAGGCCTCGATCCGACGGTGGACCCGCGCGACGAAGTCGTCGAGCGGCCCTGCCATCCCCGGTGTCCAGAGCTCGGGCATGTCCGGACTCTACGAGAGCTGCAGCTCTTGGGGCAGCGGGCGCGCGTAGATGACCACGAGAGTCGTCGTCGGCCGCGTCAGCGCGACGTAGAGCTCGCGGAGGCCCTGCTCCCGCTCGGCGACGAGCGCCGGCTCGACGACGATGACGTGGTCGAACTCGAGGCCCTTGGCCTCGCGCGGAGTCAGCAGCGGGATGCTGTCGAACGCGCTCTCGTGGGCCAGAGCGGGCTCGACCAGCTCCTCCGGGACGATCAGAGCCACCAGCCCGTCCTGGCGGGCGAGCCGCGCCGCTTCGCGGTAGGCCTCGCGCAGGAGCGCGTCCTCGGGCACCTGGCGCAGCAGCGGCTCCGACGCGCCGACGCGGTAGGCGAGCGGCCGCTCGATCCCCGGCGCAATCGTGTCGAGCAGAGGCAGCGCGAGCTCCATGATCTCGCGCGGCACGCGGTAGGCATGCCGTAGCTCTTCGACCTCCGCCCGCTCGCCGTCGGGGAGGTGCGGCAGCACCTCTTCCCAGCTCTCGTAGGTGACGACGCCGGTGCCCTGAGCGACGTCGCCGAGGATGGTCAGGGCGCCGCCGCGAGCGCGCCGCGCGATCATCCGCAGCTGCATCGGCGACAGATCCTGTGCCTCGTCGACGATCACGTGGTCGTACGTCCGTGGCGGCTCCCCGACCAGCGCGTGGGCCTCGTCGAGCAGCGCCAGGTCGTCATCGCTCCATCCGACGCCTCGGCGCCGCAGCAGGCGCTGCTCCGCCTCGTCGAGGATTCCCGCCGCCGCCCCGGCGAGGAGAGCCGGGGTCGTGAACAGCGAGCGGACGAGCCTCTCAGGGGTCAGCGGCGGCCAGGCGCGATCGACGACCCGGCTCAGATGCCCGCTCGTCCTGAGCGCCCTCTCGACCTGCTCTCCATCGAGCATCGCGCTGCCCTGGAGGATGCGGCCGTACTCGGCGTAGAAGCTGCGGACGATCCCCATCCGGAAGCGCTCACGGGCCGCAGCCGTCGCGCCGTGCTCGTCGCGCACCTCCCCCAGTAGGCGCTCCTGCTCCCGGACACGGACGCGGATGTACTCCCCGTCGAGCTTGAGATTGAGCTCCTCGGGCTCGGCGGCGAGCTTGAGCTCGACGGCGCGCGCGATCACCTCGGCCAGGCGGGCGTCGGCTTTCAGACGCGCAACCGGCGGCGCATCGCGAATCGTCGCCGCCGCGGCAGGCACGAGCTCGGAGACGGCGAGCTGCGCGACGCTGTCCTCTCCGAGAGCCGGCAGGACGTGCGAGACGTACTCCATGAAAGTGCGGTTGGGGCCGACGACGAGCACCCGGCTGCGGGCGTTCTTCTCCCGCTCGGTGTAGATCAGCCACGAGGCGCGGTGCAGGCCGACCGCGGTCTTGCCGGTGCCCGGGCCGCCCTGGATCACGAGCGGCCGCTCGGGCTCCCGGGTGATCAGGCGGTACTGGTCGGCCTGGATCGTGGCGACGATGTCGCGCATGTGCGTATCCCGGCTGCGCTCGAGCTCCTCGAGCAGGAAGTCGCCGACGCTCGCGCCGTCGAGCGAGGAGCCGTCGAGCGCCTCGTCCGCGATGTCGACCAGCTTCCGCCCCTGAGCCCGGAAACGCCGGCGCAGCGTCACCCGCTGCGGATCGTGCGGCGTTGCCGTATAGAACGGTCGCGCCGCAGGCGCCTGCCAGTTGACGACCACCTGCTCGCCCTCGTCGTCGTGAACCCAGCGGCGGCCGACGTAGAGCGGACGCGGCACCGCCTCGAAGTCGAGGCGTCCGAACATGAGGCCGCGCTCGGCGTCCGCGAACGTCGCCAGCCGCTTCGCCGCCCACGCGTCGAGGGCCGCCTGCGCGACCTCGCCGTCAGCCGCGTCGCCCGCGCGCAGGACGACCTCGCGCATGCGCTCGAGCCACTCGTACGCCCGGTCGACGTACGCTTGCTCGGCTTTCAACTCCGGGTGACTCACGTAACGAGGGTACGCCTAGACTCGGCGCGTGAGAAATGCCGTCCTGGCGCTCGCGCTCCTCGGGGCTCCCGCGACCCCGCCCGCTCCGTCAGCGCCGCTGCCCGAAAGGCCGGCCGCCGTCGCAGCAGCGCTCGCGGGGACGACCGCGAGTCTCGAGTCGGCGATCACGGTGTGGCGGACAGCACCGCGCCCCCGAGCAGAGACGCCTCGCGACGTCACCCTCTGGGCGCTCCATCAGCAGCGGCTTTTCCTCGCGCTGACCTACGACGAGGAGTTGGGCCGGCGCGCCTGGCCCCTGCTGAGCCGCGAAGCGCGCGAGACCCTCGCCGCTCGGCGCAGGCTCGTGAACCTGACCCCGCCGACGCGGTTACCGCCGAACGCGTTCCGAACCGGGCCTCCGGCCCCCGCAGCATCGCTCCTGCGCTGGTACCGCGAAGCGGAGCGCCGCTTCGGCGTCGACTGGGAGGTCCTCGCCGCGGTCAACTTCGTCGAATCGGGGTTCGGAAGGCTGAAGTCGGCGAGCAGCGCCGGCGCCCAGGGCCCGATGCAGTTCCTGGCAGCGACGTGGCGGAGCTACGGGCTCGGGGGCGACGTCGACGATCCGCACGACGCGATCCTCGGCGCGGCGAACTACCTGCGCGCGTCCGGCGCGGCGCGCGATGTCCGGCGAGCGCTCTACTCGTACAACCACTCGAACGCCTATGTCGACGCGGTCGTACGGTTCGCGGCACAGATGCGGCGCGACGAGCGGATCTACTTCGCGTACCACTCTTGGCAGGTCTTCATCAAGACGCCCGCAGGGCCGCGTCGGATTACAGGTCCCTAGAAGAGCGCCGACGGCTCGGGCGCAGGCGGCGCGGCTATGTGAGCCCGGCCGAGCTTCGTGATCAACCGCCCGCGAGGCGTGCGCTGGAGGAAACCCAGCTGGAGCAGGTAGGGCTCGTAGACGTCCTCGATCGTGTCGGTCTCCTCCCCCAGCGTGACTGCGAGCGTCGAGAGGCCCACCGGGCCACCGTCGAACTTGAACGCGATCGCGCGCAGGAGGTCTCGGTCGGTCCCCTCGAGCCCCTCGGCGTCGATCTCCATCAGCTGGAGGGCCTCCCGGGCGACCGCAGTGGTGATCACGCCCTGGTGGCGCACCTCGGCGACATCCCGCACGCGCCGCAGGATCCGGTTCGCGATGCGCGGCGTGCCTCGGGACCTGCTTGCTATCTCCGTCGCCGCCTCGTCGTCGATCGCGATGTCGAAGATGCCGGCGGAGCGCCGCACGATCGCGGTCAGCTGCTCCGGCTCGTAGTAGCCGAGACGGAAGGTGAGCCCGAAGCGGTCGCGCAGCGGCGTCGTCAGCAGACCAGTGCGCGTCGTCGCGCCGACGAGCGTGAACTGCGGCAGGTCGAGAGTCAGCGTGCGTGCCGCGGGGCCTTGCCCGACGATGATGTCGAGCCGGAAGTCCTCGAGCGCCGGATAGAGGATCTCCTCGATCGACCGGTTGATGCGGTGGATCTCGTCGACGAAGAGAACGTCCTTCGACTCGAGCGCTGTCAGGATCGCCGCCATGTCGCCCTTCTTTTCGAGCGCCGGGCCGGCGATCGTGCGGATGCCGACACCGAGCTCCTCGCGGATGATCTGCGCCAGCGTGGTCTTGCCGAGGCCGGGCGGGCCGACGAGCAGGACGTGGTCGAGCGCCTCGCCGCGGGCCTTCGCCGCGGCAAGCGCGATCGCCAGCTGCTCCTTGACCCCTTCCTGGCCGACGAACTCGTCCAGGCGGCGCGGCCGCAGCGTGCGCTCAAGCTCCTCCTCGTCCGGGCCGAGCACCTCCGCGGCTACCGCGCTCACGCGGCCTGCCTCAGCGCGAGTCGCACCCGCTCCTCTGCCGGAAGGCCGGGGTCGATCGGCGCCAGAGCCTGCTCGGCCTCGACCACGGACCAGCCCAGCTCGACGAGCGCGTCCCGCGCGGTCAGGTGCGTGGACGTTCCCGCGGCGCTCGAGATCGGTACAGGGTCTTCGGCGCCGAGCTTCTCCTTCAGCTCGAGCACGATGCGCTCGGCCGTCTTCTTGCCGACCCCCGGGATGGCCTGGAAGCGGGCCGTGTCCTGAAGGACGATGGCGCGGCGCAGATCGGCGGACGGGGAACCGGAGACGATCGCGAGCGCGACCTTGGGCCCGATCCCGGCCACCGTGAGCAGGTGCAGGAAAAGCTGCCGCTCGCCGGCGTCGGCGAAGCCGTACAGGTGGAGTGCGTCCTCGCGGACGTGCAGGTACGTCTCGACAACGACCTCGCCCGGGCGCTCGGCGGCGCGAACCGCGCCCGGCGTGGCGGCGAGCAGGTAGCCGACCCCGTTGACGTCGAGAACGAAGCCATCGGGAGTGCGACCGGCGAGCTGGCCGCGCAACCGCGAGATCATGGCCTGCTCACTTCAACCTGCGATCCGCAGCAGCGGCGGCGCCAGCGCGTGGCAGATCGCGACGGCGAGGGCATCCGCGGCGTGATTCGGCGTCGGGTCGACGTCGAGCGCGAGGATCGTGCGCACCATCCGCTGGACCTGAGCCTTCTCGGCGCGGCCGTAGCCGCACACGGCCTGCTTCACCCGGGCCGGCGGGTACTCAACGCAGGCGACGCCGACCACCGCGGCGGCGACGAGCACCGCCCCGCGCGCCTGACCGACGGAGAGCGCGGTGCGGGCATCTGCTCCGACGAAGGACTCTTCCACTGCGACGGCGTCCGGCGCGTGCGCCGCAATGAGCTCCTGCACCCGCTCGAAGATCGTCTTGAGCCGAAGCTCCGGGCGCTCCCGCGCGGGGGTTTGCCACCACCCGTGGTCGAGCGACCTGATACGGCCTCCGCTTTCTTGGACGATCCCGTACCCGCATGCAGCCGTCCCTGGATCGATGCCGAGAACTCTCACGTGGAGAGGTTAGGCAGGCGATCGGACGTTCCTTCCAGGTTGTTCACACTCGCCTGCGGACGGGAAGATGTGCGAATGGACTCGTCCGGAGTGGTCGTCGCAGAGGGAGTCGAGCATCCGCTTCGGCATGCCCTCACGATCGGCCGCGACCCGGACAACGACATCGTCCTCGCCCAAAAGACGGTCAGCAGGCGCCACGCCGTCCTTACGTTCGTCGAGGAGCGGTGGCTGATCGAGGACCGCGGAAGCGCGAACGGGACGTTCGTGAACGCCGAACGCATTCCTTTCGGATCGCCGCTCCCGCTCCGCCACGGAGACAAGATCGGAGTCGGGGCCGCGATCCTGATGTTCTCCTGGCCGGCCCAGGGCGGAGATCCTGACCGCACCGACGAGCACGAGCCTCTTCCGCCCGGCGCTGCGCCGCTGTCGCCGTTCCAGCTCCAGGTCGTCCGCGCGCTCTGTGGCGCCTGGGTGAGCGCCGAGACGGTCGACACGCTGCCGTCGAACGAGCAGATCGCGGCCACGCTCGGTACACCGGACGCGGCCCAGTCCGTCAAGGCCGCTCTCCGCCGTGTGTACCTGAAGACCGGGCTCACGAGCCTTCCTGCACATGCGAAGCGGCGCGCTCTCTGTCGGATCGCCCGGACGCAGGGCTGGCTCTAGGCGGCTGCAGAGTCACCTCGGTAACGGGGTGGGTCACCACTGTTTTCGCTTTTCACGCGCCGGGCACCGACAACACGTGACCATCCGCAAGGTGATCCACGAACGGATTCGTCGCTCGAGCGGCGGAGCGAACGTCGACAGCGACGTTCACACCGTCATCGCGGCCAATGTCGGTGAGCGCGGCAAGGCCACGCACGTCTCCTCGACGCAGCGCCCGACAGCCGACTCCACGTCGTCCGAGGACAAGCGAAACGGCTCGAACCCCGCCTGACGCAACCGTTGGACGGCGTTGTTCGTTGCAACACGGAAGGCAACCAAGGGGGAACGATGAGCGAGCAGGACAAGGAGCTCACGCGAGAAGAGCTCGAGCAGCAGAACGGCGAGCAGCTTCCGCCGCGCGAGGTGATGTCGATCATCGATACGGGCGACGGCGGGATCTACACCCTGCCGGTCGAGCCCCCCGACGCCGTGGAAGCGTCCTGAGCAGGCACAACAAGGAGGAAAGCATGTCCGAAGAGAGCCACAAGAAGCTGTCCCGCGAGGAGCTCGACGAGCTCGCCGGCGAGGCGCTCCCCGAGCGAGCCGCGATGTCGCTCGTGAACGCGAACATTGCGATTCCGATCAACGCCGCCGTCGCGGCGAACGTCCTGTCCGACGGAGCGGTCGCGTACGCGAACGCCGCACAGACCACGCCCATCGACCAGAGCAACTAGGGGGTTCCACATGAGTGACCACCAGAAGCTGACGCGCGAGCAGCTCGACGAGCTCGCCGGCGAGCCGCTCCCGGAGCGCGCCGCCATGTCACTGATCAATGCGAACGTCGCTGCCCCGGTCAACGCTGCCGTGGCCTTGAACGCGCTGAGTGACAACTCGACTGCGTACGCGAGCGCGACGCAGACCGCCGACATCGATCAGTCGAACTAGCGATGAGCGACCACAAGAAGCTCACCCGCGAGGAGCTCGACGAGCTCGCGGGCGAGCCGCTGCCCGAGCGGGCAGCCATGTCGCTGATCAACGCGAACGTCGCCGCGCCGGTCAACCTGGCCGTCGCGCTGAACGTCGCGAGCGACAACTCGGTGGCGTATGCGAACGCTACGCAGACCGCCGACATCGATCAGTCCAACTAACACGAAAGGGGCCAAAACCATGTCTGACGAGTACCGCAAGCTCACACGCGAGGACCTCGACGAGCTGGCCGGCGAGCCGCTGCCCGAGCGGGCAGCCATGTCGCTGATCAGCGCGAACCTCGCCGCGCCGGTGAACGCTGCCGTCGCCGCCAACGTTCTGTCCGACAACTCTGTCGCGTACGCGAACGCGACACAGGACGTCGACATCGACCAGAGCAACTAGGTTCGAGGCCATGGAGGGGCGGCAGTCGCCGCCCCTCCATCACTTTTCCAGGGGGAGCACCATCGCAACGACCGAAGAGCCGACGCAGGTCCAGAAGCCCGAGACGGAGCAGCCTCAGGCGCCCGTGAACGGGCAGCCGCCCAGGCTGGCGGAGGGGATCGAGCTCGTCGGCGAGTACCAGGAGTCCGGTTACAAGGAGGCGCCGTACATCGCGCGGCTCGCCGACGGGCAGATGGTGCAGCTCCCACGCATGCTCTATGCGCTCGCCGAGCAGATCGACGGGACGCGCGGCTACCCCGAGATCGCCTCTGCGCTCTCCGAACAGATCGAGCGTGAGGTCGGGGCGGAAGACACGCAGTACCTCGTCGAGGAGAAGCTGCGGCCGCTCGGCATCGTCACGCAAGCAGACGGCTCGAGCCCGTCCATGGAGAAGGACGACCCGCTCCTCGCGCTCAAGTTCCGCGCCGCCCTGATTCCGAAATCCGTCACGCACGCGTTGACGACGGCCTTCTACCCGCTGTTCTATCCGGTCTCGATCCTGCTCGTGCTGGGCACGCTGATCGCGATCGACGTCTGGTTCTTCGCCTTCCACGGCGTCGCACAGCCGCTGCGCCAGCTCGCCTACAACCCGATCCTGTTGCTGATGGTGCTCGGCCTGGTCGTCCTGGCCACGGCCCTGCACGAGATCGGCCACGCGACGGCGACCCGTTACGGGGGTGCGGAGCCTGGCGTCATGGGCGCTGGCATCTACATCGTCTGGCCCGCCTTCTACACGGATGTCACCGACGCTTACCGGCTGGGGCGCGGCGGCCGGCTCCGAGTCGACCTGGGCGGCATCTACTTCAACTGCGTCTTCGTCCTGCTCGTCACCGCCGCGTACTTCGTGACGGGCTTCGAGCCGCTGCTCGTACTGATCCTCGTGCAGCACATGCAGATCCTCCAGCAGCTGCTGCCGTTCCTCAGGCTCGACGGCTACTACATCCTCAGCGACCTGACAGGCGTGCCGGACATGTTCAACCGGATCAAGCCCACCCTGAAGAGCGCCCTTCCCGGCAAGGACAACGAGGACGCAGTCGAGGAGTTGAAGCCGTGGGTGCGCCGCGTCACGCTCGGGTGGATTCTGTTTCTGATCCCCGTGCTGCTCGTCGTCTTCGGAATGATGATCTTCAACGCACCGCGGATGCTCGCGACCGCCTGGGACTCCCTCGGGCTCCAGTGGGACAAGCTGCAGGAAGGCGGCGCCGGGAACGTCGCCCTCGCCGTCGTCCAGTCGATCGCGCTGGTGCTCCCGCTGCTCGGGATCACCTACTCGATCAGTCGGGTCGTCGGCCGGATCGGCCACGGCGCGTGGAACTGGTCTGAAGGCGCGCCGCTACGACGGTCCCTCGTGCTGGCGTCGTCTGTCGCCATCGCGGGCCTCGCCGCGTACGTGCTCTACCCGAACGGCGAATACCGTCCGATCCAGGCCGATGAGCGCGGAACCGTACAGGGCGGCATCAAGCAGTTCTCTTCGATCTCCAGCGGGCGCCCTGCCCTGACGAAGCAACGTGAGCAGGATCTCGGCGGCGCACCGACGGTTCGGTCCGGCGGCGCGCAGCTCCCGTCCGAGGAGGACAACCAGACCCCCGCCCCGGCCCCCGTCTCGACCTCGCCTGGCGCGACGACGGACACCGCGACCGAGCCGACCGCGACGACCACCACCGAGACCGCATCCACCGAGACCACCTCGACCGTTCCACCTGAGACGACCCCGGCTGCGACCACGCCGACGGAGACGACGAGCACCGTGACGACGACGACCACGAGCACAACGAGCACCACGACCACGAGCACCACGACGACCACGACGCCATGACCAGACGCCTTGCACTTCTGCTCGCCGCCCTGGCATTCGTCCTCGGGCTACCGGCCCACGCTGGCGCCGAGGACGCCGGCGGCGACAACAGCGCCATCGCCGTCAACACGAAAGACGACTCGTCCCTCTTCAAGTTCGCGTTCTCGATCAAGAAGGTGCTCGGCGAGGTCGTGGACAACCAGAATGCTGCAGTCGCGTACGCGAGCTGCGAGCGCTGCCAAACGACTGCGATCGCGATCCAGATCGTTCTCGTCTCAGGGTCGCCAAGCACGGTCGTGCCCGAGAACTACTCGGTCTCGATCAACGAGGGCTGCAGCCTCTGCAACACCTTCTCCGCCGCGTTCCAGTTCGTAATCGGCGTCGACGACCCATCGGTGGGGCTCACCGTGGCGGGCAAGCGCGAGCTCCGGTTGATCCTCCGCGAGTTCAAGGCGTTGAAGGACGAGGAGTACACGCTCGAGGAATTCCACGCGAAGACCCAGGAGCTGGCCCAGCGGCTCCGGACGGTCCTGAAGACCCAGCTCGTCTCCCGGCGCGCCGACCCCGACGCGGATGAGGGGGAGGACGTAGACGCCGAGGAGGACGAGACGACCGAACGGCCGGCGCCGCCCCACCCACCGGCCCAGACGACGACAGAGCCGACGACCGATTCGACGACCGACCCGACGACCGGGAGCGCCACGACCGGCACGACTGAGAGCACCGAGACGACGACGACGACGGAGCCGGTCTCCACCGAGACGACTCCGCCGCCGACGACTACGACCCCGTGAGGCTCCTCCTCCCAACGCTCGGCGCCGTGCTGGTTCTGGCCGGCTGCGCGGGAGAGGCTGGACCGGCAGGCCCCGCGCTCCAGGGCACGGCGGCCAATCTCGACGAGATCGAGAGCGGTGTGCTCTCCGTCTCGGTGCGGATGGCGCCCAAGGACGGCGAGGAGTTCGGCTACGACATCCGCGGCCCGGTCGAGCTTGCCGGCGACGGGAAGTTTCCGCTCGCGGACGTGAAATACACCCAGATCGCCGGCGGCCGGGACGACACGGTCCGGCTCGTGCTCGAGGAGGACGGCAGCGGTTGGATCGAGCGCGCCGGGAAGCGCACCGACCTCACGGAGTCCCAGCTGAGCGAATTGCGCTCCTCCGGCTCGCTGCTCGGAGCCGGCGGACTGAGGACCCTGGGCTTCGAGAAGTGGATCGTCGATCCCAAGCTCTCCGACGGGCCGAACGACACCGACAAGGTCACGGCCGACCTGGACGTCGCCGCCGCAATGGCCGGCCTGTCCGCCCTTTCCGGAGCTCTGAAGCAGGACGTCGTGCTGACCGCGAAGCAGCGCAAGGAGGTCGCCGACGCCGTGGACGACTCGAGCTTCGAGCTGCTGACGGGGAAGGAGGACCGTCTCCTCCGCAAGCTCGCGCTCGACTTCTCCCTCGGCGCAGACGTGCCAGCCGATCTACGCGACGCGATCGGCGACGACGTGGTCGGGGCTCGCTTCTCCTTCGACCTCGGGCTCGACAAGGTGAACGAGCCCGTGCGCATCGGGGACTAGCCCCTAACCGGCAACGGCCTCGAGCACCTGCTCGGGGATGTCGAAGTTCGCGTAGACGCCCTGGATGTCGTCGTTCTCCTCCAGCGCCTCGATCAGGCGGATCAGCTTCTTCGCAGTGGGCTCCTCCGCCACCTCGACCGTGGTCTTCGGAACCATCGAGAGCTCGGCCGACTCGACCTTGATCCCGGCGTCCTCGATCGCCTGGCGCACCGCGGCGAGATCCTCCGGCGCACTCGAGACCTCGAAGACCGAGCCGTCGAGCTCGACGTCCTCCGCTCCGCCCTCGGCAGCGGCAAGGGTCAGCTCGTCCTCGTCGACTCCGGCCGCGTCGACGAGAACGATGCCGCGGCGCTCGAAGAGCCAGGCGACCGCACCGGTCGTCCCGAGGTTGCCGCCGTTCTTGGTGAACGTGTGCCGGACCTCCGACGCGGTCCGGTTGCGGTTGTCGGTCAGCGCCTCCACGAGGACTGCGACCCCGTCGGGCCCATAGCCCTCGTAGACGATCGTCTCGAAGACCGCTGCGTCGGCGTCGGTGCCCGCGCCGCGCGCGATCGCCCGCTCGATCGTGTCCTTCGGCATCGAGTACGACTTGGCCTTCTCGATCGCGTTCTGGAGCGAAAGGTTCGCGGCCGGGTCCGGGCCGCCCTCCTTGGCGGCGACGATGATCGCCTTCGAGAGCTTCGTGAAGAGCTGGCCGCGCTTGGCGTCTGCCGCACCCTTCTTGTGCTTGATCGTCGACCACTTGCTATGCCCGGACACCGGTCTCCTCTCGCACGAGATCGAGGAAACGTTCGTGCACCCGCGTGTCGCCCGTCAGCTCGGGGTGGAACGAGGAGACGAGGAAACGCCCCTGGCGGAGCAACACCGGGGAGCCCTCGTGGCTCGCGAGCACCTCGATCTCGGGCCCCGCGTCGGTGACGCGCGGCGCGCGGATGAAGACTCCGCGGAGCGGCTCGTCCTCGCCCGCGAGCGTGAGATCGGCCTCGAAGCTCGCCACCTGCCGCCCGTAGCCGTTGCGCTCGACATCGACGTCGACGAGGCCAAGATGGGCACGGTCGAGCAGGATCATCCCCGCGCACGTGCCGAACACGGGTTCCGAAAAGCTCCGGATCGCTTCCTCGAGCCCGTAGAGGCTCATCAGCCGCGTGATCGCAGTCGACTCTCCGCCCGGGATGACGAGACCGTCGAGGTCGTCGAGCTGCCCGGGGAGCCGTACCTCCACCACGTCCGCGCCGAGCCGGCGCAGCATCGCCACGTGCTCGCGGAAGTTGCCCTGGACTGCAAGGACTCCGATCCTCATACCCCTTGATTGTAGGTACGCCTCAGGGGCGCCGGAGCGCGGTTACCCGTTCCTCGACTATCCCGAGGAGCAGGATCACGAGACCTGCAGCGACGAACGACAGCGCGACTTGCCATGGGTCTAGGCCCTCGTCGATCTGACCAGACCCGAACGGGAGGAAGGCACCGAGGATTGAGAAGCCGTCCAGGGTGAAGTAGGTCGTCGTTGCGAGGATGCCGATCGTGCCGAGGACTGCGTAGCTCGATCTGGCCAGCAGATAGGCGACTGCGACGTAGACGAGCGACAGCAGGCCGACCAGAACCCAGGTGACGTCGCTTCCCACCAGGGCGAGGACGGCGCCGCCGAAGGCGATGCCGCCGACGAGGTGGAGCCAGAGGCCGAACGGGTCGCGCCCGGCGCGGTCGACCGCGACTCCCGCTGCCATCAGCGCGGCGCCGGTGAGCAGCGAGAGCACTTCGCCGGCGTCGCCCCACGAGGCGATCGAGCCGAGGTCGACGACTGTGATCCAGATCGTCACGGCGATCGGCAGCACGAGCAGCGGCGCTCGGAAGCGGCGAAGCGCGACGAGCGAAGCGGCGATCGCCAGCCCCTCCACCACGAGCGTCGCCGGCTGGTAGTCGTCGATGTCGAAGTCGAGGATCCCCAGCCCGTCCTCGAGCCCCGCGACGAAGAGCGTGAAGAAGACAACGGCGAGGGTCGCGAGCACGCCCGCCCCCACAGCCCGGCCCGACTGCTCGAGCGCGAGCGCGAGGACCAAGGCCGCAGCGCAGGCGAGCAGGCTGTAGCCGACGAGAGCCCAGTCGCCGTGGTCGTCACTCAGGATCCCGAGGAGCGCCGACACCGCGGCCAGGATGACGAAGCCCCCCAGATAGACGAGAGCGCTCGCGCTCGACCACCGTGGCCTCAGCGCGTCAGCCGGAAGCAGCTGCTCCACATCCACGTGCGCAGCCTGGCGGCTACGCCGGACGGAGCGTTACCAGCCGCGCGTCTCGAGCAGCTGCTCGGGGGCGAGCTCGGCGGTGGAGATGCCCACCATCGCCTCGCCCAGGCCCGCCGAGACGCGGGCGAGGATGTCGGCGTCCCGGTAGTGGGTCGTCGCCTCGACGATCGCCTTGGCCCGGAGCGCCGGGTCGCCGGACTTGAAGATGCCCGAGCCGACGAAGACACCGTCGGCGCCGAGCTGCATGCAGAGCGCCGCGTCGGCGGGCGTCGCAATCCCGCCGGCGGTGAAGGTGACCACGGGCAGGCGGCCGTTCTCCGCCACCCAGCTGACGAGGTCGTACGGCGCCCGCAGCTCCTTTGCCTCGGCATAGAGCTCCTCGCCGCGCAGGGAGCCCAGGCGGCGGATGCCGCCGAAGACGGCCCGCATATGCGTGACGGCGTTGACGACGTCGCCCGTCCCGGCCTCGCCCTTCGTGCGAATCATCGCCGCGCCCTCCGCGATGCGCCGCAGCGCCTCGCCGAGGTTCGTCGCGCCGCAGACGAAGGGGATCTCGAAGGCCCACTTGTCCACGTGATGCGCCACGTCGGCCGGGGTCAAGACCTCGGACTCGTCGATGTAGTCGATCTCGAGCGCCTGGAGGATCTGCGCCTCGACGAAGTGGCCGATGCGGCACTTCGCCATCACCGGGATCGTCACGGCCTCCTGGATCTCCTGGATCATCGCGGGGTCGGACATACGGGAGACGCCCCCGTCCCGACGGATGTCCGCGGGGACGCGCTCGAGCGCCATCACCGCGACCGCGCCGGCGTCCTCGGCGATCTTCGCCTGCTCCGCGTTGACGACGTCCATGATGACGCCGCCCTTGAGCATCTCGGCGAGGCCGCTCTTTACGCGCATCGTGCCGGTTTCCTTCACGGAATTCAGTGTAGCGCCCTGGCATCGTGGGCTGGAATGTGCGATAGCTATGAGTACCGAACGCGACTCCTCTCCCCCTCCAGACGGAGCGGCCGTCTCGACGGTTGAGCCGTTTGGCCCAGAAAGGAGCGTTCGGGAGAGGGGGGCCTGTTTTGGCAGGCCCCCCTCGCCT
>DATLDK010000019.1:0-11920 GCA_035525905.1 Gaiellaceae bacterium | reverse complement strand
GACGCGAACGTCGGCCGTCCGCAGGTCGCCTACCGCGAGACGATCGGGAAGCCTGCCGAGAAGATCCAGGGGCGCTTCGTGCGCCAGACCGGCGGTTCCGGACAGTACGGCGACGCCGTCATCAACCTGCTCCCACAGGAGCCCGGCGCCGGCTACGAGTTCGAGGACAAGATCGTCGGCGGCAAGATCCCGAAGGAGTACATCAAGCCGATCGACGAGGGCATCCAGGAGGCCATGAACTCGGGCATCCTCGCCGGCTATCCCGTCGTCGACGTCAAGGTCGAGCTGATCGACGGCTCCTACCACGACGTCGACTCGAGCGAGCGCGCCTTCAAGATCGCGGGCTCGATGGCCTTCAAGGAGGCGATGAAGCGCGCCAAGCCGAAGCTGCTCGAGCCGGTGATGAGCGTCGAGGTCGTCACGCCGGAGGACTTCCTCGGCGACGTGATGGGCAACCTGAACAGCCGCCGCGGGCGCATCGAGGAGATGACTCCGATGGGCAACGCCACCACGATCAAGGCGATCGTGCCGCTGTCCGAGATGTTCGGCTACGCCACCGACGTGCGCTCGATGACGCAGGGGCGCGCCACCTTCAGCATGCAGTTCGATCGCTACGAGGAGGTCCCGGGCTCCATCGCCGCGGACATCGTCGACACGCACTCAACAGGTTCGTAGAGAGAGACGGAGGAGAGACCAGAATGGCCAAGCAGAAGTTCGACCGCAACAAGCCGCATCTCAACGTCGGCACGATCGGTCACATCGACCACGGCAAGACGACGCTGACCGCCGCGATCACGAAGGTGCTCGCCGAGTCCGGCGGTGGAACGGCGGTCGCGTTCGACGACATCGACAAGGCTCCCGAGGAGCGCCAGCGCGGGATCACGATCAACACCGCGCACGTCGAGTACGAGACGGCGAACCGGCATTACGCCCACGTCGACTGCCCCGGTCACGCCGACTACATCAAGAACATGATCACCGGCGCGGCGCAGATGGACGGCGCGATCCTGGTCGTCTCGGCGGCCGACGGCCCGATGCCGCAGACGCGGGAGCACATCCTGCTCGCGAAGCAGGTCGACGTGCCGTACATCGTCGTCGCGCTGAACAAGGCCGACATGGTCGACGACCCCGAGCTGCTCGAGCTCGTCGAGATGGAGGTGCGCGAGCTCCTCTCCAAGTACGACTTCCCGGGTGACGACATCCCGATCGTGCACGTCTCGGCGCTGAAGGCGCTCGAGGGCGACGAGGAGTGGACGCCGAAGATCCTGGAGCTGATGGAGGCCGTCGACTCGTACATCCCGGAGCCGACCCGCGAGATCGACAAGCCGTTCCTGATGCCGATCGAGGACGTGTTCACGATCACCGGACGCGGCACGGTCGTCACCGGCCGGGTCGAGCAGGGCGCGATCAAGATCGGCGACGAGGTCGAGATCGTCGGCATCCACGAGAAGGTCGAGAAGACGGTCGTGACCGGCGTCGAGATGTTCCAGAAGACGCTGGACGCTGCTCAAGCCGGCGACAACGCGGGCGCACTGCTCCGCGGCGTCAAGCGGGAGGAGATCGAGCGCGGCCAGGTCTTGGCGAAGCCGGGCTCGATCACGCCGCACACCGACTTCGATGCCGAGATCTACGTGCTCTCGAAGGACGAGGGCGGCCGCCACACGCCGTTCTTCTCCAAGTACCGCCCGCAGTTCTACTTCCGCACGACGGACGTCACGGGCGAGATCACCCTTCCGGAAGGCCAGGAGATGGTCATGCCGGGCGACAACACCCAGATGACGGTGCAGCTGATCGCGCCGATCGCCATGGACGAGGGCCTGCGCTTCGCGGTCCGCGAGGGCGGTCGCACGGTGGGTGCGGGCGTCGTTACGAAGATCACCAAGTAGGAAGAGGAGACGTGGCGCAGCAGAAGATCCGCATCAGGCTCAAGGGCTATGACCATCAGCAGCTGGACCGCTCCGCATCCCAGATCGTGGAGACCGCCCAGCGCACCGGTGCGACGATCACCGGCCCTGTGCCCCTGCCCACCGAGAAGAACGTGTACTGCGTGATCCGAAGCCCGTTCAAGGACAAGGACTCGCGGGAGCACTTCGAGGTGCGCACGCACAAGCGGCTGATCGACATCCACAGCCCGACGCCGAAGACCGTGGATTCGCTGATGCGCCTCGATCTCCCAGCAGGCGTCGACATCGAGATCAAGCTCTGATGAAGGGAATCCTCGGCAGGAAGCTGGGCATGACGCAGGTCTTCGATCCGGAAAGCGGCCAGATCACGGCCGTGACCGTGATTCAGGCCGGTCCGTGCCCGGTGACCCAGATCAAGACGAACGAGACGGACGGCTACGAGGCCGTGCAGCTGGCGTTCGACGAGGTCGCCGAGCGAAAGCTCTCCAAGGGGGAGCTCGGCCATCTCGCGAAGGCGAACGCGGCGCCGCATCGGCATCTGGTCGAGTTCCGTGGCCAGAGCGAGCTCCAGGTCGGCGAAGCAGTCACCGTGGAGGCGTTCGCCCCGGGCGAGAAGGTCAAGGTCGCCGGAATCTCGATCGGCAAGGGCTTCCAGGGCACGATCAAGCGGCACAACTTCCACCGCGGCCCCGTCTCGCACGGCTCGCACAACGTGCGCAAGCCCGGCTCGATCGGCGCGTCGGCGACGCCCTCGCGCGTGTTCAAGGGCCAGAAGATGCCGGGCCGGATGGGCGGCGTGCGCATCACGCAGCCTGGGCTCGTCATCCACGACATCGATGCCGAGCGCAACCTGCTGCTCGTGAAGGGTGCCGTTCCGGGCCCGAAGACCGGCATCGTCGAGATCCGGGAGGCGAAGTGATGGCCGCTCCCAAGGCAAAGCTCCTCGGTGGGACGACCGCAAAGGACGTCGCCCTCGACGAAGCTGTCTTCGCCGCGGACGTGAACGCGAGCCTCGTGCACGAGACGGTGCGGGCCGAGCTCAACGCTCGCCGCGCCGGCACCCGGGGCGCCAAGACGCGTGGCCTCGTCGCCGGCGGCCGCGCAAAGCCGTGGCGCCAGAAGGGCACAGGCCGTGCGCGCGCAGGTACCACCCGCGCGCCGCAGTTCACCGGCGGCGGCGTCGTCTTTGCCCCGATCGCGCGTAGCTTCGACGTGAAGGTGAACCGCAAGGCGCGGCGCTCGGCGCTTCGGAGCGCTCTCTCGCAGCATGCCGGCAACGGCACGCTCGGGCTCATCGATGCGTCGGGCTTCGAGGCTCCCTCGACCAAGCAGGCGAAGGGCCTCGTCGAGTCGTGGGGCAAGGATGCGCCGCTCGTGCTGATCGCGACCCCCGAGGAGGAGACGCTGATCAAGTCGTTCCGCAACCTGCCTCGAACGCTCGTCACGGTGCCGTCCGAGCTCGAGGTCGCGACCGTCGTTTGGGGCAGGAGCCTGCTGATCACGGAGGCCGCTCTGCCGCTCGTCCAGGGGAGGGCGACCTAGTGTCACTCCATCCGAACGAGGTGCTGCTCGCGCCGGTCGTCTCCGAGAAGAGCTACAGCCTGATCAGCGACCGGAAGTACACCTTCAAGGTGCACAAGGACGCGCACAAGACCCAGGTGCGACAGGCGGTCGAGGAGCTCTTCGAGGTACACGTCGAGAACGTGAACATTCTCAAGGTGCAGTCCAAGCCGAAGCGCCGCGGCGCCAGCATCGGCAGGCGCCCCGGGTGGAAGAAGGCAATCGTGCAGGTGCGCGAGGGCGAGTCGATCGAGATCTTCGAAGGAGCACAGGTCTAAATGGCCCTGAAGAAATACAAGCCCACGTCACCGGGTCGGCGCTTCATGTCCGTCTCGACCTTCGAGGAGGTCACGAAGACGACGCCGGAGAAGAGCCTCACCGAGCCGCTGAAGCGCAAGGGCGGCCGCAACAACACCGGCCGTATCACCACGCGCCACCAGGGCGGAGGCCACAAGCGCCGCTACCGCGTGATCGATTTCAAGCGCACGAAGGACGGCGTGCCGGCCAAGGTCGCGGCGATCGAGTACGACCCCAACCGGTCGGCGCGAATCGCCCTGCTCCACTATCTCGACGGCGCCAAGTCCTACATCATCGCCCCGGCGCGGCTGCGGGTCGGCGCCATGGTCGAGTCGGGCCCGAACGCCGACATCAAGCCGGGCAACGCGCTGCCCCTCGAGAACATGCCGACCGGCACGATGGTCCACAACGTCGAGCTGAAGCCTGGCCAGGGCGCCAAGATGGCCCGTTCTGCCGGCGCCAGCGTCCAGCTCGTCGCCAAGGATGAGGGCTACGGCGTGCTCAGGCTTCCATCGGGCGAGATGCGACGTGTGCCGCTAACCTGTCGGGCCACCGTCGGGCAGGTGGGCAACACAGACCACGAGAACCAGTCCGGCGGCAAGGCCGGCCGCAGCCGCTGGAAGGGCATCCGCCCAGGCGTGCGCGGCTCGGCGATGAACCCGGTCGACCACCCGCACGGCGGCGGCGAGGGCAAGTCGAAGGGCGGCCGCCACCCGGTCACCCCGTGGGGCGTGCCCACGCTCGGCAAGCGGACGCGCGCGAAGCACAAGGAATCCAACAAGCTGATCGTTCGCGGCCGTCGCCGCGGGAAGGACAAGCGTTAGATGAGTCGCAGCTCGAAGAAGGGGCCTTTCGTGGAAGCGCGGCTGATGAGCCGCATCGAGGCAATGAATGCCGCCAACGAGAAGCGGATGATCCGCACCTGGTCGCGCTCGTCCACGGTCTTCCCCGACATGGTCGGTCACACGATCGCAGTGCACGACGGCCGCAAGCACGTGCCGGTCTTCGTCAGCGAGCAGATGGTCGGCCACAAGCTGGGCGAGTTCGCTCCCACCCGGACCTTCCGCGGCCACGCGGGCGACCGGCAGGCCAAGGTCCAGAAGGGGCGTTAGTGGCAGCTGTCAAGACACAGGAGCAGACGGTGCGCGCGGAGGCCAAGTGGGTCCGGCTCTCGGCTCGCAAGGCGCGCGTCGTGCTGACGCACATCCGCGGCCGCACCGTGCCCGAGGCGCGGACGATCCTCGCGTTCACGCAGCGCGCGGCTGCGCACGACATCGAGAAGGTTCTGCGCTCTGCCGTCGCGAACGCGGAGACGAACCCGCTGCTGCACTGGAACGGCGACGATTTGATCGTCAAGTCGGCCTGGGCGAACGAGGGCCCGACGCTGAAGCGGTGGAAGCCTCGCGCCCGCGGTCGCGTCAACCGCATCTTCAAGCGCACGTGCCACATCACGATCGAGCTCGCCCAGAACCCGAAGGCCGGGCAAGCGCGCGCACCGCGCGCCGCCGGTCAGGCCAAGACCGAGGCTCCGGCCCAGACAGCTGGTGGTTCGGCCGCCGCCGCAGACAAGTCGAAGCGCGCTGCGAAGCCGCGGACGAAGAAGAAGGAGGCGGTGGCCTGATGGGCCAGAAGGTGCATCCCGGCGGCCTGCGGGTCGGCGTCATCCACGATTGGAAGTCCAACTGGTACGTGGGGAAGAAGGAGTTCCCGACGTACATCCTCGAGGACGTCCGGATCCGCGACCACATCAACACGAAGCTCGGTCATGCGGGCCTGTCCGACATCCTGATCCGCAAGGACAAGCAGCGGATCACGGTCGACATCTTCACCGCTCGCCCCGGGATCGTCATCGGCAAGTCCGGGGTCGAGGTCGACGCGCTGCGCAAGGAGCTGCACTCGATCACGGGCAAGAACGTCCACATCAACATCAACGAGATCAAGCGGCCCGAGCTGGACGCGAAGCTCGTCGCCCAGTCCATTGCGGAGCAGCTCCAGAACCGGGTCAGCTTCCGCCGGGCGATGAAGCGTTCGCTGGCCTCGGCGATGCGCTCGGGCGCCCAGGGCATCAAGATCCAGTGCGGTGGACGCCTGGGCGGCGGCGAAATGAGCCGCTCCGAGCGCTACACCGAGGGTCGTATCCCGCTGCACACGATCCGCGCCGACATCGACTACGGCTTCGCCGAGGCGAAGACGACCTATGGCCGGATCGGCGTCAAGGTCTGGATCAACAAGGGCGAGATCATGCCGGAGGGCTTCGAGGGCATGACCACCGGCAAGGACACGCGTCTCGGCGACCAGGATCAAGCCCGCCGCCGCCGCGGTGGCGCCGCGGAAGGGCTCGGCGCCTCGCGCGAGAGCAGTCGGAACCGGTCGCAGGATCGCGAAGGCCTCGGTCTCGTCAAGAAGTCTCGCCGTCCCGGCGGCCGGCCGGGCGGTGCCGGTGGCAAGCCCGCGGCAGGCCGTCCGCCGCGTGCAAGCGGCACCAGCCGTCCACGCCGCCAGGACAACGTCGAGCGGCCCCGCACCGACGAGAACGCCGTCTCGGCCGAGGGCCGTGAGCAGCCCGTGATCGAGCCGGTCGTCGAGACGACTCCGGCGCCGGTTGCGGACGCCCCGGACTCGACCACGCCGAAGGTGCAGACCGAGGACAAGACGAAGCTCGACGAGTCGGGCAAGGAGGGTGACGGCTAGTGCTCCTCCCGAAGAAGGTCAAGTACCGCCGCGTGCACCGTGGACGCCGCCGCGGCCTCTCGCGCGGCCAGACGGAGGTCCAGTTCGGCGATTACGGGATCAAGTCACTCGAGGCGGGCTGGATCACCAACCGTCAGATCGAGGCCGCCCGAATCGCGATGACGCGCAAGATCAAGCGCGGCGGCAAGGTCTGGATCAACGTTTTCCCGGACAAGTCGGTGACGGCGAAGCCGGCGGAGACGCGCATGGGCTCCGGCAAGGGCTCTCCGGAGCACTGGGTGGCCGTCGTGAAGCCGGGGCGCGTGATGTTCGAGCTGGCCGGCGTCGCCGAGCCGCTCGCACGCGAGGCTCTCGAGCTGGCGAGTCAGAAGCTGCCGGTGAAGACCAAGATCGTGAAGAAGGAAGCTGATCTCTTTGAAAGCTAGGACGCTCCGCGACATGACCGACGACGAGCTGCAGCGGACGCTCCACGAGCGCCGTCAAGAGCTTTTCAACCTCCGTTTCCAGTCCGCGACCGGCGCGCTCGACAACAGCGCCCGCCTGCGCGCGGCAAAACGCGAGATCGCACGCATACTCACCGTCCGTCACGAGCGCGACTCGAAAGCACAGAGACTGGGGACCACGTAATGGCAGAGAAGAAGCCCACCAAAAAGAAGACCGAGGAGACGCCCGTCGAGGAGACGGTCGCCGAGGCTCCCGAAGCGGAGGCGACGACGCCTGCCGTAGACGAGGGCGCGGCAATGGCTTCGACTGAGGCCATGGACGAGCCTGCGGCCGAGGCTGAGCCTGCGCTCGAGGAACCGGTGGCCGAGGCGGCCCCCGTCGAGGAGCCCGTCGCCGAGGAGCCCGTCGTCGAGGAGCCCGTCGCCGAGGAGCCCGTCGCGGAGGAGCCGGTCGCCGAGGAGCCCGTCGCTGACGAAGTTCCGGCCGACGAGCCTGTCGCCGAATCCGTCGCGGAGGAAGCTCCGGCCGACGAGCCTGTCGCCGAGGAGCCTGCGGCCGAGGAGCCCCTCGCGGAGCCGGCGGAGCCGGCGCCGCCGGCGCCGCAGTCCGGCCCCAAGCCGAAGCGCAAGCACCTTCCCCGTGCGCTCCGCCCGAGTACCAAGAAGGGCCGCGTCAAGCGTGAGCAGGCGACCGAGCGCAAGCCGATCGTCCGTCTCCCGAAGCCGGAGCACGAATTCGGCCGTCGCCAGGAGCGGCTCGGCACGGTCGTCTCCGACAAGGGTGACAAGACGATCGTCGTCAAGGTCGACACGATCAAGACGCACCGTCGCTACAAGAAGGTCGTCCGGCGCTCCAAGCGCTTCCACGCGCACGACGAGCAGAACCAAGCCAAGCTCGGCGACCTCGTCAAGATCATCGAGACGCGCCCGATCTCGAAGACCAAGAACTGGCGCCTGGCCGAGATCGTGCAGGCGGCGAAGTGATTCAGCAGGAATCCAGACTTCGGGTCGCCGACAACACGGGTGCCCGCGAGATCCTCTGCATTCGCGTCATGGGCGGATCGAAGCGGCGCTACGCCCGCGTCGGGGACGTGATCGTAGGTACCGTGAAGTCCGCGACGCCGCAGGGTACGGTCAAGAAGGGCGAGGTCGTCAGGGCGGTGGTCGTCCGGACGAAGAAGCCCTACGGCCGTGACGACGGCACGCAGATTGCGTTCGACGAGAACGCAGCGGTGATCATCGACGCCGCGCGCAACCCGCGCGGAACGCGCATCTTCGGGCCCGTAGCCCGCGAGCTGCGCGAGAAGAACTTCATGAAAATCGTCAGCTTGGCCCCCGAGGTGCTCTGAGCGAGATGGCAACGAAAATCAAGATCAAGAAGGGCGATCTCGTCCAGATCCTCGCCGGGAAGGACCGCGGCAAGCAGGGCCGGATCATCGAGGCGCGCCCGCGCGACGGCCGTGTGCTGGTCGAGAATTTGAACGTGATGACGCGGCATACGCGCCCGCGGCCCCTGCGCGACTCCAACCGCATGGGCGGCACGCAGATGTCCCCGGGCGGGCGGATCGAAAAGGCCGCGCCGGTCGACGTCTCCAACGTCATGCTCGTCTGCCCGGTCTGCGGCCTGCCCACGCGGGTCGGCATGAAGGTCAAGGAGATCAAGGGCGAGCAGGTGCGCGTGCGGGTCTGCAAGCGCGACGGCTGCGGGCAGGAGGTCGACCGGTGATGGCGACGGCGACCTACAGCCCGCGCCTGAAGGACCGGTACTCCGAGCTGCGTCCGCAGCTGCAGGAGGAGCTCGGCCTCAAGTCGATCATGCAGGTGCCCGAGATCGAGAAGATCACGCTCAACATGGGTGTCGGCGACGCGAAGACCGACGCGAAGGCGCTCGACTCCGCGATCGAGGAGCTCTCGATCATCGCGGCCCAGCGGGCCCAGGTGCGCAAGGCGCGCAAGTCGATCGCGAGCTTCAAGCTGCGCGAGGGCATGGCCGTCGGCGCCAAGGTGACGTTGCGCGGTGCTCGCATGTACGAATTCCTCGACCGGCTCGTGTCGATTGCGCTGCCGCGCATCCGCGACTTCCGCGGCCTCAATCCGGGCTCCTTCGACGGGCGCGGCAACTACTCGCTCGGCGTCCGCGAGCAGATCATCTTCCCCGAGATCGACTACGACTCGGTCGGGCAGGTCCGGGGCCTCGACGTGACCATCACCACCTCGGCCGGCACGACGGACGAGCAGGCGCTCGCGCTCCTCCGCAGTCTTGGCCTCCCGTTCGCGAACGAAGACAGGAAGGACCAGTAGTGGCCAAGACGTCTCTCGTCGTCAAGCAGAAGCGCCCGCAGAAGTTCAAGGTGCGCAACTACACCCGCTGCAACCGCTGCGGGCGTCCGCGCGCGGTGTTCAAGAAGTTCGGCCTCTGCCGGATCTGCCTGCGCGAGCTCGCCCATCAGGGCGCAATCCCCGGCATGACGAAGAGCAGCTGGTAGGAGGGGCGAGGATGCTGACCGACCCGATTGCCGACATGCTGACGCGAATCCGGAACGCCAACAAGGCGATGAAGGACACCGCCGAGATGCCGACCTCCCGGATCAAGGAGGAGATCGCCCGCGTCCTCAAGGACGAGGGCTACATCAAGGACTTCCGCGTCGTGGAGGTCGAGGGGCAGCCGTACTCGACCCTCGTCGTCGAGCTCAAGTTCGGCCGCAACCGCCAGCGGGTGATCACGGGCGTCAAGCGGGTCTCACGGCCTGGCCGCCGGGTGTACGCGCGCAAGGACAGGCTGCCGCGCGTCCTCGGTGGCCTCGGCACCGCGATTCTGTCCACGTCAACGGGGCTGATCACGAGCCGCCAAGCCGCCGAGCGCGGCATCGGCGGCGAAGTGATCGCGTTCGTCTGGTAGTCCCATGAGTCGCATCGGCAAACGGCCCATCGAAGTCCCGAGCTCCGTGAACATCGCGATCTCCCCCGGTCGCGTGCAGGTCAACGGGCCGTTGGGCGAGCTCGACCAGGTCATCCCGCAGCGGATGAAGATCGAGCAGAACGAGGGCGAGCTCCTGGTCACCCGTCCCACTGAGCGCGGCGAGGACCGCGCGCTCCACGGGCTGACGCGCACGCTGATCGCGAACATGGTCGAGGGGGTCACGAAGGGATTCGAGAAGCACCTCGAGATTCAAGGGGTCGGCTACCGCGCGTCGCTCCGCGGCACGGATCTGGAGCTCAACGTCGGTTACTCGCACTCGGTCGTCGTCAAGCCACGGCCCGGAATCACCTTCGAGGTGCCGGCGCCCACGCAGGTGATCGTCAAGGGCACGAACAAGCAGCAGGTCGGCCAGACCGCCGCCGAGGTGCGCCAGGTGCGTCCGCCGGAGCCCTACAAGGGCAAGGGGATCCGCTACGTCGACGAGGTCGTGCGGAGAAAGGTCGGGAAGCGCGCATGAGCGTCACGACCCCTCGCGAAGCGCGCGAGCGCCGTCACCGCCGGATCCGCGGCAAGGTCGCCGGCACCGCCGAGCGGCCGCGTCTCGCGGTCTTCCGGTCGAATAAGGGCATCTTCGCGCAGCTCATCGACGACGACAACGGGCGCACGATCACGGGCGCGAGCTGGCTCGGGCTGAAAAAGTCGTTCAAGGGCAACAAGACGGAGCAGGCCGCCGAGGTCGGAAAGACGCTCGCGGACGCTGCCAAGAAGGCCGGGATCGAGGCTGTCGTGTTCGATCGCGGCGGCTACCTGTACCACGGACGCGTCAAGGCGCTCGCCGAGGCCGCGCGTGAGGGAGGACTGAAGTTTTGAGCACCGTCGAGAGAGAAGTGATCGCGCGCGAGGAAGTCCGCGAGCTCAAGGAGCGCGTGATCGAGATCAACCGCGTCGCCAAGGTGGTCAAGGGCGGCCGTCGCTTCTCGTTCACGGCGCTCGTCGTGATCGGGGACGAGGTCGACCGCGTCGGCGTGGGCTACGGCAAGGCTCGCGAGGTTCCGCTCGCGATCTCGAAGGCCGTCGACGACGCGAAGAAGAATCTGTTCACCGTGCCGAAGCACGGGACCACCGTCACGCACGAGATCCTCGGCCGCTTCGACGCCGCCAAGGTGTTCATCAGGCCAGCCTCCGAGGGAACCGGCGTGATTGCCGGCGGTGGGGTGCGTGCGGTGCTCGAGCTGGCCGGCATCCGCGACGTGCTCGCGAAGAGCCTCGGCACGACGAACCCGATCAACATGGCGAAGGCAACGGTTGACGGGCTGAAGAAGCTACGCCGGCCCGAGGACGTCGCCAAGATGCGGGGCAAGACGGTCGCGGAGGTGCTGCCGTGGCGCGCCGAGGCGGTCGAAGAGCCCGCCGCCGAGTCCGCTCCCGCTCCCGAGACGGTCGAAGCGACGACCGAGATCGAGGAGTCGGCGTGAAGGTTACGCAGATCAAGAGCGCGATCGGCCAGAACCCGCAAAACCGGGGCACGCTGCGCTCCCTCGGGCTCGGCCGCATCGGCCAGACGAACGAGCTCAAGGACAATCCGGAGCTCCAGGGTAAGCTGAGGAAGGTCGCCCACCTCGTGCGGGTGGACAAGTAGCCATGGCCGACGAGCAGCTCAACCTCTCGACTCTCAAGCCCGCGCAGGGCCGGAAGGATCGCAAGCGGGTCGGCCGCGGACTGGGTTCCGGCAAGGGCCGCTATTCCGGCCGCGGGATCAAGGGCCAGAAGTCGCGCGCCGGCTCCAAGAAGATGCCGGCCGGCTTCGAGGGCGGCCAGATGCCGCTCGACATGCGCGCACCGAAGCTCCGCGGCAACACCTCTGCGGACGCCATGCCGATCGGCCCCTTCCGGACGTACTCGCAGCCAATCAACCTGCGCGACCTCGACCGGCTCTTCGCCGACGGCGACACGGTCAACATCGAGGCGCTCGTCGAGAAGGGCTTGCTCAAGAACACGAAGGCGGACGTCAAGATTCTCGGTACCGGCGACCTGAAGAAGAAGCTCGCCGTCACCGCCCACGCGTTCTCCGCCACCGCCCGCGAGAAGATCACGGCGGCCGGCGG
>DATLDK010000001.1:0-15542 GCA_035525905.1 Gaiellaceae bacterium | reverse complement strand
CGCTTCATGCGCCGCCCTGCCGTGTGTCAAACGCGGGAAGTAGACTCGGCCGGGGTGAAGGTGCTCCTGGTCGGGTCGGGCGGACGCGAGCACGCGCTCGCCTGGAAGCTTGCGCAGGCACCGGGGCTCGGGTCGCTGCATGCCGCGCCCGGTAACCCCGGGATCGCACGCCTCGGGGACTGCCATCCGGTACGAGCAGAGGACGGCGAAAGCCTGCTCGGCCTCGCCCGCAGCCTCGACGTCGATCTCGTCGTCATCGGGCCAGAGGCGCCGCTCGTCGCCGGTGTGGCGGATCTCCTGCGGCGGAACGGGGTGGCGGTCTTCGGGCCGGGCCGCGCTGCCGCCAGAATCGAGGGGTCGAAGACTTTCGCGAAGGAGGTTCTGGCCGCCGCCGGAGTTCCGACGGCGGAGGCGCTGGCTGTCGCGCGTGCGCCGTGCGTCGTGAAGGTCGACGGGTTGGCGGCGGGGAAGGGCGTCTTCGTGTGCGAGACCACCAAGCAGCTCGACGAAGGGCTGCAGGCGGCCGCGGCGTTCCCGGGCCCCATCGTGATCGAGGAGTTGCTGGTCGGAGACGAGGTGTCGGTGTTTGCGCTCGCCGACGGGAGCCGGGTCTTGCCGCTGGCACCAGCCCAGGATTTCAAGCGCATCGGGGACGGGGACACCGGCCCCAACACCGGAGGCATGGGCTCGTTCTCTCCGGTTCCCGGTATGCGCGCCGACGACGTCGCGGAGCTCGTCGACCTGGTTCACGCTCCTGTTGTCGAGGAGCTGGCGCGGCGCGGCGCTCCGTTCGTGGGCGTTCTCTTCGCCGGCCTCATGCTGACCGAAGAGGGTCCGAAGGTGCTCGAGTTCAACTGCCGCTTCGGGGATCCCGAGACGCAGTCGATCCTGCCCCGCCTGCAGGGCGACTTCCTCGGCGCGCTCGCCGCGGCGGCCGGCGGCGACCTCGACGGTGTCGAGCTGACCGCCTCCGACGATGCCGCGGTGACCGTCGTGCTGGCCGCCGGCGACTATCCGGAGCAGTCCGACAGCGGCTCTGCGATCGAGGGGATCGAGGAGGCTGAGTCCGCCGGCGCGCTCGTCTTCCAGGCGGGAACCGCGCTGCACGGCGACCGGCTGGTCACGAATGGAGGCAGGATTCTCGGCGTCACCGGCACCGGCGCGACGATCGGGGAGGCCCGCGATCGCGCGTACGCGGCCTGCGAGCTGATCACTTTCGCCGGCGTTCGGTACCGGGGCGACATCGCGCTCGCGGCATCCCGAGCACGCGGCTGACGGCACGGTCGATCGGCCGAGCCGGGCGCTAGACTCGCTCGAGTGATTCCGCGCTACTCCCGCCCGGCCATGTCGGCGATCTGGTCGGACGAAGCGCGGTTGGCGCGCTGGCTCGAGGTCGAGCTCGCGGCGCTCGAAGGATGGGCCGAGATCGGCGTGGTTCCGCGCGACGCCGTCGCTGCCGTTCGCGAGCGAGCCGTCGTCCCCACACCGGCGCAGGTCGCCGCCATCGAGGCTCGGACCCACCACGACGTCGCTGCGTTCGTGGACGCTGTCGCTGAAGGGCTCGGCGGGGACGGGCGGTGGTTCCATTACGGCCTCACGTCCTCCGACGTCCTCGACACGGCGCTTTCGCTCCAGATCCGCGAGGCCGGCGCGCTGATCATCGCGGGGATCGACCGTGCCTTAACCGCGGTTGTTGCGCGCGCGGAAGAACATCGAGAGACCGTGACCATCGGACGCACCCACGGCGTTCACGCCGAGCCGACCACCTTTGGTCTCAAGCTCGCGGGGTGGGCGTTCGCTCTCGAGCGCGAACGCCAGCGCGTCGCGCGGGCCCTCGAGGGGATGCGCGTCGGCAAGCTCTCGGGGGCGGTGGGGACCTACTCGGCAGCCGACCCGGAGGTCGAGCGGGTCGCGTGTGAGCGGCTCGGGCTCGAGCCCGCGCCGAGCTCCACCCAGATCCTCCAGCGCGACCGGCACGCCGAGGTGTTGAACGCCCTCGCTCTGCTGGCCGCGTCCCTGGAGCGCTTCGCCCTCGAGATCCGTCACCTCGCGCGGACCGAGGTGCGCGAGGTCGAGGAGCCGTTCGGCGCAAGCCAGAAGGGCTCGTCCGCGATGCCCCACAAACGCAACCCGATCGTCTCGGAGCGGATCTGCGGTCTCGCACGCGTCGTGCGTGGCGCCGCTGTGACCGGGCTGGAGAACGTTGCCCTGTGGCACGAACGCGATATCTCTCACTCCTCCGCTGAGCGGATCGTCCTGCCGGACGCCTTCCTCGCGGTCGACTACATGCTCGACCGCTTCGCATGGCTGGCCGAGGGCCTCGTCGTCCGTGCCGAGCGGATGCGCGAGAACCTCGACGCCAGTCACCGTCTCTATTTCAGCCAGCGCCTCCTGCTCGCGCTCGTCGCAGCGGGCCGCTCGCGGGACGACGCGTACCGCCTCGTCCAGCGTCATGCCATGCGGGCGTGGGACGAGGAACTCGATTTTCCGGGCCTCGTTCGGGACGATCCCGAAGTGGCGGGCGTGGAGCTCGACGCCGTCTTCGACCTGGACGCCTACACGCAGCACGTCGACGTCGTCTTCGAGCGTCTGCGGGCCTTGCACAGGGAGCATGCGCATGCCTGACACCGCCGTCCACGTCGGCAGCGGCAAGGTGCGCGAGCTCTACGCGCTCGAGGACGACCGCCTGCTGCTCGTCGCGTCCGACCGGATCTCGGTCTTCGACGTCATCCTCCCGACAGAGGTTCCGGACAAAGGTCGCGTGCTGACAGGTCTGTCCGCTTTCTGGTTTGCCAGGACGCGCCACCTCGTACCCAACCACCTGCTCGCCTTGCGCGAGGACGGGCGTTCTCTCGAGTGCACGCGCCTCGAGATGCTCCCCGTGGAGATCGTCGTGCGGGGCTATCTCTCCGGCTCTGGCTGGAAGGATTACCTCCGCACCGGCGCGGTCTGCGGGCACGAGCTCCCGGGCGGTCTGAGGGAGTGCGAACGCCTTCCCGAGCCGATAGTCACGCCCGCAACCAAGGCGCAGTCCGGTCACGACGAGAACATCGATGTCGACGCGGCGGCGGCGGCTGTCGGCTCAGCGCGCTGGCAGGAGGCCGAGGCTGTCGCTCTCTCCCTCTACCGCTTCGCGTCCGACCACGCCGAAGCAAGGGGGATCATCCTCGCGGACACGAAGTTCGAGCTCGGGATCGATCGGGAGGGCGCCCTCGTGCTCGGTGACGAGGCGCTGACCCCCGACTCGTCGCGCTTCTGGCCCGCGAGCGAGTACGCCCCGGGGCGACCCCAGCCCTCCTACGACAAGCAGTACGTACGCGACTACACCGAGGGTCTGGGTTGGGACAAGACCGATCCCGGGCCGGAGGTTCCCGCGGAGGTCGTCGCAGGCACGCGCGCGCGCTACGTCGAGGCCTTCGAGTTGTTGACGGGCTTTCCGTTCGACGACTATCTCGCCGACCCTCAGGTCGTGCTCCGATGAGGGTGACCGTGCTGATCCGGCCGAAGCAGGGCATCCTCGACCCACAGGGTGAGGCGGTGCAGGGGTCGCTGCGCAAGCTCGGGTTTGCGGTGGGCGGGGCGCGCGTCGGCCGGTTGGTCGATCTCGAGTTAGATGCAACCACCTCGGAGCAGGCCAGGTCGGAGGTGGAGCGAATGTGCCACGAGCTGCTCGCCAACCCGCTGATCGAGAGCTTCGAGGTCGAGGTCACCGACGCGTGAGCATTGCGCCGCGTATCGCCGTGCTGGTGTTCCCCGGCTCGAACGACGATCGGGATGCGGCCTGGGCGCTCGGAGCGCTCGGAGCCGATGCGCATCTCGTCTGGCACGCCGAGGACGCGCTGCCGCGCGATACGGCCGCGGTCGTGCTTCCGGGCGGCTTCTCGTACGGCGACTACCTCCGCTGCGGCGCGATCGCGCGATTCGCGCCGGTGCTCGACGCCGTCCGAGAGCTCGCGGCGGCCGGGGGGCCGGTGCTCGGGATCTGCAACGGCTTTCAGATCCTCTGCGAAGCGGGCCTGCTCCCCGGCGTGCTGCGGCGCAACCGCGACCTCGACTTCGTCTGCCGTGACGTCGGTGTGCGGGTCGACCGCACCGACACCCTCTTCACCGCGCGGTGCGAACCCGGCCAGGAGCTGACGATCCCGGTGAAGCACGGAGAAGGCAGCTGGTATGCGGGCGACGATCTGTACGAGGAGCTCGAGGCCGCGGGCCAGCTGGTGCTGCGCTATGCGGAGGACTGCAACGGCTCGGTCGGCGACGTCGCCGGGGTGTGCAACGAGGAACGGAACGTCTTCGGCCTGATGCCGCATCCGGAGCACGCGGTCGATCCGCTGCTCGGCTCGGGCGACGGCGCGCTGCTGCTGGCGGCCCTGGTCGACGCCGCGCGGGAGCGGACGCTGGCGCTCGCCTGACCCGGGCGGCGAGCTCAGAGCCGCAGCGCCTCCTCCAGCCCGGGGGACTTCGGGAGCGCAGCGCGCAGCTTCTCCAGATCACGCAGCCGCAACGTCACGGGGCCGCGTCGCGCGACGCCGTCCGTGGCGTACGCGAACCGTACGAGCCGCTCACCCTTCCCGTTCTCGAGCAGTTGGACGAGCGAGGCGAACCGCTTCTCGCCCGCTTGCTGCGGGAGCCGCAGCTCTTCCAGCAAGGTTGCGGGGCCCCACGGAGTTGCTGCTTTCACGGATTCCGATGCCATGGCACCAAGCTACGCCGTCATACGCAAACGAAGAGCGACGCAAGCGTTCCGAAACCGAAACGATCGATCCACCGTTGCATCCACATGCCGAGAGCGATCTGGAGCGGCACGATCTCCTTCGGGCTCGTCAACGTGCCCGTGCGCATGTACAGCGCGATCGACGAGCAGGACCTCCACTTCAACCTGATCCACGAGCCAGACGGCGGCAGGATCGGCTACCAGAAGATCTGCAAGAAGGACGAGAAGCCGGTCCCGGACGACGAGATCGTGAAGGCCTTCGAGGTCGCGAAGGACGAGCTGGTCGTCCTCACAGAAGACGACTTCGAGGCCGTCAAGACCGAAGGCGTGAAGGCGATCGAGATTTCCGACTTCGTCCCCTACGAGGAGATCGACCCGATCTATTTCGAGCGCACCTACTATCTCGCCCCGCAGGAAGGCAGCGAGAAGGTCTACGCGCTGCTGCGCGAGGCGATGGAGCAGACCAAGCTCGCCGCGATCGGCAAGTACGTGATGCGCGAGCGCCAGCACCTCGGCTGCCTCCGCGTCCGGGAGGGGGTGATCTCGTTGGAGAAGATGTTCTTTCACGACGAGATCAGGCCGGCCGACGACCTTGCTCCGGGCAAGCACAAGGTCGCGAAGGCGGAGCTCGATCTCGCCACCGCGCTGATCAAGCAGTTCACCGGCAAATTCCAGCCGGAGCAGTACGAGGACACCTACCGCAACGCGCTGCTCGCGATCGTCAAGGCCAAGCAGAAGGGCGAGACGATCACCGCCGCACCCGTCGAGGAAGAGGAGGAGCCGTCGGATCTCCTGGCAGCGCTCAGGGCTTCGGTCGATGCGGCGAAGAAGAGCAAGGGCTCGGTCCGTGCCAAGCGCCCACCGGCACGCAGAAAGGCCCGCGCCAAAGCGAAGCGCTAGCGCGGCGCGCGACGCTCAGAGCTTGCGGATTGCATCGCCGCGCCGGACGGTGCCGGGCTCGACGACCCGCGCGTTGATGCCGCGCAGGTTGAGGTGGCGGTGCTGCTTCGTATTCACGAAGCGGTGGGCATCGTTGCCGAAGCGGGCGCTGAACTTGACGCAACCGTCGTGCGGCAGCTCGGTTACCTCGATCACAGCGGTTCCGATCGCGAGCCGCGTACCGGCCGGAAGATTGCCCGCCGAGATGTCGAAATCGACATAGAACTGGTCGCCGGCGAGCGCCCAGCGGTCCCGGTCGCCCGCGGAGACCAGGTCGACCGCCCGTGCGTTCGCCAGCGTCAGCTGCGCGAGGCGGTTCGAGGAGCCGTCGCCGGAGCTCTTGCTGCCGCGCGCCTGCCAGTTGTCGCCGACGAGGCCCTGCTCGAGATCGAGCTCTGCCTGCTCGACCAGCTCGCGCTCGTCCACGCTCGGCCGACGCACGATCAGCTCGACCGTGCCCTCGCCCGCGGGTGAGCGCAGGACCTCGTCGAGACCGGACTCGAGCTCCTCGGTCGTCAGGTGCTTTGCGAGCTGCGTGGCCACATAGCTGTTCTATCACGCGGCCTTGGAGCTGCGTTAGCCAGGCGTGAGCGTCGCGTGAGCGCCCGCCGTCACCCTCGGCCCAACCGAATCGTGAGAGGAGAGCGCAATGAGGTCTGTCGACACACGCTGGCTGCGCCCGGCTCTGCTCGCCTGCGTGGTGGTCGCTTGTGGATCGGCTGGAGCCGCAGGCGCCGCCGGCCCGCCCGTCGCGGGTGCGGTGCAGCTGACTGCACTGACGGGACCGCAGGGGGCCGATCTGTACATCGAAGCGCCGCCGGGCACGGCGGCCTTCGAGCACGTGCACGTCCAGATCCGTGCTCCGGAAGGGTCCGACGAGCAAGCGAACCGGATCATCAACCTGAAGGACGTCGCCGCGCCCGGGGGCGTTGCCAGGATCGACCTCGGTCTGCTGAACCGAGGTGCGACGGTCAGTGCCCAAGCGCATGTCCGCGAGCAAAGCCCGGTCCGCACCGCGATCCACCGCGGCGAGACGGTCGTGAGGCTGCGTCCCGACCTCGTGGTTGTGGCCGTGCACGCGCCGCCACAGACGCTGTCGACGCGACCGATCGACGTCGTCGCCGACATCTCCGAGCTCAATCTGGAGACCGGAGCGAGGGCGACCGTCAAGCTGATGCTCGGCCCGACTCCGGTCGCCGAGCCGCAGACGGTCACAGTCCCGGCCGGCGGCAGCCTCTCGCTTCCGTTCAGGGACGTGAAGCTGACGAGCGCCGCATCGGTTGAGCTGACAGTCGCGATCGACGGTGCGGCGCCGTTCGAGACGGACCAGGCGAACAACGCCCGCAAGATCAAGGTCGAGGTCACGGAGCACGAGCTCGTCCGCTCGAACGTGCTCGTTCAGGCGCTCGGCGGCTATGGAGCCCAGTTCAACCAACACGTGTACGCGCCGGTCACAAATCCCCCGGTCGCGAGCCTCCCAGACCTCGAGGCGAAGGTGAAGGCGCTCGAGCCGCAGCTCGTTCGGATCTTCTACAACGACAACTTCGAGGAGCGGCAGCCGAATCGGGTTCGCAACCTGCAGTCGTTCGTGGACACGGTCGAGCTGGCCCAGGAGGCGGGCGCGACGATCAACATCACCTACCAGGCAGTCGACGTCGCGAAGGGCAATCCCGTCGGCTCGATGGCTCGCTTCGCGGGCGTGCTGGAGGATCTCGTCGAGGTGAAAGGCTTCACGGCCGTTCGGTGGGTGACCGTGGGAAATGAGCCCAACTCGACGGCCGTGACGATGGCGCAGTACGAAGCGCTCTATCGCGCGCTCGACCACGAGCTCGTCGCGCGGGGTCTCGACGGGCAGATCAAGTTGATGGGCGGCGACCTGATCCGGAACAACCAGCGAGTCTGGTTCCAGTACATCGCCACGCACATGAACGACGTGCTCGACGCGTACTCGGTGCACATCTACTGGGACTACTGGGATCCCGGGTTCATGTTGACCCGACTCAAGGACGTACGGCAGATCGTCACCGCGGAGCTACCCGTCGAGGCCAGGAAGCCGACCTATGTCACCGAATCCGGCATCCGCGGGATCATCAACATGCCGGGAAAGCCAGCGACCGATCCAGGCTACTGGCAGGACGGCACACAGATCTCCCGTACGAACATCGCCGCGTTCCAGCAGCTGTGGTTCGATCTCGCATCGGCTCAGCTCGGCTTCCCCGGCTCGGTGAAGTGGGATGCGTACTGGGGCCGGTACACGACGACCTACAACGAGGCGTGGTATCTGATCGGCCCGGCCGCCGAAGGCTGGCCGCTCTTCCCCTCGTATCACGCGCTGCGCCTGCTCCTGCAGACGACGCAGCAGGGGTGGCAGGTCGTCCAGGTCGCACCGTGGGACGAGGACGACTGGAAGCTGAGCATCCCCGACCAGGCGGAGAAGGAGATCGCGGGCTATGCGGACGAGGCCGGCCATCTGACGCTGATGGGGCTCGACTCGCACGGGCGCGACCTGAATGCGGCGTCGGCCGATCCTGCGCCCGTGTACAGCATCGGCGGGCTGCCGCCTGACACGACCTTCAACCTCGCGCTGTGGAACGCGACCGGGGACGGGCTGAGCTCGGTCGCCGGGACGATCGCGACCGGGCCGGCAGGCGTCGCCCGCTTCCAGGTGCCGCTCCACGCGGCGTTCTCGCTCACGACGGTCCCGGTCTCCTAGCCAGCAGGGGGCGCGGGTCTCCCGCGCCCCCTTCGCTACCTGGACCGCTCGATCAGCTCGACGCGGTAGCCGTCGGGGTCGCGGACGAAGCAGAGGAAGCTGCCGCCCTCGCGCAGCTGATACGGCGGCCGCTCGGGCTCGATTCCTTGAACGGCGAGCTGCTCGAGGGTCCCGTTCATGTCGTCGACAGTCAGGGCGATGTGGCCGTAACCCGTGCCGAGCTCGTACGAGTCGATGCCGAAGTTGTACGTCAGCTCGAGCTGGTCGCCCGCTCCGGGGAGCCCCATGAAGACGTTGATCGCCTCCTCCCGGATCGGCATGCGCCGGCGCTCCTCGAACCCGAGGGCGGTGTAGAAGGCGACCGAGCGGTCGATGTCCGTGATCCGGTAGCAGGTGTGGATGAGCTCCATGCGTGCGATCCTCCGCGTCGTGGCGATTTCGGAGCAAGAGTATGCGTCGAGGCGAGACCGGCTCGGTGCACTGCTCGACGAACGCGGGATCGACGCGCTCTTCGTCGCCCCCTCGTCCGACCTGGAATACCTGACGGGGATCCAGCGCGACCTGCCGAGCTTCGGGAACATCTCCTACGCGCACGGCTGGGTGGCGGGAGCCTTCCTCGCCCCAGGGCAGGAGCCGGTCTTCGTCCTCCCGCGCATGGTCGTCGACTTCCATCTCGACGGGGTGGCGCCGCCGGGCGCGCAGGTGGTGAGTGAGGACGGCGACGGCCGGGCGTCGTTCGCCGAGGCCGTTCGCAGCCTCGCGGAGCTGCGCCGGGTCGCCCTCGGGCAGCGCGTGTGGGCCGAGACCGTGATCGAGCTGCAGCGCGTGGTCCCCGGCGCGGAGCTGAGCGAGGGGTCATCGCTCGTCAACCGCCTTCGACGCGTCAAGTCGGAGGCCGAGCTGGAGCTGATGGCCGCTGCCTGCGCGATCGCGCGCGACACGATGGACGCAGTCGGCCCGCAGGTCGTTCCCGGCGTCTCGATGACGGCCCTGGTCGCGGCGGTCGAGCAGGAGCTGCGTGCGCGCGGCTCGCGCTGTCCCTCGTTTCCGACCCACATCTTCACGTGGGGGGAGCGCCGCCTCGACTCGGGTGGCCCGGGCATGCTCGACCCGCTGCGGGAGGGAGAGGTGGTGCTCTTCGACTTCGGCGGGGTCGTGGAGGGCTACTGCTCCGACTTCGGCCGCACGATCGCCTGTGGCGAGCCCCCGCCCGGATACGAGGATGTCCTGGCGGCGATGCTCGCAGCGCAGGAGGCGGGCCGGGCCGCCGCGAGGCCGGGAGCGCTCGCGTGCGAGGTCAACGCCGCCTGCCGGGGTCCGATCGAGGCAGCAGGGCTGGGCGAGGGCTTCCGCCACCGGATGGGACACGGGATCGGCCTCGACGTGCACGAGCATCCGTTCCTGTCGATCGAGGACGACACGCCGCTCGAAGCGGGCATGACCTTCACGGACGAGCCCTCGATCCTCGTCGACGGCAGCTTCGGCGTCCGCGTCGAGGACGTGATCGTGGTCGCCGACGGCGCCGGCCGGGTGCTCTAGCTTGCGCTTCTGATTTAGCAGTGCTAAACAGGCGCGATGAGCCGCCTGCTCTTCGCGCTCGGCGTCCTCGCTCTCGTCGTCACTGCCACGGCGGGCGCGGGAGCGGACCGAACCGCGTACTCGTGCGCGCCGGGCGCGGACGTGTCCTTCCGCGCTACGGACGGCACGAGGCTCGTCGGGCACGTCTTCGGCAAAGGCCCAAAGGCCGTCGTCCTCGGCCATCAGTCGCAGAGCGACCTCTGCGACTGGGCCACCTACGGACGGAGGCTGGCCGGCCTCGGCTATACGGCGTTCGCAATCGATTTCCGCGGGCACGGCCTCTCGCAGCACCGCGAGGGACCGGCCGGGACGCGCCTGGCCGCCGACGTGGCCGGTGCGGTCAAGCTGATGCGGCAGCGTGGGAAGAAGAAGGTCTTCGTCGTCGGCGCTTCGATGGGCGGGATTGCAGCCCTGGTCGGCGCGGCGAACGTGAAGCCCGCTGTCGACGGCGTTGTGAGCGTCTCCGCACCGGCGCGCTTCCTGGGCATGGACGCCGTCGCAACAGCGCCACGGCTGCGCGTGCCGGTCCTCTACCTCGCCGCGGCAGATGACGACAACGCGGGCTACGACTTCTCGAAAGACGCGACAGCACTGCACGGGGCCACCGCCTCGGCCGACAAGCGGCTCGTGATCCTGCCGGGGTTCCTGCACGGCGTCGCCCTCATCGGCGGCTCTGCCCGAGCACGGTCGCTCGTCGAAGCCTTCCTCAAGGGCCACTGAGCCCAGACGTGTCCAGATCCTCCGCAACGAGGCCGTAGAGCACGCCGTCGATCCAGCCGTCCGCGCTCGCGTACGCCTTCCGCTTGACGCCCTCCCGGATGAACCCCGCGCGCTCCGCATGCCGCTGCGCGCGTTCGTTGAAGCCGTAGATCTCGAGCTCGATTCGGTGGAAGCCGAGCTCTCGAATCAGGTGGTGCTGGAGCAGGCGCGCGGCTTCGTCGGCGATTCGCCGCCCGCGGTGGCGCGGGTGCACCGCCAGGCCGCGGACGTGCACGATCCGGCTGCGGCGGTTGCGGAGCTCCCATCCCATCGCCCCCGCGGGTTCACCGTCGCGCTCGACGACGAAGATGCCGCCGCTGCCGGGATCCTGGGCCAGCGTCTCCGCGATCGACGCCGCGTCGTACGAGCCCGAAGCTGCAAGGAAAGGCCGGACGTCGTCGTCTCCGTAGAGCTCTGCCAGGAAGCCGAGATCCCCCTCGTGGGCAGGGCGAATCGAGGTCGTCACGGCCGGACGGCGACCCCGTCGCGCTGCGGCAGCCGGACGGCCCCCGAGGCGAGCGCGACGCCCGCAAGGATGAGCACGAGGCCGCCCAGCGTCGCGACGCTGAGCTCCTCGTCCAGGATCAGCGCGCCGTAGACGAGCGCGAAGCCCGGCATCAGGTAGGTGACGAGCGAGAGGCGCGCCGACCCGTGCAGCGCGAGCATCCGGAAGAGGACGAGCTGGGCGAGGGCCGTGCCGAGCAAGGTCAGCGCGAGGAGTGACGCGGTCGCTTCGAGGTCCGGCGCGCTCGAGGGCAGCTGGAAGAGGGCGACCGGGAGCAGGATGAGGCCGCCGACCAGCATCGAGCCCGCTGCGAGAACCGGCCCCGCGGTGCCCGAGACCGCCAGCTGGCCGTACACGCCGGCGCTCGCGTAGGACAGCGACGAGGCGACGATCGCGAGCGCCCCCGCGATCGCCCACCAGCCGCCGCCGGGGTGGATCCCGGTCACGACCGCCACTCCGACGATCCCGATCGACAGCCCCAGCGCGCGGCCGGCGCCGAGCCGCTCGTGGGGGATCACCCGCAGGAGGATGAGCGCGTTGAAGATCGGCACGGACACCTGCACCACCGCCGCGAGTCCGGAGTCGATGTGCTGCTCCCCCCAGGCGATCAGCCAGAACGGCAGGGCTGCGTTGAGCACGCCGAGCACCGCGCAATGGCGCCAGGCGACACGCAACTCGGAGACCGCCCGGGCCCAGCCCAGGCGCCACGCGAGGTACGCGAGCAGCACCGCCGCAGCCAGCAGCGTTCGCGTCGCCATCATCGGGGCCGGCGGGATGTCCTCCACCGCCACCTTGATGAAGAGATACGACGCCCCCCAGAGAGCGGCGAGCAGGACGAGCATCGGCCAGTAGCGCTTCACCGTCTCACCGTACCGGTGCCCAAGGCGACTCCAGCGAGAACGAGTGCCAGGCCGGCGAGCGAGACCGCGGTCACCGTCTCCTCGAGGAAGATCGCGCCGTAGACGAGCGCGAGCGAGGGGACGAGGTAGGTGACGAGCACGGCCTTCGAGGCGCCGGCGCCGGCGATGAGGCCGAAGTAGAGGAGGTAGGCGACGCCTGTCGCGGCGACGCCGAGATAGAGGACGGAGAGCAGCGACTCCCAGCCGAGCATGCTCGCCTGGGCAGCGCCGACCGGCAAGACGAACAGCGTCGCCCATGTCAACGAGCCGAACGCGACGAGCGAGGGTGGGAGGCCGACGAAGCGCCGCCCCGCGTAGAGCCCGCCGATCCCGTAGCACGCCGCGGCCCCCACGACGGCGAGCGCTCCGGCGACCGCGTGCCGGCCGCCCTCGACCTCGAACCCGACGAGCAGGACGACGCCCCCGAAAGCGAGGACGACGCCCGCCAACCGCGCGCCGGTCACCCGCTGGGTCCGGTCGATCGGGAGCGCGAAGAGGGCGGTGAAGAGGGGCGCGGAGGCGTTGAAGATCGCAGCGAGCCCCGAGTCGATGTACTGCTGCCCCCACGCGATCAGGAAGAACGGCACCGCCGTGTTGATCAGTGCGAGCAGGGCGAGGGGGGCCGCGAACGCGCGCAGCTGCGACAGCCTCTGGCCGGCGAGACGCACGTACACCGCAAGCGCGATCGCGCCCGAGCCCATGCGGAACAGGATCAGCGTCGAGGGCGCGAGCTCCCGCAGCGCGATCGTGATGAAGAGGAACGAGGAGCCCCAGATCGCCGCGAGCACCGCCAGCATCAGGAGGTGGCGGCGACTCACGCTGTCTCACAACGCGGGGGCCGTCGTCCAGCTTCCCGGCTAGACTGACTCACCTGTCGCAGGTCGCCGAACAGCCCGTACATCGAGTCCTCGGCCTGACGGATGGGGAGCTCGCCCGTATCGTCGACCTGCTCGAGCGCGAGCCGAACCACTTCGAGCTGGCGGTCTTCTCGCTCCTCTGGTCGGAGCACTGCGGCTACAAGCACTCGGCTCACCTCCTCAAGCGGCTTCCCTCTACGGGTAAACGCGTGCTGCAGGGCCCCGGTGAGAATGCAGGCGTGATCGATCTCGGCGACGGTGAGGCCGTCTGCTTCAAGGTCGAGAGCCACAACCATCCGTCGGCGGTCGAGCCCTTTCAGGGGGCCGCGACCGGCGTGGGGGGCATTCTGCGCGACATCATCGCCATGGGCGCGCGTCCGATTGCGCTCCTCGACGGCCTCCGCTTCGCGCCCGACGACTCGCGCTTCGACCGCGCGGTCGCAGGGATCGGCGCCTACGGCAACTCCGTCGGCGTGCTGACGGTCGGCGGTGAGGCCGTTTTCGACGAGACGTACCGCGACAACGTGCTCGTGAACGCGATGTGCGTCGGCCTCCTGCCCGCCGAACGCGTCACGCGCGCCGGCGCAACCGGGCCCGGCAACGTCGTCGTGCTCTACGGCGCCACCACCGGCCGGGATGGGATCGGCGGCGCGTCGGTGCTCGCGAGCCAGGAGCTGGGCGAGGACGACGCCGACAAGCGACCGACCGTACAGGTGGGCGACCCTTTCACCGGCAAGAAGCTGATCGAGGTCTCGGTCGAGCTGGTCGAGTCCGGCCTCGTCGAATCGCTGCAGGACTGCGGCGCCGCGGGCCTCGCATCCTCGCTCTCGGAGATGGCGCGCGAGTGTGGGATCGATCTCCAGCTCGACAGCGTGCCGCTCCGCGAGGAAGGCATGGAGCCGTGGGAGGTGATGATTTCCGAGAGCCAGGAGCGCATGGTTGCGGTCGTCCGGCCGCAGATGCTCGCTGCGGTGCTCGCTGTGTGCGAGCGCTGGGAGCTCCATCACGCCGTCGTCGGCGAGGTCACGGACACCGGTCTCCTCCGCGTCCTCTGGCAGGACGAGGTCGTCGGCGAGATCCCGGCTCGTCTGCTGACGGACGAGTGCCCCCGCTACACGGTCGAGGCGCTCCCGCGCGAGGAGCCGAGTAGCAGCCTGGCGCACGACGTGACCGGCGCGCCCGAGGCACCCGCTGCCCTGCTCGAGCTTCTGAGTTCCCCGAACCTGCGCAGCCGCGAGTGGATCTTTCGCCGCTACGACCACCTGGTGGGGTCACGAACCGTCAGGCGCCCGGGTCTCGACGCGGCCGTCCTCCGGCTGCGTCCCGGCTACCGCGGCCTCGCCGTCTCGCTGGACGGCCAGAGCCGCATGGGGCGCCTCTGGCCCCGCACTGGCGGTGCGCTCGCCGTCCTCGAGGCAGCGCGGAACGTCGCCTGCACCGGGGCCGAGCCGATCGGGCTGACCGATTGCCTCAACTTCGGCAATCCGGAGAAGGCCGAGATCGCGTGGGAGCTCGCCGAGTCGATCGAGGGGATGGCGGCGGCGTGTGAGGCGCTGCGCGTCCCGATCGTCTCCGGCAACGTCTCGCTCTACAACGAGACCGACGGCCGGGCGATCGATCCGACGCCGGTCGTGGGCTGCGTCGGCCTGATCCAGGACGTGCGGCAGGTACCGAAGGCCTGGCGTGAGGGTGATGTGATCCTGCTCGCGGGCGCGTCCCCCGTCGCGCTCGCGGGATCGGAGTATCAAGCTCGCTGGGGCCAGACCGGTGGCCGGCCTGCCCGCCTCGATCTCGCGGCGGAAGCAGCGCTGATCGAGTTCCTCTGGCGCGCCGCGCCGCGGTGCTCCCTCGTCCACGACGTTTCGAGTGGCGGCCTCGCGGTCTCCCTCGCCGAGGCGGCGATTCACTCGGGCGTCGGCGCCGAGGTGGCGTTGCCGGACGACCCGCGCGGCTGGTTCGGCGAGGGCGGCGGCCAGGCCGTGCTCGCGTGTGCGCCCGACGCGGTCGATCTGCTCGGCGGGGTGCCGCTGCGGCGGCTCGGCGTCGCCGGTGGCGATCGCCTGCTCGGCCACACGGTGGACGAGCTGAAGCAGGCGTACTCCTAGTGTGCGGCGTCTTCGGCATCCGCTCCGCCCACCGCGACGTCGCACGGCTCGCCTACTTCGGCCTCTTCGCGCTGCAGCACCGGGGCCAGGAAGCAGCCGGCATCGCCGTCTCGGATCGGGGCCGCCTGACCGTGCTCCGCGACATGGGTCTCGTTGCCCAGGTCTTCGACGAGCAGAAGCTGCAGGCTCTGCCGGGCGAGGTTGCGATCGGGCACACGCGCTACTCGACGACCGGCGCCAACGCGTGGTCGAATGCGCAGCCGCTCGTCCACCACGGCCGCGCCCGCACGGTCGCCCTCGGCCACAACGGCAACCTGACCAATACCGAAGACCTGCGCGCCACCCTCGCCGCGGACGGAGTCGTCCTCGGGGCGACCTCCGACACCGAGGCGGTCGCCGCCCTGATCGCCACCGACCTCGCTCCGCTTCCGGACGCCGTCGCGCGTGCGATGGCGCAGCTCCAGGGCGCGTAC
>DATLDK010000149.1:0-11799 GCA_035525905.1 Gaiellaceae bacterium | reverse complement strand
GCAGCGACCGGATCTCTGTCATGACCGCAGGGGGAGTGTCCACAGCCTTCCGATTATCCCCGGCGCGACTGGGCGAGGCATGGGCCACCGGGCCTATCTTCGACGCGGTCTTGGCCCATGCCTCGCGATCGTCGCGCTGGTTCTCGGGATCGCGGCGCCCGCCCGCGCAGCCGATCCGACCCTGACGGCGCGGCTCGACCGCGCACTCGAGGTTCCACACGTCGATCCCGCGCGAACCGGAGCACTCGCGGTCGACCTCCGCACCGGCGGCATCGTCTACGCGCGGAACCCGTCTCTCGCGCTCATCCCGGCCTCCAACCAGAAGCTTCCCGTGGCCTACGCTGCGCTCTCTCTGCTCGGCGCCGGGTATCGCTTCCACACCGAGGTCGTCGGCAGCGGCACCCTCGTCGGCGACGTCTGGCGAGGGGACCTCTGGCTTCGCGGCTACGGCGACCCCACGCTCGAGCCCGCCGACCTCGATGCGCTCGCTGCGGACGTGGCCTCCTGGGGCATCCGGTATGTGGACGGCGCCGTGATCGCGGACGAGTCGTGGTTCGACTCGCGCCGAGTCGGACCCGGCTGGAAGCCGAGCTTCTACATCGGCGAGTCGCCGCCACTCTCTGCGCTCGTGGTCGATCGCGGTCGCTACCGGGGACGGACTTCGGCCAATCCAGCCCTGGCGGCGGCCTCGCTCTTCCGGCAGGCGCTGGAGGCGAAGGAGGTGAGCATCGCCGGGCGTAGTCGGAGCGGCGTGCTCACGACCGCCGGGCTGCCGCTCGCCCGCGACCTCTCGGAGCCGCTCGCGAACATCGTCAGGTTCATGGGCCGGGAGAGCGACAACTACACCGCGGAGATCCTCGTCAAGCAGCTCGGCGCGCTCTACGCCGACCGCGGTTCCACGGCGGCCGGGGTCGCCGTGGTGGTCGGCGCGCTCCAAGGCGCGCGCGTCCCGCTCGCGGGTGTTCGCCTCGCGGACGGCTCGGGCTTGTCTGCGCTCGACCGCTTGACCGCCAACGCCCTGGTCGCGCTGCTCGAGGCGGGACTCGCGGACGGCGAGCTGCGGGACGCGTTCCTGGCATCGCTCGCGATCGCCGGTGTCGACGGCACGCTCGAGGACCGGCTCCGGCTGAAGCCCGCGCGGGGTCAGGTGATCGCGAAGACAGGGACGACGAATGCGGCTTCCGCGCTCTCGGGCTTTGTTCGCGACCGCTACGTCTTCGCCATCCTCCAGAACGGACGGCCGATCTCGGCCTACTGGGCGCGTCTGGCGCAGGACCGCTTCGCGACGGCGCTGGCGGCGTCCCCCTGACCCAACCGGCTAGCGGCGACGCCGCGGTACGCCTGCGACGGGCCGCGACGCTGTCGGCGCGCCTCTCACGAGCTGCTTGAGGTCGTCCTCTGAGAGGAGCGGCACGCCGGCCTTCTGGGCTTTGGCGGCCTTGGACCCCGGGCTCTCGCCGACGATCACGCCGGTGGTCCTCTTCGACACGTTGTCCGAGACCTTGGCGCCCAGTGCCTCCAGCGCCGCCTTCGCTTCCTCCCGGGAGAACGACTCCAGCGTCCCGGTGATCACATAGGCGCTTCCCGACAACGGGCCTTCGACCGGCCTCTCCTCCTCGCCGACCTCGAAGCGCAGGCCGAGCTCCCTCAGCTCGGCGACGAGGGTTCGATTCTGCTCGTCCGAGAACCACTCGGCGATCGACTCGGCGCGGTCGGGGCCGATCCCCTCGACCTCCTGGATTGCCTCCTGGCTCGCGTCGAGGAGCGCGTCGACGGCGCCGAAATGCCGTGCGAGGTTGCGTGCGGTCACCCAGCCGACATCGGGGACGTTGAGGCCGAAGAGAACGCGTGAGAACGGCTGCCGCTTCGACAGCTCGATCGCAGCGACGGCGTTCTCGGCGGAGGTCTGCCCGTAGCCGTCCAGCTGCATCAGCTCCGCCGGGGTGAGCCGGTAGAGGTCGGGCATCGACCGGAGCAGACCCTCTGTCCAGAGCCGGCGGACGAACTGCTCGCCGACGCCTTCGATGTCCATCGCGGCGGTGACCCAGTTGATCAGCGTCTCGAGCCCGCGCGAGGGACAGCCGCGGTTCGGGCAGCGGTGCATGACCTCGCCGGCTGGCTTCACGATCTCGGCGTCGCAGAGCGGGCAGCACTCGGGCATCCGGAACTCCTTCGTGCCCTTCGCATGAGCGCCCGCGGGACCGACGACCTGCGGGATCACGTCGCCGGCCCGCTGAACGATCACCTCGTCTCCCTCGCGGATCTGCTTGCGGTTTATGTCCTCCTCGTTGTGGAGGGTCGCCCTGGAGACTGTGACGCCGCCCACGTTGACCGGCTCGAGGATCGCCCACGGATTCAACGCGCCCGTGCGCCCGACGCGGATCGCGATCTTGAGCAGCTTCGTCTGCGCGGTCATCGGCGCCCACTTGAACGCCCTCGCCCAGCGCGGACGCTCGTGCAGCGCGCCAAGCCGTGCCTGCTGATCGAAGGAGTCCACCTTCACCACGATCCCGTCGATCTCGTAGTCGAGCTCGGTGCGGCGCTGCTCCCATCCGGCACAAGCCTTGGCGACGGCCTCGATCGACTCGAGCCGCTCGGCGTACGGGTTCGTGCGGAAGCCGCGCTCCCGGAGCCACGCAAGCGTCTCGTAGTGCGTGTCGGGAGCGACTCCTTCGCGGTAGCCGGTGCCGTAGATCCACACCGACAACGGGCGTGCCGCCGTGATCCGCGAGTCGAGCTGCCGCAGAGAGCCCGCCGCGGCGTTGCGCGGGTTCGGCGCCGGAGCCTTGCCGGTCGCCATCTGCTCCTCGTTGAAGCGGCGAAAGCCCGAGAGCGGAAAGTAGACCTCGCCACGCACCTCCAGCAGCGGCGGCGCGTCACCCTTGAGGGTGAGTGGTATCGAGCGGATCGTGCGCAGGTTGACCGTCACGTCCTCGCCGCGTTGTCCGTCACCCCGCGTGGTGCCGCGAACGAGCTGGCCCTGCTCGTAGACGAGCGAGATCGCCGAGCCGTCGATCTTCGGCTCGATCACGTAGGCGACGGGCTCGTCCGAGTCGAGCCGCTTGCGGACGTCGTCTGCCCACTTCAGCAGGCCCTCGTCGGTCGTTACCTTCTCCAGCGAGCCCATGGGGGCGAGGTGCTCGACCTTCCTGAACTTGTCGGACGGAGGCCCGCCCACGCGGCGCGTCGGCGAATCGTCCGTCGCGAGCTCCGGATGCTGCTCCTCCAACTCCTTGAGCTCGTCGAAGAGCCGGTCGTACTCCGCGTCGGTGACCTCGGGCTCGTCGAGGACGTGGTAGCGGTGATTGTGGTGATGCAGCAGCTCTCTCAGCTGCTCGGCTCTCTTCTCCGGGGTTAGCGCGGTCTCAGAGCGCGGCAAGGAGCTCCTCCGTCGTGTCGACGACGGTATCCGGTTCCTCTGCCTCGAGCCGCTCGCGCGGGTGAATGCGGCCCCACGTGACCGCGACCGAGTGCATGCCCGCAGCCTTGGCGGCGCGGATATCGAACGGGGAGTCGCCGACATAGACGGCATCGTCGCGATCGGCACCGAGCTGCTCGAGCGCGTGCACGAGGGGCGCCGGATCGGGCTTGTGCAGCTCCGTGTCGTCGGACCCGACGACGACGTCGAAGAACCGCTCGAGCGGCAGATACGAGAACGCCAGGGCGACGGTCTCGCGCCGCTTGGCGGTCACCACCCCGAGCCGTCGCCCCTCCTCCTTCAGCGTCGTCAGCACGTCCGTCATGCCGGCGCACTCCGCGAGATCCGCGTGCAGAGGCTCGTTGTGTGCGCGGTAGCAGGAGACCAGCTCCTCGACGCGGTCTGGATCGATCAGGCGCATCTGCTCGATCAGGCCGGAGCCTCCGACCGCTCTCCCGAGCTCCTCGTCCGGGATGTCGCGTCCGAGCACCGTCTTCGTCGCATGGCGCATGGAGGCGATGATGATCGACCCGGAGTCGATCACCGTGCCATCGAAATCGAAGAGGACGACCGGAAACCGCATGTGCTCGATCGTAGCGGCGCCGTTCAGTAGTCCACTCGCTCGAGGTACAGGCCCCAGGGCGGCGCGGTCTTGCCTGCCTCGCTGCGGGGACGGCCCGCGAGCAGGGGCTGCAAATCGAGCTCCTCGAGCATCGACCCAACGAGGATGCGACACATATGGCGCAGGAAGCTGACGGCCTCGATCGTGAAGTGGAGCTCCTCCCCGTGCTCCTCCCAGGCGGCGGCGAGGACGGTCCGTTCAAAGAGCCTGTGCTTCGTTTCGCTCGGGGTGAAGGCCGTGAAGTCGTGCGTGCCGGGGAGTAGTGCTGCGGCGGCGTCGAGCGCAACCCGGTCCAGCGGCTTCGGCCACCACAGCGCCCGGCCCGCTTCGAAGGGCGAGCGCACCCCGCGCCGTAGCAACCTGTACCGGTACGCCCGAGAGCGGGCGGAGAAGCGCGCGTTGAAGTCGGGAGGTGCCTCCTCCGCGGCGAGGACGACGACATCCTCCGGCAGCGCAGCGTTGAGGGCCTTCGCGGCTCGAGCCGGCGGAGGGCCCCCGCCGACGGTGACGCTGGCAACCTGCCCTGTGGCGTGCACGCCCGTGTCGGTGCGGCCTGCCACAGCGAGCTGGGTCCAGGTGGGGTACGTGCGGTCGAGCGTCTCCCGGAGCACGCTCTCCACCGTGCGCGCTCCGGGCTGCCGCGCCCAGCCGCGGAACGCGGCGCCGTCGTACTCCAGGGTCAGCTTCAACGTGCGCTCCTTCAGGAGACGGCCTCCACGACGAGGGTGAGCCCGTCGACGCCCCTGACGACGACTTCGTCGCCCGCACCGGCGCCCACTTCGCAGCGCGCACCCCAGAGCTCGCCCGCGATCCTGATCTGACCGAGAGGCATGCAGTCGGCCGCGACGACTCCCTGGCGGCCTACGAGCGCCCCAGCGCCCACGGCCGCCTCTCGTCGCTGCGACCAGCGAATGAGCAGCACGGTCTCGGCGATCTCCCACGTGGCGCCGAGCGCGACCACGATCCAGGTCCACGGCTCGTCGAGGATGAGGATCGCCAGCGCCAATGCGACGAGCAGGCCCATCTCCATAGGATGCCGGGATGCGGCTGGCGCTGATGATCGAGGGCCAGGAAGGTGTGTCCTGGAAGGACTGGCTCGTCCTCGGGGAGGCGTGCGAGAAGCATGGCATCGAGGCGCTCTTCCGCTCCGACCACTATCTCTCGCCGACGGACCCGACACGCGTCGCGCTCGATGCGTGGGCGGTGGTGCCCGCACTCGCGGCCCGCACTGAGCGGATCGAGCTCGGCACCCTCGTCTCGCCGGTCACGTTCCGGCCGGCCGCGGTGCTCGCGAACGCTGCGGCAACCGCGAACGAGATCTCGGGCGGACGCGTCTCGCTCGGAATGGGCACCGGCTGGATGGAGACCGAGCACGAGGCCTTCGGCTTCCCCTTCCCGCCGATGCCGGAGCGGCTGCGTCTCTTCCGGGAGCAGATCGAAGCGGTGCGAGGCTTCTGGGGCGACGGCGCTCGGCCCCGATTGATCGTCGGCGGCAGCGGCCTCTCCGGGACGATCGCGCCGGCTGCGCGCTTCGCGGACGAGTACAACACAGTGATGGCGACACCGGAGGAGTGCGCCGAGCGTCGCCAAAAGCTGGAACGCGCGTGTGAGGCCGTAGGCCGCGAGCCGATCCCGCTCTCTCTGATGACCGGCTGCGCGATCGGGAGCGACGCCGCTGAGGCAGACCAGCGGATCAGACGCCGTCTGGAGCGCGCGGGACAGCACGTCGACCCCGCCGTCTACAAGGCCGAGCGCTCCAGCAGCGCCATCCTGGGCACGATCGACGAGGCAGTCGACCGGCTCCGTGCCTACGAGGAGGCTGGCGTCGAGCGCGTCATGCTGCAGCACCTCGACCACCAGGATCTCCAGATGGTCGAGCTGATCGGCCGCGAGCTCGCGCCCGCCGTCGCCTAGCGAGCCGGGGCTGCGAACGCGTCCTCGGGCTCATAGTCCACGAGCTCGAGGTAGACCATCTCCGCGGCGTCGCCGTAGCGCTGGCCCAGCTTCACGATCCGGGTATAGCCACCCGGGCGCTCGGCGAAGCGCGGCGCGACCTCTGCGAAGAGGTTGTGCACGACGTCCTGCGAGCGGAGCTCGGAGAGCGCCTTGCGCCGCGCGTGCAGGTCGCCACGCTTGCCGAGGCTGATCATCTTCTCCGCAAAAGGCTTGACGGCCTTGGCCTTGGCCTCGGTCGTCTGGATCCGGCCGTGGGTGATCAGTGCGCCCGCGAGGTTCGAATAGAGCGCCTTCCGGTGCGCAGACGTGCGCCCCAGCTTCTTACCTGCGCGGGCGTGCCTCATCTCTTACTCGTCCCCCCGCAGCGACAGGCCCTGGGTGGCGAGCGTCTCCTTGACTTCCTCGATCGACTTCTTGCCGAAGTTGGGGATCGCGGCGAGCTCGTTCTCGGACTTGGAGACCAGGTCGCCGATCGTCTCGATGCCCACCCGCTTCAGGCAGTTGTACGAGCGCACGCCGAGCTCGAGCTCCTCGATCGGGAAGTTCTCCATCCCGTGTGCGGCCGGTGCCTCGCTGCCGCCGGCTTCACCCGACTGCACCTCCGCAAAGCCCTCGATCCGGTCGAGATCGGTGAAGATCGCAAGCTGGCGGATCAAGATCTCGGCCGCCTGCCCGATCGCCTCGCGCGGCTCGATCGAGCCGTCGGTGAGCACGTCCAGGCGGAGCTTGTCGTAGTCGGTGCGCTGGCCGACGCGCGCCGCCTCGACGTCGTAGGTGACCCGGCGAACCGGCGAGAAGATGGAGTCGATCGGAATAACGCCGATCGTCGTCTCGGGCCCGCGGTTGAGCTCGGCCGGGACGTAGCCGCGCCCGCGGCCGATCGTCAGGGTCATCTCGAGCTTGCCCTTGTCGGAGAGCTGCGCCAGCTCGAGCTCGGGGTTCAGGATCTCGAGGTCGGCAGGCGCCTGGATGTCGGCGGCCGTGACGGCGCCGGCTCCCTTCTTCGCGATGTGCACCTCGACCTCGGGCGACTCGCCGTGGAGCAGGCAGATGAGGTTCTTGAGGTTGAGGATGACGTCCGTCACGTCCTCGCGCACGCCCGGAAGGGTGGTGAACTCGTGCGTGATCCCTTCGATCTTGACCGCGGTCACTGCGGCGCCCTCGAGCGACGAGAGCAGCACCCGGCGCAGCGAGTTGCCGAACGTGTACCCGAAGCCACGGTCGAGTGGCTCGATCACGAAGACGCCGCGGTTCTCGTTGATCTCTTCGTGGACGATCCGGGGGATCTGGAAGTCCATCAAGCTTGTGCGTGTAGCCAAAACGATCCCTTCTTTTTCTAGAAACAGAGTGCTGTTACTTGGAGTAGAGCTCGACGATCAGTGATTCCTGGACCGGCGCGTCGATCTCGGTGCGCTCCGGCCACTTCAGCACCTTGCCGGTGAGGCCCTCGTGGTCGGCCTGCAGCCAGGGTGCAACCGATGCGGTCAGGTCGGTGGCGTCACGAATGGCCTGCTCGGCAGGGCTCCCGACCTTCATGGTGACGATGTCGTTCGGGCGCACGCCGTAGCTCGGGATGTTGACCCGCCGCCCATTGACGAGGAAGTGACCGTGGCGTACGAGCTGGCGCGCCTGCGCACGAGAGCCCGCGAACCCGAGCCGGTAGACGACGTTGTCGAGCCGCGTCTCCAGCATCCGGAGCAGGTTCTCGCCGGCGTTGCCCGTCCCGCGCGTCGCCTTCTCGTAGTAGTTGCGGAATTGCTTCTCGAGCAGCCCGTAGTAGCGGCGCGCCTTCTGCTTCTCGCGCAGCTGGAGCAGGTACTCGCTTTGCTTGATGCGGCCGCGGCCGTGCTCGCCCGGCGGATACGAGCGGCGCTCGATGGCGCACTTCTCCGTTAGGCAGCGCTCGCCCTTGAGGAAGAGCTTCATCCCCTCCCGGCGGCAAAGGCGGCACTTGGGCCCCAGATCCCGCGCCATCAGACACGCCTCCGCTTGCGCGGGCGAACACCGTTGTGCGCCTGCGGCGTCACGTCGCGGACGCCGAGGATCTCGAGGCCGGCGGCCTGGAGGGACCTGATGGCGGTCTCGCGTCCGGAGCCGGGACCCTTCACGAAGACCTCGACCTTTTGCAGCCCGTGCTCCATGCCCTTGCGAGCGCACGAGTCCGCAGTCACCTGCGCGGCGAACGGCGTCGACTTCCGCGAGCCCTTGAAGCCGGCGGAGCCCGCCGACTCCCAGGCGATCACGTTCCCCTCTTTGTCGGTGAGCGCGACGATCGTGTTGTTGAACGACGTCTTGATGTGCGCCTGGCCGACGGCGATGTTCTTCTTGACACGGCGGCGCGTGCGGCCACGGGCCGCAGCTTTACGAGGAGGTGCCATCTACTTCGCCGCTGCCTTCTTGCCGCGGCCGACGGTCTTCTTCGGGCCCTTGCGGGTCCGCGCGTTGGTCTTCGTTCGCTGGCCGTGCACCGGGAGCCCGCGGCGGTGCCGTACTCCGCGCAAGGCCCCGATCTCGGAGAGCCGCTTGATTGCCTGCGAGCGCTCGCGGCGGAGGTCGCCCTCCACCTGGAGCTCGCTGTCGATGTAGCCGCGGATCTTGTTGACCTCGTCGTCCGTCAGGTCCTTGACCTTCTCGTTCGGATCGAGACCGAGCGCCGCGCACACCTTCTGCGCCGTCGATTGTCCGATGCCGTAGATGTAGGTCAACCCGATCTCGAGCCGCTTCTGGTTCGGAAGATTGACGCCTGCGATTCGTGCCAAGTGACTAGCCCTGCCTTTGCTTGTGACGAGGATTGGTGCAGATGACCATGGTGCGCCCGTGCCGCTTGATCACGCGGCAGCGCTCACACATCGGCTTGACGGACGGACGGACTTTCATGAACCTGGGCTCCTCAGCGGTTGCGGAAGGTGATCCTGCCGCGGGTGAGATCGTAAGGGGAGAGCTCGACCTTGACGCGGTCGCCCGGCGCGATGCGGATGTAGTGCTTCCGCATCTTGCCGGAGATCGTGGCGAGCACGGCGTGACCTTCGTCCAGCTGCACCCGAAACATCGTGCTCGGGAGCGCCTCGACCACCTCGCCTTCGACCTCGATCTTCTCTTCCTTGACTGCCATTGACCTCGATATTCGGTGAATAGAACGGACGCGCGGCAAAGCACGGCGCTACGCCGCGCGAGCAGCTCAGGATAGCAAAGACGGTTCGCGATCGCCGCTCAGCGTCAGGATCCTCGGGCCCTCTGCGGTGATCGCCACCGTGTGCTCGAAATGAGCCGCCAGCGAGCCGTCCTCGGTCGAGATCGACCAGTCGTCGTCATGCACGTACACCTCGGGACGGCCGGCGGTGATCATCGGCTCGATCGCGAGCGTCATCCCCTCGGCGAGCAGCGGTCCACGGCCCGGCTGCCCGAAGTTCGGAATGTGGGGGTCCTCGTGATACGACCGCCCGACACCGTGGCCGACAAGGCTGCGGACGACCGAGAAACCGGCGCCCTCGACGTGCTGCTGCACGGCAGCCGAGATGTCGCCGATCCGATTCCCGGGCACGGCCTGCGCGATCCCGGCAGCGAGCGCGTCGCGCCCCGCGTCGAGGAGACGCTGGGACAGGTCGCCCACCTCGCCCACGGCAAACGTATAGGCGCTGTCGGCGATGTACCCGTCCAGGGTGACGCCGACGTCGATCGTGATCAGGTCGCCGTCCGCTACCTCGTACGGGCCCGGGATCCCGTGCACGACCATGGCGTTCGGCGAGATGCAGATCGCTCCCGGAAAGCCGCGGTAGCCCTCTGATGTCGGCGTGCCGCCGCGCGAGCGAATGTACTGCCCGGCGATCCGATCGAGCTCCGCCGTGGTGATCCCCGGCTCGAGCTGCTCACCGACGTGCGCGATCGTCTCGGCGGCCACGCGGCCGGCGCCGGCCATCTTGGCGATCTCCTGGGCTGACTTCCGGATGATCATGCGGCGTCCAGCATGTCGAGCGCTCTCTCGATCTCGGCGGAAACCTCTTCGATGCTGCCGCTGGCGTGCAGCGGTACCAGTTTGCCTGTCGCGCGGTAGTACTCGACGACCGGCTTCGTCTGCTCGTGATAGAGCGCGAGCCGCCGGGCGATCGAGTCCGGCGAGTCGTCGAGCCGGCCCTCCTCGAGCGCCCGACCCAGCGCGCGCTCCATGGCCGTGCCATCGTCCAGGTCGAAGAAGAACACGACGTCGAGCGTGCGGCCGATCTCGTTCAGCATCTGGTCCAGCGCCTCAGCCTGCGCCAGGTTGCGGGGAAACCCGTCGAGAATGAACCCCGTGCGGGCATCCTCCTCGCCGAGCCGCTCCCGGATCATCCGGATCGTGATCTCGTCCGGCACGAGGTCGCCGCGCGCCATGATCTCGTTGATCTCGCGACCGATGGCGGTCGCGAGGTCGAGCGCGCGGAACATCTCGCCCGTCGAGACGTGCGGGATTTCACGCTCCTCGGCGATCCGCTTGGCCTGCGTCCCCTTCCCCGACCCCTGGGGGCCGAGCACGAGCACGTTCACTATTTGAGGAAGCCTTCGTAGGAGCGCATCATCATCTGCGACTCCATTTGGCGCATCGTGTCGAGAGCCACGCCGACGGCGATCAGCACCGAGGTACCACCGAGCGCGCGGCCGGTCGACTGCGAGAAGCCCCCGTAGCGGATGAAGAGCGTCGGTAGGGTCGCGATCAGGGCGAGATAGACCGCCCCGGGCAGCGTCAGCCGCGTCAGCACACGATCCAGATACTGGGCGGTCGGCGGACCCGGCCTGATGCCGGGGATGTACCCGCCGTAACGCCTCAGGTTGTCGGCCTGGTCAACGGGATTGAACTGCACCGCCGTGTAGAAGTAGGTGAAAATCACGATCAGCAAGCCCTGCAGGACCATGTAGGGCACGTTCGTCGGCAGGAAGTACCGATTGACGAAGTCCTGTGTCTGCGGGAAGTACTGCCCGATCGTAGGTGGGAAGGCCATCACGGCGGCCGCGAAGATGACCGGAATGACACCGGCCATGTTCACACGGAGCGGCATGTAGGTGGAACCACCCGCGGTCATGCGGCGGCCGACCATGCGCTTCGCGTACTGGATCGGGATCCGGCGCTGACCCTCCTGGATGAAGACGACCGCCGCCACGATCGCGAGTGCGACCAGGGGGAAGAACAGCTTCTCCATCGGCCCGCCGTTCCACCAGGCCGCGATACCGAGCGGGGCACTCGTCAGGATCGAGGCGAAGATGAGGAGCGAGATGCCGTTGCCGATGCCGCGCTTGGTGATCAGCTCGCCCAGCCACATCAGCAGCGTGGTGCCCACGGTGAGCGTGATGATGATCAGCGTCATCCGGCCGAAGTCGGCGTTGAGAGCCCCCTGGCGGCGGAAGAGGAACGCGTAGCCCGTGGACTGCGCAGCGGCGAGGAGCACGGTCAGATAGCGCGTGTACTGGTTGATCTTGGCGTAGCCGGACTCGCCTTCCTTCTGCAACTCGGAGAGCCGCGGAATCACGACCGTCATCAGCTGCAGGATGATCGATGCCGTGACGTAGGGCATGATCCCGAGCGCGAACAGGGAGAACTGCGAAAGCGCGCCGCCGGAGAAGAGGTTCAGCAGGCCGAGGATCGTGCCGCCGCGGCCCTGGAAGTAGTTGTTGATCGTCTCCGAGTCGACGCCCGGCGCCGGCATCCAGGAGCCGAGGCGGTAGATGGCGAGGATGAGCGCGGTGAAGAGCACGCGCCGACGGAGCTCGGGGACGCGCCAGGCATTCGCGAGCCAGCTGAACAACTACGACTCCTCGGTCGGAGCCTCGGCCT
>DATLDK010000141.1:0-18754 GCA_035525905.1 Gaiellaceae bacterium | reverse complement strand
GTGCGAGCGACAGGATGGAACCCCGTCCGGCGCGTGGCGAGCTGGATCAGCACCGACACCGCTCCGTAAGCCTTTGTCGATGGCGCTGCGAAGAAGCGTTCTGCCACCTCGCGCTGCACCATCACGCACCAGAGCTCCACGGTGGGCAGGCCCGTCAGGCTCTCGGCGACGACCGGCGTCGCAATGTTGTACGGCAGGTTCGCGACGAGCTTCGTCGGCGGCGGCTCGAGACCACCGAGGTCGAGCACGAGCGCGTCGCCCCAGTGCAGCGCGACGTTCGGCCGCTCCTCCAAGCGCCGGAGATGCGGCTCGAGCGAACGGTCGAGCTCGACGGCGTGAACGTGGCGGGCGCGATCGGCCAGGTAACGAGTGAGGATGCCGAGACCCGGGCCGATTTCGAGCACGATGTCGTCCGCCGCGACCTCCGCCAGCCTGCCGATCACCCCCAGGATGTTCTCGTCGGCAAGGAAATGCTGGCCCAGCTGCTTCTTCGGGACGACGGTCACGGCAGCGAGAACGCGGCCGTCGCGTTCGCATCGATCTGCACCTCGAGCTCCGCCGGATCCTGCGCGCGGGCGGCTGCGAGAGCGGCGAGCGTGTGGACGACGTTCGCCGGCTCGTTCGGCCGTCCGCGCAGGGGTTGCGGCGCCAGGTACGGGCTATCCGTCTCCGCCAGGATGCGGTCGTCGGGGACGCGGGCCGCGGCATCGCGCAGCTCGTGGGCGTTCGGATAGGTGACGTTCCCCGCGAAGGAGAAGTACCAGCCCTTCTCCAGACCGGCTGCGAGCAAGTCCGGCTCGGAGAAGCAGTGCATGACGACGGTGCCGTCGTGTCTGCGAAGAAGCGACTCGGTGTCCTCGTTGGCCGCGCGCGTGTGCACGACGACGGCCAGCCCGAGGGCGAGCCCGAGCTCGAGCTGAGCCTCGAAGAGGCGAAGCTGCTCGGCTTTCGTCTCTGCGCCGTAGTGGTAGTCGAGCCCCGCCTCGCCGACCGCGACTGCCCGCTCTGACCCGAGCAGCTCGCGCAGCTCGCCCACCCGGTGTGCCTCCTCGGTCGCCGCCTGGTGCGGGTCGATGCCGAGGGCCGCATAGACGCCGTCGTTCTGTTCGGCGATCGCCAGCGCCGAGCGGCACGAGTCGATCCCGGTACCCACGGTGATCACCCGGCTGACTCCAGACTTGCGGGCCCTCGCGACCACGGCCTGCGCATCCTCGAGCGCGTCGAGGTGCGCGTGCGTGTCGATCACGCCGGGGCGGGTGCGTCGATGCGTGGGAAGAGCGGCTGTGCTGCCTCGACCCCGGAGACCCCTGCGGTACGGCCGTAGGCGACCTGCTCCCACGAGACATCCCTCGACTGGCCCAGCGCGACGAGGATCCGCTCCGCCGTCTCCGGCAGGTACGCGGACAGCGCGACTGCGCACACGCGCAGGCCGTCGGCGAGCTCGTAGAGCACGTGGTCCAGCGCAGCGTCGTTGGCGGGATCCTTCGCCAGCTCCCACGGCTTGGACTGCTCGACGTGACGGTTGAGGCCGCGGACGTAGTCCCAGATCGTCTCGAGGGCTCCGGTGATGTCAAAACGGTCGAGCGCGGCCGGGACGCTCTCCTGCACCGTCCTCGCCGCAGCTGCCAGCGGCCCCGTTTCGTCTGGGGCCGAGCGCAGCTCGCCGTCGCGGTAGCGCGCGATCATCGCCGTCGTGCGCGAGAGCAGGTTGCCCAGGTCGTTGCCCAGCTCGCCCTCGTAGCGATCACGGAAGCTGTCGAGCGTCACGTTGCCGTCCTGACCGAACGGTACGACCCGGGCGGCCCAGAAACGCACCGGGTCGACGCCGTACTCGTCGATCAGATCGAGCGGATCGAGCACGTTTCCGAGCGACTTCGAGATCTTGCGATCGTCCAGGTTCAGGTAACCGTGGACGAACAGCTGCTCCGGAACCTCGTAACCGGCCGACAGGAGTAGGGCAGGCCAGTAGACGCAATGGAAGCGGAGGATGTCCTTCGCGAGCAGATGTCGCGCGGGCCAGAGCCTCAGGTCGGCTCCGGGCGCGTAGCTCAGGGCGCTCAGATAGTTGACGAGCGCGTCTGCCCAGACGTAGGCGACCTGATCCGGGTCCCATGGAACCGGGATGCCCCACGTCTGCGTCGCACGGCTGATCGAGAAGTCGCGCAACCCCCCGGCGATGAAGCTCTTCGCCTCGTTCGCGCGGAAGCCGGGGAGCACGAACTCGGGCCGCTCGTCGTACAGCGCGAGCAGCTTGTCCTGGTAGGCCGACAGGCGGAAGAACCAGTTCTTCTCCTCGAGCCACTCCGGCTCGATGTCGTGGTCCGGGCACTTGCCGTCGACGAGCTCGTCCTCGGTCTTGAAGGACTCGCAACCGACGCAGTACAGCCCTGCGTAGACGTCCTGGTAGACGTCATCGTTGTCGTAGATCCGCTGCAGGAAGTCCTGGACGAAGTGCTTGTGTCCCTCATCGGTGGTTCGAATGAAGTAGTCGATGGACGCGTTGACGCGGGCGGGGAGCGCCTGCCAGGCCCCCACGATCTGGTCGACGTAGTCCTTGGGCGAGAGGCCCTGCTCCGCGGCGACGCGAGCCACCTTGTCCGCATGCTCGTCGACTCCCGTCAGGAAGAACGTCTCCTCGCCGCGCTGCCGGTGATGGCGTACGAGGATGTCGGCCGCGATCGTCGTGTACGCGTGGCCGATGTGCGGGGTCGAGTTGACGTAGTAGATCGGTGTTGTCAGGTAGAAGCTCATCACGCCAAATGATAGGTGCGCGCCTGCCTCTGATCCGGAGCGCGACCCACGCGAGGGCGGCCGCAAGCGCTGCTAGCACCAGAGCGAACGCTCCGCGGCTGGATTTCCGTCGGCTGACGAGGGCGTCAGGCGCTGCCGTCGGTCGAATCACGTCGTGGGGCGGGCTGACGGAATGGGCACCGTGCGTGCGACCAGCTGCCGACGCACGGCGGACGACACGGGCAGGTTGCCTCAGGACTGTCATGGAGCCCGACCGTCCGAACTGCGCCTCTCGAGCCTTTGGGCCGACCAATCGCTCGACCTGCCTGCCCGTCGTCGCCGGGAGCCGTGGCTCAGGGCCGGTATCGATACGGCTTGCCGGAGACCGGGTTGCCACCGGGAGCGGTGTCTGGACGCGCGGCGCGAACGCCGGCGGGCCGGATGCCCTCAGAGCGTGCCGCTCGGGCGCCTGGGAGACGTCAGCGGTTCCCGACGGGCCGGCCGCCGGCCCGGCCGGCTCCGCCTGCCGACTTGCGGGCGTTGCAGCCTCGGCTGGGCCCACGGGCGCCTCGGCGACAATCACAGCGGGCGGCGCAGTGGAGGGAGCCGAAGGGGCCGGGCCCGCAAACGGCCCCGAAACCGGCGTCGCCACAGGCTGGGCAACCGGCTGGGCAACGGGCTGGGCCACCGGTTCCGGCGCCGGCTCGACGGCTGGGGGCTGCGGCTGGACGAGAGGCGGGAGCAGACCGAGCGGGTCGATGTAACCGTCCGGATCGGTGAGGACGCGGACCCCCAGATGGACGTGCGCCGCCGAGGTGATCGCATCCGCGCTCTCCCCGACCACACCGACGTCGGCGCCCTCGGCGACCACGCTGCCACGCGGCACGCTCGCCGATCCGAGTTGGAGCAGCGTCACGGCATAGCCCTCCGGGGTCTGGATCGTGACCGCATGCCCGCCGCCGGGCACCGAGCCGACGAAGGAGACGGTGCCGCTCGCCGGGGCGAGAACCACAGTGCCGACGGGCGCCCCGATGTCGACACCGCGATGCTGACCGGCCGCGTAGGCGTTCGAACCGACCGAAAAGGGCCTCAGGACCGCGCCCTGGACCGGCCACGTCCAAGCGTGCGCAGTCGGGGCAGACGCAAGCGCGCCAAGGAGGAGCAGGACCGAGATTCGCCGCATGAGTGACCGCCTTCGCCGGGGTGGAGGAAGTTCTCGACCACGCTAGCGGCGTGAATCAGGGGCTTTTCAACGATTCTGCATAAAGAGTGTTACGGGAAACTCGCGCCAAGCGGGCGACCACGTCTGCAGCCTGCCGTCGCGGCACCCCGGCCGCGACGAGCTCGACGACGGCCGCCAACGGCACCGCAAAGGCCTGGCCGGCATCGACCTGCGCGACCTCACCCGGAGCGCCGAACACCAGCGTGATCTCACCCTTGGGCGGCTCGGCAAACCGGCCGGCTAGCTCCCCGGCCGTGCCTCGGGTCACCTCCTCGAAGCGCTTCGTGAGCTCGCGACAAACGGCGACCGGCCGCTCGGGGAGAGCGGCCGCAAGCGAACGGAGTGTGGACGGAAGGCGCTGCGGTGACTCGAAGGCCACCGCGGCATACCGCCAAGCTGCGAGGTCGGCCCAGAGCGCAGCCCGTGCCTTCTCGCCGCGCGGCAGATAACCGAGGAACCGGAACTGCTCACCGGCGAGGCCGCTCGCGACGAGCGCGGTCTCCACCGCCGACGGTCCAGGGAGCACGGTCACGCCGACTCCCGCTTCGAGCGCTGCCGCGATCAGCCGCGCGCCGGGATCGTTGACGCCAGGCAGGCCGGCGTCAGAGACGAGCGCGATCCGCTCGCCTCCCGCGAGACGGGGAAGTAGCTCCGCCGTTCGCTGCGCCTCGTTGTGCTGGTGGTAGCTCAGGAGCTGCGCCCTGATGCCGTGCCGGTCGAGCAGGCCCTTCGTGTGCCGCGTGTCCTCGCAGAGCACGACGTCCGCCTCGCCGAGCTCCCGCAGCACCCGCAGTGTGACGTCTTCGAGATTCCCGATCGGCGTCGCGCAGACCGCCAGCGGCATCAGTGCTCCAGCGTCTCGAATGCGAGGAGCCCGGCGCCGATCAGGCCGGCGTCCGACCCCAGCTCCGCCTTGACGATCCGCAGGTCGACGCGGGACGAGTCCAGCAATGCCTCACGGTGTGCAACCTGGAGCGCCTCGGGAAAGAGGTAGTCCGCCGCCGCAGTCCCGAAGCCGCCGCCGATGACGACGAGCTCCGTGGCGAAGATGTTGAAGAAGGAGCCGATGGCGGCGCCGAGCAGGTGACCGATGTCGGCGAGCGCCTCCACGGCTTCCGGATCACCCTCCGCGGCGCGGCCGACGAGCAGCTGCGCCGTCGCTCCCTCGCCCCAGAGCTTCACTGCGGCGCGATCCGCCGCGCTCCCCGAGGCGAGGCACTCGAGGTGGCCGCGGCCGGTGCAATTGCCCTGGCACGGAGGGCCGTCGGCGACGACGACCACGTGGCCGAGCTCGGCCCAACCCCGGTAGAGCGCCCCCCCGAGAATCAGGCCTCCGCCAACCCCCGTTCCGAGCGTGAGCATCGCCATGTTCTCGGCGCCGCGCCCGGCGCCCAGCCGCCACTCGGCGAGCGCTGCGGCATTGCCGTCGTTCTCGACCGTGGCCGGTACGTCGAAGCGCTCGCCCATCACCTGTCCGAGCGAGACGTCCTCCATGGGAATGTTCACGGAGCCGAGCGCCTGCCCTGTGGTGCGGTCGATCACCGAAGGGATCCCGAAGCCCAGGGCAGCCATCCCTCCGGCGGCGAGCGGCTCGATCGCCGCAGCGATGCCCTCCACCAGCTCGGCCTGCGAGCCCGTCGGCGTCGGCACCTCGTGACGTTCGAGCACCGTTCCCTCGCCGTCGATCGCCCCGGCCAGGATTTTCGTGCCGCCGAGGTCGACTCCGATGACTCGCTGAGCGTTCACAGGCCGCGGCTACCATAACCGGCCGGATGGCGGACGGAGAGAAGCCTTACCGGCTCTACAAGGGCGGTAGGACGAAAGGAAAGGTTCCGACCGCCCCGCGCCCGGAGCGGCAACGCCCGCCTGAGAAGCGCCGCGCGCAGGCTCCGGGGCGTCCGCGCTGGCGCCGGCGGGTGCTGCTCGGCCTGCTCCTGCTCGTCGTGCTCCTCGTGGTCTGGACCGTCGTGAGCTTCCTCTCCTTCCGAGCGGGGGTGGCGGACGCCAATGCGCGGCTGCCCAAGTCCGTCGAGGCCGGGCTGGCGCCGCAAGAAGGCGCGCTCGCCTCCAAGCCGTCGCTGATCCTCCTCCTCGGCACTGACGGCGACAAGACCGCGGCACGGGCCGACGCCCGCCGCTCCGACTCGATCCTCGTCGTCCGCACCGACCCCGGCCGGCACCGGCTGGCGTACCTCTCGATCCCGCGCGACCTGCGCGTCGACATCCCGGGCTACGGCCCGAACAAGATCAACGCGGCGTTCCAGCTTGGTGGCGCCGCGCTGACCATGAAGACGGTGCGCGCGCTCACCGGCCTCCGTCCGAACCACGTCGTGATGGTGGATTTCGCGTCGTTCCGCACCGTCATCGATGCCCTCGGGGGCGTCGAGATCGACGTGCCGAAGCCGATTCTCTCGAACCGCTTCGACTGCCCGTACGCGACAGACGCCCGCTGCCGGCAATGGCAGGGCTGGCGATTCGCGAAAGGCAAGCAGAAGATGAGCGGCCAGCGCGCCCTCGTCTACTCGCGCGTGCGCGAGAACCGCCTCGACCCGGCCGAGAACGACCTCACGCGGGGCGGGCGCCAGCAGGATGTGGTCGACGCGATGACGGACAAGCTGGTCGGTCCGGGTACGTTCGTGAAGCTTCCCTTCATCGGCGGCGACCTGGTCAAGCCCCTCACGACCGACCTCTCGGCCGGCAAGCTGCTGCAGCTCGGCTGGGTCAAGTTCCGCGCCAACGCCAGCCGCGCGCTGCATTGCCGCCTGGGCGGCGAGCCGCAGACGATCGGAGGCGAGTCCGTACTGGTCGCGACGGAGGAGAACACGTCCGCGATCGCGATGTTCGTCGGCCGGTCGGCGCCGCAACCACCGCCGCCCGGAACGAGCTACGGCGCCGGCTGCCTCGTCGGCCGCTCGAAGTAACCTCAGTCGGCCGCGGCCGCCTTCTTCTCTCCGGAGCCCGAATCGGTGTCGGACTTCTTCTCGGAGCCGCCGGAGTCGCTACTGCCGCCTTCCTTCGGCGGCTCCGTCTTCTTGCGGCCGCCGCGGCCGTAGTCCGTCGAGTAGAAGCCGGAGCCCTTGAAGTGCACCGAGACCGGGTAGAGCACCTTCTCGACCGGGCTCTTGGCGCACACTTCGCACTTCTCGATCGGCGGATCCGCAAACCGTTGGAACACCTCGAAGGTGTGCCCGTCGGGACACCGGTACTCGTAGATCGGCATGGCGCCGAAGGCTAGCAGCGACAATCGACGGGAAAAGATGAGCGATACCGCACAGGCAGAGCGTTTCGGGGCCCGCGAGGGCGCCGCCGCGCGCGCCTGGGTCGAGGCTCACTGGTTCGCGCTCGGAGTCGGGCTCGTGACGAGCGCAGCGGCCGGCTTCCTCTTCCATCAGCTCCTGGCGTGGCCCCCGCACGAGGACGAGACGCTGCCGCTGTTCGTCGGCCGGCATCCGCTCGGCGAGCTGTTTCAGGTCGTGCTTCGCGAGCGGGGCGGCGCACCGCTGCATTTCCTGCTCGCGTGGGCCGTCGCGCACCTCGGCCTCGGCCTGGAAGGACTGCGGGCGCTCTCCGCGGTGTTCGCGGTGGCAAGCCTGCCGGTGGTCGCCCTGCTCGGCGCCCGGCTCGCGGGCCGCATGCCCGCCCTCATCGCCACCGCGATCGTCGCCTCCAGCTGGACGTTCCTCTTCCACGGCGTGTACGGCCGGATGTACAGCCTCTTCCTCTTCACGAGCGCGCTCTCCTACCTCGCCCTGCTCGGCGCTCTGGAACGAGGCGACCGCCGCGCCTGGGCGCTCTGGGCGCTCGCCGTCCTGGCAACGGTCGCGACCCACCCGTACGGCGCGCTCGTGCTCGCCTCCCAGGCCGTGTACGTGATCGTGGCGCGTCGCGGGCGGCTCCGCCAGGCCACCTGGGCGTTCGCAGCGGTCGGCCTGCTCGGCATTCCGTTCTGGCTGACCGACCTCGTGCTCGCGGGCCGCTTCGACGCGGGCGTGGCGGGCGGCGGCCGGATCAACCTCGTCGAGTACGTCTGGCAGGCGACCGGCGACTTCACGGCCGCCTTCCCCGTGCTCCCCGCCGTGCTCGTCGCCGCCGCCGCGGGCCTGGCTGCTCTGCCGCGCGAGACGCGCCTGCTGGCTGGGTGCGCCGGCGGGGTACCGCTCCTCGCGCTCGTGGTCGCGCGCAGCTCGGGATCGCCGGAGACGCGCCATCTGATCTTTCTCCTTCCCTTCCTCGCCGCCGCAGTCGGCGCCGGCCTCGCCCGGCTTGGGCGCCTCTGGACTCCGCTTGCGCTCGCGGCGCTCCTCTCCGCGCAGATCGCCTGGGCCTGGGACCGGACGCCAGATCTGTTCGACTGGGAACCCGCGATCAGGCAGGAGGCGCGGGCCGACGCCGCCGCCTATCTCGCAGCGACGACTCGCCCCCGCGACGTGCTGCTCGGCTACGACCCCCTCTTCCTGCAGGCGTGGGAGCAGCAGCCGGACTTCCCGCTGCCGGTGCTGCCACGAGCGGACGCCGACCTGGCGCTGCACAACCTGCTCAAGCTCGACCGCCCACTGGGCCACGGTGTCTGGGTCCTGGACGCGAGCAAGACGACGAACTCCGAGCGCTCGCTCGAGATCCCACTTGCCTATCCGCGCCCGGCGGCACCCTTCGAGGTGCGGGACTTCGGCCCCTTCCTCATCATCCGAACGCGCGAGCCCGTCGTCACGCCCGAGCGCTACCTCTTGCGCGCCGGCGAGGCGATGCTCGTCGGCAAGCGGCTATTCCTGGGGGACGCAGACATCAACCTGCCGACGATCGAGCGCGCGGCACGGGCGCTCCGTGGCTACGGCGCTTCGCGCTCCCTCTCGACGAGCTCGCGGTAGCACGGCGCCTGCTCGAAGGCGGCCAGGCCGGCGACGGCCTCGCGCCTGCGGTCCCTCGGACGCAGCCTGCGAGCGGCCGCAATCGCGGCGGAGGCCCCGACGGCCGCCCCGACGAGGAACGAGCGCGTTCGCGAGCGGCCTGACTCCTCGGGCATGGAACGATGGTACGGATGATCGTCTCGCTCGGTGACCTGCTGCTGGACGTGATCGTCCGCCTCTCGCAGCCGCTCGCCGAGGGGGCGGACGCGGACGCCGTCACGCGGCTCGGCGCCGGCGGCCAGGCGGCAAACGTCGCTGCGTGGGTCGGGGAGCTCGGAGGAGATGCCCGTTTCGTCGGCAAGCTCGCGAGCGACGAGGCCGGCGGGATCGCCGCCCGGGCGCTCGAAGGCTACGGCGTCGAGGTCTGCGGGCCGCTCGCGGTGGGCCGAACGGGAACCGTGGTCTCGCTGGTTGCCACCGACGGCAGCAGGACGATGGCGTCCGACCGGGGCGTTTCACCCGACCTCACGGCGGAGGAGCTCGACCCGGAGTGGCTCAGGGGATGCACGCACCTCCACCTCCCCGGTTACTCGCTCCTGCGCGCGCCCATCGACGACGCGTCGCTCCAAGCCGCGGGGCTCGTGCCGCACGTGAGCGTCGACCTCTCTTCCTGGAGCGCGATTCGCGACTTCGGACCGGCGAGGTTCCGAGAGAGGCTGGAAGCGCTCCGGCCGGCGATCGTCTTTGCGAACGAGGACGAAGAGAGGATCCTCGGCGGGCCGCTCGAGAACTGCACCTGGGTGCTCAAGCGTGGGAGCTCCGGCGCGCGCTTCGGCGATCTGGAGCTGCCCGCCGTGCCGGCGGACGTGGTCGATACGACGGGGGCCGGCGACGCGCTCGCAGCCGGCTACCTCGTCGGCGGCCCGGAACTGGCGCTGGCCGCGGCGGCACGCTGCGTCGCGAAACTAGGCTCCATGCCGTGAAGGAGTTGATCCGCGTCTCGGACGAGGTCGGCCAGGCGCTCGCCGAGCGCCGGCCCGTGGTGGCGCTCGAGACGACGCTCGTCGCGCACGGGTTCCCGCCGGGCGAAGGAGTCGAGGTCGGGCTCGAGAGCGAGCGGCGGGTCCGGAACGCGGGTGCGGTTCCGGCGACAGTGGGCGTCCTCGACGGGCTGCTCCGCGTCGGCCTCTCGGAGCAGGAGCTCGGCCGCTTCGGTCCGGAGGCGCGGAAGGTGGGGCCGCGCGACCTTGCCGCGGCCCTCGTCCAGAGGGCACTCGGGGCGACGACCGTCGGGGGCACCCTGGCGGCGTGCCGTGCGGTGGGGATCGGCTTCATGGGCACCGGCGGCCTCGGCGGCGTCCATCGCGGCTTCCCGACCCCGCCTGATGTCTCCGCCGATCTCGGCGAGCTGGTCCGCACCGAGGCGGTGATCGTCTCGTCCGGCGTGAAGTCGATTCTCGACGTGCCCGCCACCGCCGAGCTGCTCGAGACGCTCGGTGTGCCGGTGCTCGGCTACCGAACCGACGATCTACCCCTCTTCTACGCGGCCCACGGCGGGCCACCCGTCTCCGCGCGGGTCGAATCGGCGGACGAGGCCGCTCGGGTGGCACGCGCGCACTGGCGGCTCGGACGCCACACCTCGATCCTCCTCGCGCGCCCGGCCGCAGACAGCCTCGACGACGTCGAGCCGTTGATCGAAGCAGCGCTCGCCGACGCGCACGAGCAAGGCGTCTCCGGCCAGGACGTGACGCCGTTCGTCCTCTCGTATCTCCATCGTGAATCCGGCGGGCGCACGCTCGTCGCCAACCGCGAGCTGATCGCCGCGAACGCGGCTCTCGCAGGGGAGGTGGCGGTTGCCTATGCCGCTCTATGACGCCGTCAAGGCGCTCGAGCTCGTCATCGAGGAGGTCCAGCTCGAGCCGCACGAGCTGCCGCTGAAGCACTTCACGCGCCGCACGACGGTGGTCCACCTGTTGGGCGGGGGCGCCGAGGGCGTCGGCGAGGACGTCACCTACGACGGAGAGATGCAGCTCGCGTTCACCCTGGACGCACTCCCGGAGCTGACGGGAGTGCACACGCTGAAGTCCTTCTCCTCGCTCGTCGCCGATCAACCGGGCTACCGGCCGTGGGGTCTCGAGTCGGCAGCGCTCGACCTGGCGCTACGGCAGGCCGGGCGCTCGCTCGCGGAGGCCATCGGCCGCACGGCGAGCCCGGTGCGCTTCGTCGTCTCCCAGAGCGCGATCCGCGAGCTGCTCGAGCTCTATCCGGAGCTTCGCTTCAAGCTCGACGCGAGCGACTCGTGGACGGACGAGGTCGTGGCGGAGCTCGCAGCGACGGGAGCCGTCGACGTCGTCGACCTGAAAGGGCTGTACGAGGGCGACTGGCTCGACGCCACTCCGTCGGCGGAGCTCTACCGCCGCGTCGCCGAAGGGTTCCCGGGCGCTTGGCTCGAGGATGCGCGTCTCGACGACGAGACCCGCTCTGTGCTCGAGCCGCACCGGGCGCGACTGACCTGGGACTTCCCGATCCACTCCGTGGCCGACGTCGAGTCGCTCGCGTTCCCACCGCAGTGCCTGAACTCGAAGCCGTCGCGCTTCGGCTCCGTCGAGCGGCTCTTCGACTTCTACGACTACTGCGCGGAGCACGGGATCGCCCTGTACGGCGGCGGCCAGTTCGAGCTCGGCCCGGGCCGGGGCCAGATCCAGCATCTGGCGTCGCTCTTCCACCCGGACACGCCGAACGACGTCGCGCCGAAGGAGTACAACGAGGGCGGTCCGAGGCCGGGGCTGCCGCAGAGCCAGCTTCCACCTCCCTCCCGGGCGCCAGGCTTCCGCTAGGCGTCGAGCACGCCGAGCAGTGTGTCGAGGTCGATCAGCTCGAGCGACTGGAGCTTTGCGCTGCCGCGCGCGCCGAGCGCGAGCGAGACCTTCGCCACCGTCGCCGCGTCGGGAGCCTCGAGGATGTTGACGAAGTCGTACTCGCCGAGGGTCGCCCATTGGTGCAGGACCTTGGCGCCCAGCTCCTCGACGTCGCGATTCACCTCACGCAGGCGATCCGGATTCGCCTTCAGCGTCTGGACGCCTTGCGGCGTCAGCGTGGAGAGCATCAGATAAGTCGGCACGGCGTCTCCTTACGTAGTCGCGGAGGTCGATCGTACTCTCGCTGCCTGGTCGAAGTAGAGGAGCGCTGCGCCGAGGAAGAGCAGCGGCGAGACGACAAGGTCGCCCAGCCCGAGCGCCGCCCTCTCCCCGGCCTCCCCCAGGTCGCGCAGCAGCAGGATCAGCGTCAGCTTCACGAGCCCGAAGAGGATCACGAGGGTGGCGAGCGACGCCACCGCGTGGGTGTAGTCCGCGCGCGCGAGCTCGACCGCCCGGCGAAGCGCGTCGGCGGTGCCGAGGCGCTCGATCACGAGCACGGGCACGACCAGGCCGACCAGGGCGAGCCACGCGACGGCCGGCAACACGTAGAGGAGCGTGAGAAACGCCGCCGGCAGGAAGACGATCGCGCCGACGACGATCGCGCGGGCCGCGTCGCGCGCCGAGGGCCCGACGCCCCCGACGATCGCCGAGGCGCCCGCGAACGACGCGGCCAGCAGCGGCGAGCAGGCGGCGAGCACGAACGCCTGGAACGCGGTGTCGTGCCCGGCGGTGACCTGGTTGATGGCCATGACGCTGACCCCGAGCGCGAGCGACCTCCAGAGATTGTCGCCGTAGAGCTTCAGCGACTCGGCGACGAGCTGCCCGACGGTACGGTCCTCCGGCGGCAGCGGCGCCGGCAGTGGGAGCTTGCTCACCGGCCGGACGCTACAGCTGCAAGCGCGGGAAGCAGCTCTGCGAGCCGGGCGAACGCGTCGTCGAAGCGCCAGCGGGCTCGGTCCTCTTCTCCGATCTCGTTCGAGACCACCCGCATCTCGACCGCCGGGACGCCGGCGAGCTCACACGCCCGGAGGACCGCGAACCCCTCCATGGCCTCGACGTCCATCTCCTGCGCACCGCCGACGCGCGCGCTCGTCCCGATCGGGCGCAGCACCGCATCCGGGAACCCCTCGTGCAGGCGAGCCAGGAGATCGGCATCCGGCAGCGCGACGGCCGGCACGAGCGGTCCTGCCGCGTCGCAGTAGACGGCCTCGGTCCCCAGCACCAGCGTCAGCGGATCGAGCCCGCGGGCGCCGGCGATGCCGATGTGGAGCACGACGGTGGGCGGACCCTCTGCGAGCGCGCGAGCGGTCGCCGCCGCTGCCTCGACCGGGCCGACCCCGCAGACGAGCGTTCGCGCCCCTTCGACCGGAGCGAGCTCCCGCGCGGTCGCCGCGACGATGAGCACTTCCTAAGCGTCGAGCTGGGCGGCGAGCTGCTCGGCCTCGTCGACCAGAACGCCGATCGCATCGAGCCCGGCGAACCAGAAACCGGGATCGCCGATGTCGAACCCGAGCCGGGACGCGAGCTCCGCCGGCGGCGCCGACCCTCCCGCCCGCAGGAGGTCGAGGTAGGGCTCGACGAGCGCCTCGCCCTCGTCCAGGTAGCGCCGGTAGATCGCCAGCGAGAAGAGGTACCCGAAGGAGTACGCGTACACGTAGCCCGGCGTCTGGATGAAGTGAGGCACGTAGCTCCACCAGATCCCGTAGTCGTCCGTCACTTCGACAGCGTCGCCGAGCATCCGGCGCTGCTCCTCGCTCCACAGCTCGGAGATCCGTTCGATCGGAAGCTCGCCCTCGTCGCGGCGGCCTGTGTGGATGGCTTGCTCGAAGCGGTTGAGCGAGATCTGACGGAAGACGGTCGCGACGGTGTCGTCGATCCGCCCGATCAGGAGATCGAGGACCGCGCGCGGATCCTCCTCGCGCTGGCGGAGCGTCTCGAAGGTCAGCGCCTCGCCGAAGACCGATGCCGTCTCGGCAAGCGTCAAGGGGGTGCGGGCGTTCAGGAGGCCCAGGTCCTGGGCCAGCGACCCGTGCAGCCCGTGCCCCAGCTCGTGGGCGAGGGTGAGCACACTGCGCCGCTCGCCGGCGTAGTTCATGAGCACGTACGGGTGGCGCTCCGGGACAACCGTCGCGCAGAAGGCGCCGAGCATCTTCCCGGGACGCACGGCAGCATCGATCCAGTTGCGTTCGAAGAAGCGACCGACGATGTCGCCGGCGAGCGGGGAGAAGTCGGCGAACGACTCCAGCACGAGCTCGCGTGCATCCTCCCAGGCGATCGTGCCGGCGACCTCCTGCAGTGGCGCGTACCGGTCGTAATCACGCAGCCGGTCGAGGCCGAGCAGCCGCGCCTTGAGGGCGTAGAAGCGCTGTGGAATGTCGTAGCGGGAGACAATCGCATCGACGAGACTCTCGGCTGCCTCGTTCGGGATCTCATTCGCGAGGTTGCGAGCCGAGATCCAGCTCTCGTAGCCCCGCAGCCGGTCTTCGATCGCCCGCTCGTTCAGGATCGTGTTCAGCACATACCCGCGCGTCCGCACGCCGGGCCGGAGCGTCTCCGTAACGGCCGCGGCGACCCGGCCACGCTCGTCCTGATCGGTGAGCCGCGCCAGCTTCGCGAGGGCCTCGTCCAGCGACAGCTGCTGGCCGTCGAAGTTGACGCGCAGGTCCGAGAGCAGCTCGTTGAAGAGCCGGCCCCAGGCGCCGACGCCCGTGACGCTCTTCTCCGCCGAGATCTTCTCCTCCGGCTCCGTCAGCTGATACGGCTTGTAGCGGCGCTCGGAACGGAGGACGGCCGCGTAGCGCTCGAGATCGGGGTCGTCCAGAAGGCGTTCGGCGACGTCGTCGTCGAGCTCGCTCCACTCGAGGTCGAAGAACAGAAGGTCGGTCTCGATCTGGGTGTTGCGTTCGCGCACCCTCTGCAGAAGGGCGCCGCGCGCCTGGTCGGAGCTGTCGGCCGCCTGGCGCAAACGCGCGTAGATCTCGACGCGCGTCGACTCCGACCTGATCCGCTCCAGCTGGGCCACCGCGTCGTTCAGCTCAGCCGCGGAGAGGTCCCCCAGCTTGCCCCGATACTGCTCTCGGAACGCCGTCGCCGCGGCACTCGCCTCGTCCAGCTCGGACTCGATGCGCGGGTCGTCCGGGCCCTCGTAGAGGTCCGACAGGTCCCATTCGACCTGCTCTGCGCCGGTAAGGGTGGCCGCCACGTCCTAGAACCTATCGTGCGATAGTGCCCCCGTGGCGGGGATGCGGCCCGAAGACGTGTATCAGCTGACGGGGTCATCCGACCCCCGGCTGCGACCTGGCAGCCGCCAGATTGCGTACGTCGTCTGGACGATCGACGGCGAGGAGAACGAGTACCGCCAGTCGATCTGGCTCGCCTACGCGGATGGCTCGGAGCCCCCACGCCGCTTCACGACGGGCAAGAACGACGCCCAGCCGCGCTGGTCTCCCGACGGCGACCGGCTCGCGTTCGTCTCGAAGCGCGGCGGCGACGAGAAGGCGCGCCGTCAGCTCTACGTCATGCCGGCGAACGGCGGCGAGCCGCAGTGCCTGACAGATTTGCAGGAGGACGTCGGCGAGCCCGCCTGGTCGCCGGACGGCACCCGGATCGTCTTCTCGGCGCGCGTGCCGGATGAGGCCTACGACGAGGAGGACGACAAGAAGCGGCCGCCGCGGCGCTTCAAGCGCCTCCAGTTCAAGCTCGACAGTGTCGGCTGGACCGGAGACCGCCGTCGCCACCTCTACGTCGTCCCTGCCGACGGCTCAGCCGCGGCCAAGCAGATCACTGATGGCGACTTCGAGGACTCGCGACCGACCTGGACGCCCGACGGCGAGAGCATCGCGTTCAGCTCCGCCCGCGGCGAGCACTGGGACATCGACCTGGTCGGCGACATCTACGTCGTCCCGGCCGACGGCGGTGAGCCGAAACGGCTGACGCCCGGGGACAGCAACCACTACGCGCCCACCTACTCGCCGGACGGCAAGCTCCTCGCCGTCAAGTGGGATCCGGGCGGATTCGACTTTCCGCGACATCCACAGATCGCCGTGATCGACGCGGAGACGGGCGGGAACCGCAGGATCCTGACTGCTTCGCTCGACCGTACGTGCGATCCGTACCCGGAGATCCGAGAGCCGATCTGGGACGGCGACTCGATCGTCTTCGCGATCGAGGACCGAGGGAACGTCCACGTGTATCGCGTCGCGGCCGCCGGTGGCGAGCCGGAGCTAGTGGCCGGCGGAGACATCGTCCTGTCGGGCTATGACGCCCGCGACGGCCTGATCGTCCGCACCGGCTCGACCGCACCGAATCTCGCCGAGCTGTTCGCCGGGGAGCAGCAGCTGACCGACCTCGGCGCCGAGTTCCGGACAGGCCGCGAGCTCGTGGCCCCCGAGCGCTTCACGGCCATCTCGAAGGACGGCACCGAGGTCGACGCCTGGATCGCCCGGCCGGCCGCCTTCGAGGACGGCAAGCGCTATCCGGTGCTGCTCAACATCCACGGCGGTCCGTTCACCCAGTACGGGAACGGCTTCTTCGACGAGACGCAGGTCTACGCGGCGGGCGGCTACGCGGTGCTCTACTCGAACCCGCGGGGCTCGTCCGGTTACTCGGAGGAGTGGGGGCGCGCGATCATGGGCCCCGGCGAGCTCGGGCCGGGCTGGGGCACGCTCGACTACGAGGACCTGATGGGCGTCGTCGACACGGCGCTCGAGCGCTACGACTTCCTCGATCCCGAGCGGCTCGGCGTCATCGGCGGCTCGTACGGCGGCTTCATGACGTCGTGGATCGTCTCCCATGGCAACCGCTTCAAAGCGGCCTGCTCGGAGCGGGCGGTCAACAACCTCGTCTCGATGTACGGGTCGAGCGACATCGGCTGGGTCTTCAAGGGCTACCACGGCGAGTTCGTCCACGACGACGTCGAGAGGTACCTGCAGATCTCGCCCTGGACGTACGCCAAGCAGATCGAGACGCCGCTCCTGATCCTCCACTCCGAGAACGATCTCCGCTGCAACATCGAGCAGGCCGAGCAGCTGTTCACGACGCTCCGGCTCCTGAAGCGGGACGTGGAGCTGGTCCGCTTCCCCGCCGAGAGCCACGAGCTGACTCGCTCGGGTAACCCGGCGCACCGCGTGATGCGCTTCGAGCTCGTGCTCGAATGGTTCGATCGCTATCTGAAGTAGTTCGGTAGACCGCACCTCGAAAGACCTGCGGGCCACATTCTCGGTGCCCCCGCCGCGCGTCAGAGTGACGCCATGTTGAAGAGCGACCACCGAGGCCCCTCCTACGCCACCGCCGGCTCCCCCCTCGTCGCCGGCGTGAACGGCACCCTCCGCCTCCCCCTTCCCGTCGCTCGTACTCCCCCCGCCTGACCGGACGTGTCCCCGGGACTGGCCCGGGGACACGTCCGAAAGGGCCCCGTGCAAGAATCCTCGCGTGGGCTACACGGTCTTCCACGCGGATGAGCTGGACTGGAAGCCTCGCCGCGAGGGGGATCCCCGCCTGGCGGCGTCACTCTCGGAGGCCTTGACGCAGTCCCGCGCGAACCTCTTCCGGTATCCGCCGGGGGCGGTCGGGCGGCGCCACATCGACCCGATCCAGGAGGAGGTCTTCGTGGTCATCGACGGCACGCTGACCGTCCACCTGGGCGAAGGCGGCCAGCCGGAGCGGCACGAGCTCATGAAGGGAAGCGTGCTCGTGGTCCAGCCGGGGACCGCGCTCCAGCTCTCGAATCGCGGGGACGACGAGCTGCAGCTCTTCATCGTCGGCGCTCCGCCCGAGCGTGGCGAGACGACCTTCCTGGAGCCGGTCGAGTGAGCGCCTTCGACGACCTTCGCTCCGTCGTCCCGCGCCGGGTGTGGAACGGGGTCACCGCGCGGGCCGTGCACGGCGAGCGGCTCACGCTCGCGCTCGTCGAGCTCGACCCCGACGCGGTCGTCGACGAGCACAGCCACGACCACGAGCAGCTCGGAATGGTCATCCGCGGCTCGATCCGCTTCCGTGTCGGCGACGAGGAGCGCGAGCTTGGCGCGGGTGAGACCTGGTCGATCCCGTCGAACACGCCGCACCGCGCCGTGGCGGGGCCGGACGGTGCCAGCGTGCTCGACCTCTTCGCCCCTCCCCGTTCGGAGTGGGAGCAGCTCGAGCCCGGTGAGCGCAGCCCGGGTCGCTGGCCCTAGCTAAACGGCCGCCGGCATTCCGGCCCGCTCGAAGACGAGCTCACCGTCCTGCGCATCGACGCGGATCGTGTCGCCATCCCCGAACTGACCCTCGAGGAGACGTTGCGCCAAGGGGTTCTCGACCAGCCGCTGGAGCGCACGCTTCAGCGGTCGCGCGCCGTACGCCGGGTCCCAGCCGGCCTCGGCGAGCGCCTCCTTCGCCGCTTCGGTCAGCTCCAGCGCCAGCTTCCGCTCCGCCAGGCGCGCGCGCAGCCGTTCCAGCTGCAGCTCGGCGATGTCCGCGAGCTGCTCCTTCGAGAGCGGGTCGAAGACGACGATCTCGTCGATCCGGTTCAGGAACTCCGGCCGGAAGTGCTCGCGCATCTGCTCCGCCGAGCGGATGTTCGACGTCATGATCAGGCCGGTGTTGCGGAAGTCGACCGTGCGGCCCTGGCCGTCGGTGAGGCGCCCGTCGTCGAGTACCTGCAGGAGCACGTCGAAGACCTCCGCGTGTGCCTTTTCGATCTCGTCCAGCAGGATGACCGAGTACGGCCGGCGGCGAACGGCCTCGGTCAGCTGCCCACCCTCGTCGTAGCCGACGTAGCCGGGCGGTGCGCCAACCAGCCGCGACACGGTGTGCCGCTCCTGGTACTCGGACATGTCGATCCGGATCATGGCCCGCTCGTCGTCGAACATGAACTCTGCGAGCGCCCGGGCGAGCTCGGTCTTGCCGACCCCGGTCGGGCCGAGGAAGACGAACGAGCCGATCGGCCGGTTCGGATCCTGGAGCCCCGTGCGTGCGCGGCGCAACGCGTTCGCAACTGCTTCGACCGCGGCCTGCTGGCCGATCACGCGCTGGTGCAGCCGCTCCTCCATGTGCACGAGCTT
>DATLDK010000136.1:0-8667 GCA_035525905.1 Gaiellaceae bacterium | reverse complement strand
CGGGGCTGAGGATGGCGAGGGGACGGAGATCCTACGGAGGCTCGGCATCGTCTCCACGCCGGCCGTGCCGTTACCTTGACCTCGACTTAAGGTTGAGGTACCGGCGACGCGACTGTTTGGGCGTGGCCCGGTCGAGCCTCCAGCGCCAGCGAGATCACTTCTTCGAGCGACAGCGAACGACCGGCTTCCCACTCGCTGCCGAACGCAGGTTCTCCGAGCCCGGTCTGGAGCGGCGTCAGGTATTGCTCCCGGATCGCCTCCTCCGCGGGCGAGAGCGCTGCGCCCGTCGTCTCGAGCAGCAGCTCGGCACCTGCGAAGAGCCGCGCCGCCTCGCGCGCGCGGCCCTCGATCGCGTTGACGGCCGCGAGTCCCTGGATGCACTCGGCCGCGACGCGCTTGTCGTTCCGGTCCCGCGCGAGCTTGAGGCCCTCGACGAGGAAGGCGTGGGCGCGCGCAGGATCGCCGTCGGTTCGCAGCTGCACGCGGCCGAGGTTCGCGACTGCGACCGAGATGCTCCACGTATCCCGCACCTGCCGCGCTACCGCGAGGCCTTCCTCGAGCAAGGCGGTGGCGCGATCGTCGTCCCCCCGCGTCAGCTCGGCCCGGCCGAGGCGGAGCAGGGAGTTGGCGATCAAGCGCTTGTCGCCGAGCCCGCGCCGGAGCGAGAGGCCGCGCTCGAAGAGCGAGATCGCCTCGGCGTAGTCGTCGTTGGCCGCAGCGATCTCCGCGAGCGTGCTTAGCGCCCCGGAAGCCGTGAGCTTGTCGCCGGTCTCGGTCGCGAGCTCCGTGCTCGTCTCGGCGAGCTGCGCCGCCTCCTCGTACTGCCCCGCCGACATGGTGAGCCACGCGAGCTGCGCGAGGGTGGCGGCCTCCGCGCTGCGATCGCCGACCTCTCGCGCTAGCTCGAGGCTCCGCTCGAACGCCTCCTTTGCGGGGGCGAAATCACCTTCGCCGAGCGCTGCATACCCCGCAGCGAAATAAGCCTTGGCGAGCGTTCCGTCGGTGACACCCTCGCTTGCCGCAAGCGCTTCTCCGAGCCAGCGGCGGCCCTCGCCCATGAGCCCGCGCGTGCTCCAGAAGCGGACGAGTGCCCCGGCGAGCTGCAGCCCGAGCTCGATCTCTCCAGCCGAGACCGCCCAGGAGAGCGCCGCGCGGATGTTGTCCTTCTCCTCGTCGAGGCGGTCGAGCCACAGCGCCTGGTTCGCTCTCGTCAGCTCCGGCTCGGCTGCGAGGACGAGCTCCAGGTAGCGCTCGGCGTGCCTGCGTCGCAGCTCCTCGAGCTCGCCCTGCTCCTCGAGCCGAACGAGCGCGTACTCCCGGATCGTCTCGAGCAGCCTGAAGCGCGGCTCTCCGTCCGCGCCGTCCGACTGGCGGACGAGGCTCTTGTCCACCAGCGACGCGAGCCCTTCGAAGACCTCGCCCAGCTGCATCTGGTGGCCGCAGACCGCGTCGGCGACCTCCAGGGAGCAGCCTCCGGCGAAAACTCCGAGCCGCGCGAGCAAGGCCTGCTCGGGCGGGTCGAGCAGGTTGTAGCTCCAGTCGATCGCGTCCCGGAGCGTGCGCTGGCGGGTGGGCACGTCGTGGGCGCCGCCCGTGAGGAGATCGAGCCTGTTCTCGAGCCGACCGAGGATGGCCTGGGGCGAGAGCAGCTTGACGCGGGCGGCGGCGAGCTCGATCGCCAGCGGGAGGCCATCCAGCCGGCGGCAGATCCCGGCCACGGCGGGTGCGTTCTCGTCTGTGAGGTCGAACCCGGGCTTCACGGCCTGGGCGCGGTCGACGAAGAACTGGACGGCCGGCGAACCGGCGAGCGCGGCTTCGGCATCGCTGTCGGCGTCGGGAAGCGCGAGCGGCGGCACCGGGAACTCGCGCTCCTCGCGCAGGCGCAGCGAGGCCTGGGTCGTCACGAGGACGATCAGGCCAGGGGCAGCGCCGAGCAGCTCGTGCACGAGCGTCGCCGCCGGCAGTACCTGCTCGAAGTTGTCGAGCACGAGGAGGGCGGGGTCTTCGCCGAGACGCCGCGCAATGCCCTCGACGAGCGGCAGGTCGGCGGTCTCCTCGACGCCGAGCACGGTCGCGATTGCCGAGCCGACGATGCCGGGATCGCTGAGCGGGGCCAGGTCCACGAAGAACGCGCGGCCGACCTCTTCGGCGAGCTCGGCCGCGACCGAGAGGGCGAGCCGGGTCTTGCCGGTGCCGCCCGGGCCTGTCAGCGTCACCAGCCGGACCTCCGGGCCGCGCGCGAGCTCGAGCACCGCGGCGAGCTCTTCGTCGCGGCCGATGAGGGGTGACGGCTCCGACGGGAAGTTGACGAACACGGCGCGCAGGCGGGCGGTGCGGGCGGTGACCGTGCTCGGGCGACGGGCCGGCGTCACGGGCTGGCTGCCGCCGAGGCAGGCTCGTACAGCCTCGATCACCTCGTTGCACGACGCGGTTCGCTCATCCTCGTTCTTGGCGAGCGCTCTCGCGACCACGTCGTCCATCGCCGCGGGCAGCTCGGACCGAAGCTCGGTCGGCGCGGGAGCGGGGTCGAGGAGGTGCGCGTGCATGACCGCGACGTCGGTCTCACGGTCGAACGGCTTCTTGCCCGTCAGACATTCGAACAGCAGGCAGCCGAAGGCGTAGACGTCGGCCTGCGGCCCGACGGGCTTGCCCTGGATCTGCTCGGGGGCGGCGTAGTCGAGCGTCCCGACGAAGAACCCCGTCTTGGTGAGGCCTCTCGTGCGGGAGCGTTTCGCGATCCCGAAGTCGGTGAGATAGACGCGGTCGGAGGAGCCGTCGACGAGCACGTTGGCCGGCTTGACGTCCCGATGCACGAGGTTGTGCGCATGCGCGGCGTCGAGCGCGCCGGCCACCTGCTCGAGGATCGAGACCGCTCGGTCGAGCTCGAGCTGACCCTTGGCGATGAGGTCTTGGAGGTCGCCGCCGCTGACATGGCGCATGGCGATGTAGACGATCCCGTTCTCCTCGCCGGCGTCGTAGATGGGGATGATGCTCGGGTGGTCGAGCGCCGCGACCATCTGGGACTCCTGGATGAAGCGCTCGCGGAAGTCACCGTCGCTGCCGAGGTCGTTGGAGAGCGTCTTGATGGCGGCCTTGCGGCCCAGGATCGCGTGCTCGGCCTCGTAGACGAAGCCCATCCCGCCCCGGCCGAGCAATCCGCTGACGCGGTAGCCGGCGATCTCAGACCCGACGCCGAGGGTCTCGCTCATTCGCTCACGCCCTCGACCGCCCCGGCTTTGCCATCTCCATTTCCTGTCCTATGCTAACCGCTCGTTCCAACGGCAGACCACGTCCAGGAGGCAGAAGCGATGGCGAACTACGTTCTCGAGATCGTCGAGGGCCCGGAGGCGGGGCGGATGATTCCTCTCACCGGCCCGATTGAGATCGGCCGCGACGAAAGCTCGAGCGTCGCCCTGCAGCAGGACGACCTGCTGTCGCGCCGGCATGTACGGATCACGCCGGTGGAGGACGGTGCCCGGGTCGAGGACCTCGGCTCGCGCAACGGCACCTTCGTGGACGGGGACGAGATTCACAGTCCGGCCCACCTGGGCCTCGAAGGCCAGCTGCTCGTCGGGGTTACGCTGCTCCAGCTGCGGACTGCGGAGACGGTCGAGTCCGGAGGCACGGCGATGCGGGCCATTCCTGCCGAGTTCACGACGCTCCGGCCCCTGCCCGCCGTCGAATCGGCGGCGACGACGATCCGGCAGGTCGCGCCGGGGCTCGCCAAGCCCGAGGCGGAACCGGATTACGTCCCCGCGGCCGCACTCGAACGGAGCTCGGGCCCGGCCGCATCCGAGCTCTTCCCGCTGCTGGACGTGCACACGAAGGGCAAGGCCAGAGGCGCACCCATCGGACTGTTCGTACTCGTCGCCGTCGCCGTGATGCTCTACTTCGGCCTGCGCTGACGCCTCGGGCTCAGTGATCCGCGAAGTAGAGGACTAGCGCGACCGCTGTAGCCGCGACGATGGCGAACGAGACGAGCTGGGGTCCCAGCTGCCTGCTCGCGATCCCGCGACTGCGCTTGCCGACGGCCGGCGGCGCATAGGCTCCGAACGCCGCCTCCGGGGCGGACCGCCCTCGAGCGGGCGGCGCGGGAGCCGCTGGGGCCGCCGCGGCCGCTGGCGGCGCCGGCGGCGCAGGAGGGGCGGGCACCGCGGCCGCGACCGTTTCTGCCACGGCGCGGCCCGAGTCCACCTGGAGCACGCTCTTTCCGAGCTTGACCGAGTCTCCGCCGGCGAGGCGGGTCACGGAATCGATCCGCACGCCGTTCACGTACGTCCCGTTGCGAGAGCCGAGGTCCTCGATCTCGATCGCGCCGTCGCCGGGGCGAACGACCGCGTGCCGGCGCGAGACCTCTTCGTCATCGATCGTCAGGTCGGCGTCCGCTCGTCCGATCACGAGCTCCTCGCCGACGTCGACGCGGCGGCCGGCGAGCGGCCCTTCCTTGAACACGAGTGCGGGCGTCAAGTCTGTGTCCCCTCCCCGGAGGCGTCGCGTAACAGAGTGGCGTAAGCACCTGCCGTAGCAGGTCGATTCTCGGGATCCTTCTCCAGCGCCGCGAGGATCGCCTCGGAGAAGCCCGAGGGAAGGTCGTTCCGCTCGGCGCCGGGATCCGGCGGTGGCTCGTCCAGATGTGCAAGACCGACCTGGAAGGCGCTCTTGTCCCCGAACGGCGCTCTGCCGACCACGCACTCGAAGGCGACGCAGCCGAGCGCGTAGATGTCCGTCGCCGGCGTGGCGGGCTTCCCACGAATCAGCTCCGGCGCGAGGTAGTCGAGGGTGCCCATCACCTGCCCGGGGCGCGTCAGGACGGTGTAGGCCCGTCCTTTCGCGAGGCCGAAGTCCGTGAGCATGGCCGCGCCGTCGCTGTCGAAGAGGACGTTCGAAGGCTTGATGTCGCGATGCATCACGCCCGCCTCGTGCAGCGCGTCGAGCCCGGTGGCGACCTCCGTGACGACGCGCACGACGTCGGCGACAGGAAGCGGCCCGTCGGCAGCGACGCGGTCCGTGAGCGACCCACCGTCGACGTAGTCCGAGGCGATGTAATGCCGGCCCTCCGACTCCGCCGACTCGAGGATGGCCACCAGGTAACGGTCGTGCACCTCGGCTGCTGCCCGGGCCTCCTGCTTGAACCGCTGCTGGAAGATGAAGTCGCCGCTGAGCTGCCGCTTCAGCACCTTCAGGGCCACCGGCCGGTCGTCGCCGTCGCGGTGCGCCTTGAAGACGAGCCCCATGCCGCCCTCGCCCAGGACCGACTCGAGCCGGTACGGCCCAAGCGTGTCTCCCGGCTCCAATTCTCTGTCCGCCGCCCCGAAAGTCACCAGACGTCAAGCATAAGCCCGTCTGATCGATCTTGCGCGACCAGTGTCGCGGCTGAGTACGATCGAAGCCTGGGACCGGTCGAAGCGCATCACGCAGCAGCACGTCGCCCATCGGCCGGCCGCTCCGTCTTCGACGGTGTCCCGGCGGAGCAGATCGGCGCGGCGCTCGACCAGCTCTCGCGCCGGCGGTTTGCGGCCGGGTCGACCGTGATCGCCCAGGGCGATACCACCAACGAGCTCTATGTGGTCGAGGAGGGCGTCGCCGACGTGTTCGTCGTGGACAGCGGGTCGGTGGAGCACCACGTCGGGAGCGTGCGCGCAGGCGGCACGCTCGGGGAGATGTCGCTCTTCACCGGCCAGCCGGCAGCCGGAACGGTGCGCGCCGCGACAGACCTCGGCTTGCTCGTGGTGCACGCCTCGGAGTTCGAGCGGATCGCCTCAGCCTTTCCCGTCATCTACCGGAACCTCGGCGCCATCCTCTCCGAGCGGCTCGCCCGCACGAACCGGCTCGCGGCCCGCGAGGGCCTGGGTCAAGTCGTCTTCCTGCGGGACTGGGGCGCACCGCAGCTACTCGTGTATGCCCTGGCCGCGAGCATCGCCTGGCACACACGGGCAAGCACGCTGCTCCTCGTCGTCGCCGAGGACCCTGAGGCGGCCGCCCTGGCCTCGCTGCTCGACGTCGAGCTCGACCGAGGTGTGATCCGGCGCTCGGGCGCCCATGTCCTCGCATGCTCCGCGGATGACCTGGATGCGACCGTGCATGATCTCCGCGGCTCGTACGATTCAATCTTGGTGCATCTTCGCGAAGAGGCACCTGGGCCAGCGGTCGACGCGACGTTGGTCCACGCCGCCGCGAAGCCCGAGTCGGCGCGAGACGATCGAGCCCGCTTCACGCTCTTCCCCGCGGAGCTCGACGGTCGCGCCGGCGAGCCAGTCGTCGGCGTTCCGGGCTTCTCGGAAGCCGATCTCGAGGCTTTGCGCGACGGTCTGCTACCGAACTCGACCCCCGCGGGCCGCTCGCTGGGCCGCGTCGCGCGCGCGCTCTGCGGCCTCAGCGTCGGCTTCGCGTTCGGCGCCGGCAGCGTGCGAGGCTTCGCGCACTGGGGGGTCTTGCGTGCCTTCGAGCGAATCGGGCTGGAAGCCGACTACGTCGCCGGCACGAGCGTAGGAGGCTCGGTCGCGGCGCTCTACGCCCTCGGCAGGAGCACCGAGGAAGGGATCGACGCGCTCGTCCGCACCGGCCCCCATCTCGTCCGCTACGGCATCCCCAGGAAAGGACTGCTCTCGAATCGGTCCCTGCGGAGGTTCCTGCACAACGAGGTCGAGGACGTCCGGATCGAGGACCTGCCGACGCCGCTCGCACTCGTCGCCGCAGACATCCTCACGCAACAGGAAGTCGTCTTCCGCAGCGGTCTGGTCTGGCAGGCGGTCATGGCGAGCCTCTCGATCCCGGGCGTCTATCCGGCGCTGTGGATCGGGGAGCATCTCGTGGTCGACGGAGGTGTGCTCAACCCCGTTCCTGTCAGCATCGCGGCTGAGATGGGCGCCGGTGTGGTCGTAGCCGTCAAGCTCCTCGGCGAGGCGGCGCCGCATCGCGAGGTGGAGTCCGTCGTCGCAAAGGGCACACCGCCCTCGGCGCTGTCCGTCATCTTGCGCTCGATCGAGCTGATGCAGGCCCGCATCGTCTCGGGTGCGGCGACGGCGCACACGATCACGATCATTCCGGGCTTCAGCAGCCTGCCCGGTAACAAGCTGAAGGCCTTCGCCGACGGCGGCCGCTTCGTCGAGCTCGGCGAGGAAGCCGCGGAGCAGGCGATGCCGAGGATCACGGCGGCATTACCCTGGTTGCGACCATGAGCCTTACTGACGCCGGCAGCGACACCATTCACTGGCTCGAGGCGAGCGACGGGCAGGAGCTGCCCTACCGCTACTTCCCGGCCGAGCCGGAGACTCGGCGCGGCAGCCTCCTCTACCTGCACGGGATCCAGAGCCACGGCGCGTGGTACACCGAGACCGCAGCCGAGCTCGCCCGGCGCGGGTACAGCGTCTACCTGCCGGACCGGCGTGGGTCTGGGATCAGCAAGGGGCCGCGTGGCTACTTCGGGCCATACCGGCAGCTGGTCGACGACGTCGCCACTTTCGTCGAACTCGCCAAGCGAGAGCAACACGGCGCACCTGCGTTCGTGGTCGGCGGTTGTTGGGGAGCGCGACCGGCGGTCGCGTACGCGCTGAAATCGCAGAAGGAGCTCGCGGGGCTCGCGCTCGTCTGTCCTGCGCTGAAGGCGCAGGTCGACCTCTCGCCGAAGGACAAGTTGCGCGTGGGCGTCGGCCGCGTCTTCGACGAGCACCGGAAGGTTCCGGTGCCGCTGGAGCCGGAGCTCTTCACGCGTAACCCGGAGTACCTCGACTACATCCGCAACGACGCGCTCAGCCTGCACGAGGTGACCGCGCGGTTCTTTTTCGAGACGGCGATCTGGGACCGCTACCTCCTGCGCCAGACACGTCTCGAGCTGCCACTCCTCGTGCAGCAGGCGGGCGACGACAGGATCATCGACCGGGGAACGGTGCGAGAGTGGTTCGGCCGCCAGGCGGCGGCCGACAAGGAGTACGTGCTCTATCCGGAGTTCGGCCACATCCTCGACTTCGAGAACGAGCGCCAGAGATACTGGGACGACCTCGCCTCCTGGCTCGACCGCCGCAGCTGAGGCTCTCGAACACGTGACCTTTGTCTCCCACATCGACGTCCTGACCGTGGAGCTCCCCTTCCGCTTCTCGTTCGGACACGCCCTGGCGGAGCGCAGCTCGTCCACCAATGTGCTCGTGCGGTTGGCTCTCGCAGACGGGAGTGTCGGCTGGGGCGAGGGAGTACCGCGTGAGTACGTCACCGGGGAGACGGTCGAGGGAGCGACCGCGGCGTTGACCGAACGGCTCGCTCCGGCGCTCCTCGGTGCCGCGCTCGACGATGCCGCCGACGTCCCCGGCGCGTTCCAGGAAGCCGTCGACGCCTCGGACGCCGAGCACGATCTCGCCGCGCGCTGCGCCCTCGAGCTCGCTCTGCTGGACGCCTGCGGCAAGCACTTCCGCACCTCGGTGCAACGGTGGCTCGGATCCGGGGCGGCAGCCGAGGTGCGCTACGACGCCGTCATCCCCTTCTCGTCGCCGCGCAAGCTCGTCGCTCTCGCGCTCGTGATCCGGGCGCTCGGGGTCCGGCAAGTGAAGATCAAGGTCGGCGAGGACATCGATCGCGATCTCCACTCGCTCGAGCTGCTGCGCCGCGTGCTCGGTCCGGACGTCGACTTGCGCGTGGACGCGAACTGCGCGTGGACGCCTGCTGCAGCGGTCGAGG
>DATLDK010000128.1:0-2330 GCA_035525905.1 Gaiellaceae bacterium | reverse complement strand
AGCGAGACCTCGTAGCTGACGAGCTGCGCACAGGTGCGCATCGAGCCGAGCAGCGCGTACTTCGAGTCGGAGGCCCAGCCGCCGACGATGAAGCCGTAGATGCCGATCGAACCGATGGCGAAGATCAGGATCAGCGCGATCGGAACGTCCGCGACCTGGCCGTCCACCTGGGTACCGAAGATCTCCCAACCTGGCCCGAACGGAATCACGGAGAAGGTCGAGAGCGCGGTGAACGCGGCGACGAACGGCGAGAGGATGTAGAGCACGTCGACCGCAGAGCCGGGGAAGAAGCTCTCCTTCCGGATCAGCTTGACCATGTCCGCGATCGGCTGCAGGACCCCGAAGGGGCCGGCGCGATTCGGCCCGTAGCGAAGCTGCATCCGGCCCATCACTTTTCGCTCCGCCAGCGTGAGATACGCGAAGAGGACGAGAACGAGGTTGATGATGATCACCGACTTGATCACGCTCACCCACCACGGCTCTGTCACGGCTTCACCACCTCGACGTCCCGGTGGAGGTCGGCGGCGTGTTCTTCCGCGATTCGAACCGTGCCGGCCACGAGAGTGCGATTGATCGCCGCGCGCAACTGCACCGACGTTCCGTTCGAGCGAACGTTCACGGTCTCGCCGGTCGCGATCTGACGGCGCTCCGCGTCCGCGGCAGCGAGTTCGATCACCGGGTTGGGGCGCTGGAACTGCAGCTCGGGAACGCGCTCCACGGCGGAGCCGGAGAAGAGCGGCCGGTAGCGGCGGAGCTTCAGCGTGCCGAGGAAGTGCTCCGCGGGGGGCGACTCGGCCGGCGGAATCGGCGCAACGGGCGCGGGAGCCGGAGCGGTGTAGGCAGCGCGGCCCGGCAGCGATGCCCGCTCGCCGACCTCACCGAAGGACATGCCGCCGTACAGCTTCTGCGACAGCTCGTCGAAGACCACCGCTGCGTGCGGCGACAGGTCGACGTCGAACCGCTCGGCGAGCTTCGCGATCCAGGCGAGCTCGTCCGGCACGGGCGGGATGACCGTGCGCCGGAGGCGTTGCACCCTGCCCTCCAGGTTGAAGTAGGAGCCGTCGCGCTCGAGATAGGACGTTCCCGGGAGAACGAGATCTGCCCACCCGACCGCGAGCCCGTGGAACATCGTGATCGCAAGCACGTGCTCGGCTCCCTCGGCGAGCGCGCGTACGGCCGGATCCGACGCCGCCTCGTCGCCGGAGACGATCAGCAGCCCGATCGGCTCCGGGTTCTCCTCGTCACCCTCGGCGGCCGCAGCCCACGCCTCGGTCACGCCGCGGCCGTTCGGCGTCGCGGGCAGGTGGTAGGCGGCACAGCCGGGCTTTCCGTCGAGCCCGAGCCGGTGTGCGATCTCTGCGAGACGCGCGCCCCCACCACCACCCCGCCCCGACCAGATCAGGATGGCGCGCTCGGACGCGGACACGCGCTCCTCCAGCTCTTCGTCGAGCTTCGGCTCTGCAAGCCGGACGACCTCGGCGCCGTGACGTCGGGCCTGCTTGATCCAGAGCTCGACGATCGGCGCACGGTCTGCCACCTCCTCCTCGCCCAGGACCACGATGATCTCGGCGTCGCCGATCGCGGAGAGCGGCGCGCGGAACGCATCGAGCGCGGAGGATGTCGCTTCGGCCAGCACGGCCGAGTGCGCGCCGAGGCCCTGGCGCAGCAGCTTCCCGAGCGCGTAGGCCTGCTCGAGGGTCTCGGAACCGGACAGCGCGGTCACGATCCGCCCCTTCGCGCCGCGCAGGAGCGCCTCGGCGAGGTCGAGGGCGTCCTCCCAGGAACGCTCGCCAAAGCCCCGGCGGCGCTCGCGCTCCAGCGGGTCGACGATCCGGTCTTCCGCGTACAGGTGCGGGAACGCGAACCGGCCCTTGTCGCAGAGCCAGCCCTGGTCGACCTCGGGATGGTTGCGCGACAGGATCCTCTTCACCTTCCCCTCGCGAGTGGTCGCGCTGATGTTGCAGCCGACCGGGCAGAGCCCGCAGACGGTGGGGACGTTCTGGATCTCCCACGGACGCGCCTCGAAGCGGTACTGGGTCGAAGTCAGCGCACCGACGGGACACAGCTCGATCACGTTGCCGCTGAAGGGCGCGCGGTAACTCTCGTCCTGGAAGGTCGTGATCTGCGACTGCGCGCCTCGGTTCCGCGCCACCAGCTGCCCGTCCTCGGCGACGTCGGAGGAGAAGCGGGTGCAGCGGTAGCAGAGGATGCAGCGCTCGCGGTCGAGCGCGATCGCCGGCGAGATCGGAATCGGCTTGTCGAAGGTGCGCTTCGGAAAGGTCATCCGCGTCTGCCCCGGCCCGTACTTGAAGGTCAGGTCCTGCAGGGGG
>DATLDK010000041.1:0-32900 GCA_035525905.1 Gaiellaceae bacterium | reverse complement strand
CCGCGTCGGGTGCGTACACCTCGACGAGCTGCGGAACCCCGGGGAACGCCACGTAGACGCTCGTCGGGCGGGTCACGCTCCAGACCACGACAGCACCGCCGGCGGCGATGCGCGAGGTCATCTGCGCGGTCTTCGCACGGGCGACAGCCGTCGCATACGCGCCGCGCAAAGGGTAGGTCGCGACCGTGATCGCGCGCGCGGAATCGCCGGCTTTGCCGCCGAGCGGCAAATATCGGACGAACGTTCCCGCGCTCGTCGTCGTCAGCTCGAGCTTGCGTGCGGGAATCGTGCCGGCCCAGTAGACGGGCCCGTTGTGTGAGCGAGCGAACGACAGCGCGGCGCGGCTCTGGTCTGCGCTGTCGTGGCCGCGCCACAGGAAGAACCCCGCGGCCAACGACCCAGCGACGACGAGAACGAACCCCGCGGCCGCGAGCGCGAGCCTCGGGCGATGTCCGCCGCGAGGTGCTCGTCTGGCGGCGGGCTCTTCGGGCGGTGCGGGGGGAGGGGTGGTAGCGACCGCCCGCTTCGCCGGCGCACGCTTGCGCGGCGCTGACGGCTTTCCAGCGGGCCTCGTGGGCTTTCGCGTTCTTTCCACGGTGAACGTGTCGGCAAGAGCGCTGGACTTCATGAGACGCGTGGTCATCCCGTCACCGCCTCGCGCGTGGCCGCGTCGACCTTGATCGCGATGATCTTCGTGGCGCGCGCGTCAGTGGTGTCCGTGCTGTGGCAGCGCAGCACGATCGATCCCGTTGCGACAAACACATGTGTGACCAGCATGCCCAGCGTCCCGAAGTCCCCGTTCTTGCCCAGCTCGAGCGCGGCCTCGTCGGTGTCTCCGCCGGCATCGAGGGTGCAGGTCACGGTCGGGCCGGGACCTCCGCCGTTCGGCTCGACGATCGTCTTGGCCGAGATCACGTACGCGCCCGCCGCGACGTTCGTCATCGTGGCCACCGTCGTGTCGGTAACGGCCAGTGCCTGGCTGCCCGCGCGGTGAACCTCACGCGCGCTCGACAAGCCGGAGGGCCCTTGCGGACCTGCCGGACCCTGCGGGCCCTGGGGGCCCGCCACCCCGTTCGTGCCGTTCGTCCCATTCGTCCCGTTCGTGCCGGCCGGACCAGCCGGACCAGCAGGTCCAGCAGGGCCTGCGGGACCAGCCGGCCCCGTAGCTCCCTGCGCTCCCGTCGCGCCCTGCGCGCCGGCGGGCCCCTGAGCGCCCTGCGAGCCGGTCAGGCCCTGCGGCCCCGCCACTCCTTGCGGTCCCTGTGCTCCCGGCGATCCCTGTGCTCCCGGCGATCCCTGTGCGCCCGGCGATCCTTGTGCTCCCGGCGTGCCATCGACACCGTTGGCGCCGTTCGAGCCGCCCGGCCCCTGTGGGCCGACCAAGCCCTGCGGCCCTTGTGGCCCGGCCGCCCCGGTCGCACCCGTTGCGCCCTGCGGCCCGGTAAGACCCTGCGGCCCAGTGAGACCCTGCGGTCCCTGCAGCCCGCCGGGTCCTTGGACGCCGGCGGGGCCGCGCGCGCCACTGGGGCCCTCCGCACCCGCGGGCCCGACATCGCCCTTGGCACCGATCGCGCCGCGCGAGCCGGGAGTCCCCTGGGCGCCGGCTGCACCGGGCGCACCCGTGAGCCCCTGCGGGCCGATTGGGCCGCGCGCCCCCACGAGGCCCCGAGACCCCTGCGGTCCGGCGAGTCCCTGGGGTCCGGCGTCTCCGGCGGGGCCGGCGTCACCGGGGGGTCCTGCCGCACCACGGAAGCCACGCGGACCGACGGCGAGGTCGCGCTTCGGGCTCGGTCGCGCAGTGAACTCGTGCGCCTTCACGAGCGCGACGCTGCGTGGAGCGCGGTTCGCGTCCGGCCGTGCGGCGCCGGCGAGCGAGACGCCACTGATCGCCGACATGACTCCGACCGTTAGGAGTGCGCGCAGATAGTTCGATCGATTGAACTTCGGACGTGTCATTGAGAGCCCAGCCGCTATGGGATCCCTTCCGGAACCGCAGTCCAGGAAAGGCTGTGTTCACAGTGACGAACATGCGCATCCGACTCGCGTCCCCCTTTCGGGGGCATCGCTCATCCGAAAGGTGGACGGCGATCGCGCACGGCGGGTGACGCGCGACGCCCCAATCACCCGGACGGGGGGACGCCGGCCGGCGGATCGCGACGATACGCCTTGGGCGACGATCGAAACTCGCCGCGGCGTCAAATGGAGATCCTGACCCCTACTGCAGATCGGCGGCCGCCCGGAAGACGGGGCACCTGGCTCCTGCTCGGGCTCGGTGTCCTCTTCGCGGTCTACGTGGTGCTGCTGGGACTAGGCCCGGACAGCGCCTCAGGCGTCGTCAAGTGGACGTACAACATCCTGCTCGTCGGGGCTGCGGCGGTCTGCCTGATCTCCCCCGCCCAGCGCAGTGCCGAGCGCGCCGCGTGGCGGTGCCTCGGAACAACGCTGCTCCTCTGGGCGGCGGGCGACTTCTACTACACCCTCTTTCTCCTCGACTCGACCGTCGCCCCGCCCACGGTGACGGACTGGCTCTGGCTCGCGTCCTACCCGATTCTGTACGCGGGGATCGCCCTGCTCGTCCGGGCGCGGACCGTGCACTTCGATCGGAGCCTCTGGCTCGACGCGGCCCTCGCAGCACTGGCTGTCGCCGCAGTCGGCGCCGCAGTCCTGTTCGGCGCCGTGGTCGACAGCACGGGCGGCTCGCCGCTGACAGCCGCGATGAACGTCGCCTATCCGCTCGCGGATGCCTTGCTGCTGGGCCTGGTCGTCGCCGTCCTGGCGATCACGGGCTGGCGGCTCGACCGCACCTGGGTGTGCATTCTCAGCGGCACCGGCGCACTCACGCTCGCAGACAGCGGAACGCTGTACCAGGCCGCGGTCGGCTCGGGAGACAGCATCGAGCTTCTCGACGCCGCCTGGCCGCTGGCGATGCTCTTTCTGGCCGCGGCCGCATGGCAGCCTCCCGGCCGGCTCGGGGCTGTTCGCGCCGAAGGCGCGCGGGTACTGGCGCTGCCGGCCGTCTTCGGCCTCAGCGCCCTCGCGATCCTGGTCTACGGCCAGTTCGCAGCGCTGAACACGCCGGCGGTCGTCCTCGCGGCGACGTCGCTGCTGGCCGTGATCGCCCGGATGGCGTTCACCTTCAGAGAGAAGATGCTCCTGCTCGCGAAGACGCGCATCGAGGCGCAGACGGATGCGCTCACGGCGGTCGGAAACAGGCGCAAGCTGATGCTCGACCTCGACGCCGCACTCGCCGCGCAGACGACGGGCGTCCTGATGCTGCTCGACCTCGACGGCTTCAAGGCGTACAACGACACATTCGGCCATCCCGCGGGTGACGCGCTCCTCGCCCGGATCGCGGAGAAGCTCACTGCCGCCGTGTCGAGCGAAGGAGAGGTCTACCGCATCGGCGGAGACGAGTTCTGCGTGCTCGCAGCGGTCGGCCCCGACCGCAGTGAGGCGTTCGCCGCCGGGGCGGCAACGTCGCTCGAGGAAGGCGGCGAAGGCTTCAGGATCAGCGCTGCCTACGGGACGGTTGCGCTGCCCGAGGAAGCCGCAAGCGTCGCCGATGCGCTGCGCATCGTCGACGGGCGGATGTACGACGAGAAGGACGGCCGTCGCGCATCCGCCGGCCGCCAGAGTCGCGACGTGCTGCTCCGCGTGCTCTACGAGCGCGACGCCCGTCTGCAGGGCCACCTGAGCGGGCTCGTCGAGCTCGTCGGCGCGGCTGGCACGCGCATCGGGCTCTCGGACGACGAGCTCGCGGACGTCAGTCTCGCGGCCGAGCTGCACGAGGTCGGCAAGCTCGCGATTCCGGACTCGATCCTCCTGAAGCCCGGGCCGCTCACCGACGACGAGTGGCGCTTCGTCCGCCGTCACCCGCTGATCGGAGAGCGGATCCTGTCCTCGGCGCCGGCCCTCGCGAAGGTGGCGAGGCTCGTGCGCTCGACCCAGGAGCGGATGGACGGCATGGGATATCCGGACCGGCTCTTCGGGGATGACATCCCGCTCGGCTCGCGCATCATCGGTGCCTGTGCCGCGTTCGTCGCCATGACCTCGGAGCTCGCCCATCGCGCTGCCCGCACCCCGGACGAGGCGATCGTAGAGCTACGCCGCTGCGCCGGCTCCCAGTTCGATGCGAACGTCGTCGAGGCGCTTGTCGCGGCGTACGCCGAGCTCGGCGCCGATCTCGCCCTGGTGGCGGAGGCGTCCTAGAAGACCTGGACGTCGCGGTAGAGCGTGTCCCGCTGTACAGGGATCTTCCCGAGCGAGCGGATCAGGTGCACGAGCTCCTCCGTCGATGTGCGGTAGGTCGTGCCGGCGGCCGAGACGACGTTCTCCTCGATCATCACGGAGCCCATGTCGTCCGCCCCGAAGCTGAGCGCGACCTGGCCGATCTTCAGGCCCTGCGTCACCCAGGAGCTCTGGATGTGGTCGACGTTGTCGAGGTAGATCCGCGACACCGCCTGCGTGAGGAGATAGTCGAACGAGGTGGGCATCTGCTCGTCCGAGACGTGATCAGAGAGCCTGTTGCCGTCGCGCTGAAAGGTCCAGGAGATGAAGGCTCGAAAGCCGTGCGTCTCGTCCTGGAGCTCGCGGATCCGCCGCATGTGCTCGACCCGCTCGGGCACCGTCTCGACGTGGCCGTACATCATCGTCGCCGTCGTCGACATCCCGAGCCTGTGGGCGTGGCGCATCACGTCCAGCCACTCGGACGACTTGGTCTTCTTCGGGGCGATGATGTCGCGGACCCGGTCGACGAGGATCTCGCCGCCGCCGCCAGGGACCGAATCGAGCCCCGCATCGCGGAGCCGCGACAGCGTCTCCCACACGGTCAGCTTGGAGCGCCGCGCAATGTGCTGGATCTCCGGCGGCGAGAGCGCATGCAGGTGGATCTTGTAGCGCTGCTTGATCGAGCTGAAGAGATCCTCGTAGTAGTCGACGCCGAGGTCGGGGTGGTGCCCGCCCTGCATCAGGACGCCGGTGCCGCCGATCGCGAGCGTCTCCTCGATCTTCTTGAAGATGACGGGCTTCGGCAGGAGATATCCCTCGTTACGATCGCCCGGGCTGCGGTAGAAGGCGCAGAAGTCGCAGTCGGTGACACAGATGTTCGTGTAGTTCAAATTTCGGTCGACGATGAACGTGACCCGGTCCGGATCGGTCTTGCGGCCGCGGATCTCGTCGGCGACGCGGCCGACCGCGACGAGCTCGCGGGAGCGCAGGAGCGCCACGGCCTCGTCGTCGGTGATCCGCTCTCCGTCGAGCGCCTTTCCCAGGATCTCCTCGACCGTCCGGGTCTCGACCGCGGTCAAGCTTGCACCGTCTGCCCGCGCGTGATGAAGCGGAGCTCGGGCACGTGGTCCAGCTCGCCGACGTCGCGCGCCATCTCGAGGAAGGTGTAAAAGCCGGCGCGCTCCCGCGGACCGAACGAGTAGCGGAGCTTCTCGAAGTAGCGCGCGAGGTAGCCGGCCGGGTAGCCGTAGCGCGCGCTGGCCTCGTGCGCCAGCACGTCCGGCTCCGCTCGGGCGAGCCGCACCGAGGCGACGAGAGAGTGCTCGAGCTCGGCGACGCCCTCGGCGACCGGCTCCGGTGCGGCCCAGACGGCGAACACCATCGGCAGGCCGGTCTTCTCGAGCCACAGCTTGCCGAGGTCGTAATGCGGAGTCGGATCCTCGAAGGCGCTCCTGAGCGCCGCATCGCCGATCAGGAGCTTTGCGTCTGCCTCCTCCTCCAGTGGCACCTGCCTCGCTCTCGGCAGCAGCACCTTGGCGAGCACGACCGACGTGGCGCTCTCCGGCGTGACGGCGATCGAGCGAATCTGCGGAAACGGCGTCGAGGAGACGAGCTGAATCGAGTCGACGGCCCCCTCGGAAGAGACACACATACGCGGCAGGATCCGCAGCGACGTCGCGTTGCGCGCGTACTCGATCGACGAGATCGGCGCCAGGTCGAGCTGCCCGTCGAGCAGCATCGCGTTGAGGCGGGTCGGGACGCCCTGTACCTCTTCGACCTCGGCGTTCAGCCGGTGGAACACCGGCGCCATGTTCACGTAGGAGATCCGCCCCAGCCTCACCATCGGCGAAGCTCCTGATACAGCGTGTCGCGCTGAACCGGGATCCGGCCGGCGTCGCGCACGAAGCGGACGAGCTGCTCGATCTTCTGTTCGGTCTCCGTGACGGCGCCGGCGGCGTGGAAGATCTGCTCGCGCACCACGGTGCCCTGGACGTCGTTGGCGCCGAAGTGAAGCGCGACTGCTGCGAGGGGCATGCCCATCATGATCCAGTAGGCCTTGATGTTCGCGACGTTGTCGAGCAGGAGGCGCGAGACGGCGAGCATCTTCAGGTCGTCCGAGCCGGTCGTGTGCCGCCAGCCGCGTCGCTCGAAGACGGTGTTCTCGGGATGGAAGGCGAGCGGGATGAAAGCGAGGAAGCCCCCGGTCGCGTCTTGCTGCGCGCGCAGCCGGAGCAGGTGGTCGACCCGCTCCTCGTAGGTCTCGACGTGGCCGTACAGCATCGTGCAGTGCGTCGGCATGCCCAGCCGGTGCGCGGCGTCGTGCGTGCGGAACCAGAAGTCCGGGTGCTCCTTCCCGGGCGCGATCAGCTTGCGCACCCGCTCCGCGAACACCTCCGCGCCCCCGCCGGGGAGTGAGCCGAGCCCCGCGGCCTGCAGCTCGCGCAGCACTTCCTCGTGGCTCAGCCCGGACAGCACCGTCATGTGGTGGATCTCGGAGGCGGTGTACATCTTCAGGTGCACGTCCGGGAGCGCCTGCTTGAGCGAGCGAACGGCGTCCACGTAGAACTCGAAGTCGACGTGAGGGTTCTCGCCGTTGACCATGTGGATCTCGGTGAAGCCGGTCAGCTCCCGCTGGCGCACCGCGTCCTCCACCATCTCCTGCGTCGAGATCGTGTATGCCTGCTCCTGCTTCTGGGTCGCGGCGAAGGCGCAGAACTTGCATTTCACGCGGCAGACGTTCGTCTGGTTCAGGTAGAGGTTCTGGACGAAGTAGACCTCATCCGTCCCGCCACGCCGCCGGCGCGCCAAGTCGGCGAGCTCGCCGAGGCCGAGCAGGTCGTCGGTCTCCAGCAGCGCGAGCCCGTCCTCGAAGTCGAGGCGCTCCCCGGCCTCGACCTTCTCCCAGATCGGTTCGAGCGTTGATGTTCGGGCGAGGGTTGCCATTAGCGCTTTCGGTTGACGACGGCGTCGGCGAGCGACTCGAGCTGCTCCCGGTGGAGCTCCCCGTTCAGGCTCTCGCGCGCTTCTCTAGCGTAGTCGAGGGCCACCTCCCTAGAACGCTCGATCGCGCCGGTCGCAGCGACGCGCAAGAGCGCGCCTTTGATCGGGCCACCCGCGAGGGCTGCGCGAACAGCGCCATCCTCGCGCGCCGCGAGCAAGAGCGGCAGCGTGGGTGTCCCTTCGCGCAGGTCCGTCCCTGCGACCTTGCCCGTCTCGATCGTGTCGCCGGAGCAGTCGAGGATGTCGTCCGCGATCTGGAACGCGATGCCGAGGTTGAGGCCGAAGCGCGCCAGCGTGCCTCCGGATCCGAGGGAGCACGCCGCCTCGAAGAGCTTGCCGGTCTTCAAGGAGCACCGCTCGAGGTAGGCCTCCACGGTCGTGTCCGGATCATTGCGCTGCCGCCGTTGCATGGCTTCCCCACGCGCCAGACACAGAGATGCCTCGGCGAGCACGCTGACCGAGCGGATGTCGCCGTCCGCGGCGAGCTCCGCGAAGGCACGCGAGAAGAGATAGTCGCCGGTCGCCCTCGCCGCGTCGGGTCCGTGTGCCGCCCAAGCGGCCTTCTTCCCCCGCCGGACCGTGGCGCGGTCGATCAGATCGTCGTGCACCAGCGTCGCCATGTGGACCAGCTCTACCGCGACTCCGGCCGAGACGGGAGCAGGGGCGTCGGGGGGTGCCGAGAGGAAAGCGAGCAGAGGTCGCAGCCTCTTCCCGCCCGAGGCGAGCGCGTCGAAGCCCACCGCCGCGACACGGCCGGATCGGGACCCCACGGCCGCTGCGAGGCGACTCTCGACCTGTGCCAGGTAGGAGTCGAGCCCCGGCAGCCGGCGGACGTGCTCGAGTGTGGTCATTCCGCGATCCCAGTATGCAGAGCCACGATTCCGCCGCCGAGGCACCGGTAAGACACATCGCCGAAGCCCTGCCGCCGCATCAGCTCGGCGAGCTCGTCCGGTCCTGGGAAGCGGCGGACGCTCGCGGGTAGATAGGTGTAGGCCTTTCCGCCCGGGAGGATCTTCCCGGCGAGCGGAATCAGCGCGTCGAACCACAGCTTGTAGAAGAGCCGCAGTGGCCCGCGAGGTCGCGTGATCTCGAGGATGCCCACGTGGCCGCCCGCCTTGAGCACCCGGCGCAGCTCCGCGAGGGCGCGCTCGAGATCGGCGACGTTCCGGACGCCGAAGCCGACGGTCGCCGCGTCGAAGGATGCGTGCTCGAACGGAAGCTCGAGCAGGTCGCCCTGGATCCACTCGATCGACCGGTCCTTGCGCCGGGCCCGCTCGAGCATCGCGCCCGAGAAGTCGAGGCCGACGACGTCGGCCCCGGCCATCCGCGCCGCGACGGCGAGATCGCCGGTGCCGCAACAGGCGTCCAGGACGCGGTCGTCCTTCGCTACCACGAGACGGACGGTCAGCCGCCGCCAGCGCTGGTCGAGACCTGCGGTCATGACGCGGTTCATGAGGTCGTAGACGGGCGCGATGCGGTCGAACATCGAGCGCACGCCTTCGGCGGGCAGGGTCCCTGTCTCGTGGCTCACTGGCCCCACCTCGCCGTGAGCGTGTTCTCGACCCCGAGCTGATCGAGGATCCGGGCGACGACGAAATCGACGAGGTCGTCGATCGTCTGCGCGCCGTGGTAGAAGCCCGGCGCGGCGAACAGGATGACGGCGCCCGCCTGCTGCAGCGTCGCGAGGCCGTTGAGGTGGATGAGCGAGAGCGGCGTCTCCCGCGGGACGAGAACGAGCTTCCGCCTCTCCTTGAGCGCAACGGACGCGGCGCGGTGGATCAGATTCGCCATTGCGCCGGTGGCGAGCGTCCCTACGGTCGACATCGAGCAAGGGCAGATGACGTACGCGTCCACCTTGGCCGAGCCGGACGCATACGGGCTCTTGTAGTCGTTGACCCCGTAGACGGTGACACCGTCGGCGTCGCCCGTGAACCGCCGGAGCACCTCGTCGCGCGGGAGCGTGGGCTCGCCGTAGAGCTCGGTCGCGATCACCTCGATCCCCGCCGCGGAGGCGGCGAGACCGACTTCGCAGCCGGCGTCCGTGAGCGCACGCAGCAGCCGCGCGGCGTACGGCGCGCCGGAGGCGCCCGTCACGCCGAGGAAGACGTTCACTAGTTCCCCTTTGGGCCCTTGGAGGCGTCGAGGAAGGCAGCGAGCTTGGTCAGGTTCTCATCGCCGAGCCCGGCGTACGGCGGCATGATCGTGTTGCCGAACGCGGCCGGGTTCGTGACGTAGCGCTTGAAGTAATCCTTGCCCTTGCCGGTCTCCCCGATCGCCGTGAGCTCCGGCGCGCCGAGCAGGCCACCGCCTGTTCCGAGGTAGATGTGGCACTGAAGGCAGCCGGTGACCGCGAAGAGATTGGCCCCGGCCGTCACCTCCTGGTTCCCTTCGAAGCCCTGGCGCTTGGACCAGGTAGGTACGGCCTCCTTCGTCTCGGAGGCGAGGGACTCCTTCGCCGTCGCGCCCTTGTAGGTCAGCGTTCCCATTGCGAGCACGACGATGATCGCCGTGATGATCGCCACGGGCCGGCGCGTCAGCCGCCGCTCGCGGCGCAGGTCGAGGAAGGGCAGGGCGATCGCGATCCCGAGCAGGATGTTCGGGACCCCGACCGTCCCGAGGACGACGGTGTTGGGCCACTTGAAGATTCGCAGCAGGTAGAAGAGGAAGTAGAAGTACCAATCGGGCCGAGGGACGAAGTCCGTCGTCCCCGGGTCGGCCTTCTCCGTGTAGTGCGGCCCCAAGAGGCCCGGGTCGTCCGAGCCCTCAGCGGTGAAGTACCAGACGCAGGCGAGCGTGACGATCGTCCCCACGACGATGAGGCTCATCACCGTGTCGTGGTACATCGCGTGCGGGAAGAACGACTTCCCCGTGCGGTCGACGTCCTCCTTGTACCGCTTGTGGTAGGCGCGCCGTTCCTCGATCCGGCGGCTCGCCATTACTCGGACGCTCCGCGGCGGACAGGGCGAACGAGACCTGCGCGGCCGCTCACCGGCACCGGCTCCTCGACGCGCTCGCGCCCGGCTGCGTCATGCGACCAGGGCGGCGAGGTGACGCCGAGGCGCATGACGAGATAGAGATGCAGGCCGATCAGGCCGAAGATGGCGCCCGGGATCGCGAGCATGTGCAGGGCGTAGAACTTGCTCAGCGTGTCGGCGCCGATCTCGGCGCCTCCGGCTAAGAATTGCGCCAGGAAGGGCCCCACCACCGGCGCAGTGCCGTTCAGGTTGATGCCGACGACAGTCGCCCAGTACGCGGTCTGGTCCCACGGCAGCAGGTAGCCGGTGAACCCCTCGAGCATGCCCATCGCCAGCAGGAGAACCCCGATGATCCAGTTCAGCTCGCGGGGGTACTTGTAGGCGCCGAACAGGAAGACGCGCGCCATGTGGAAGAACATCAGGATGATGAAGACGCTCGCGCCACAACGGTGCATGCCTCGGACGAGCCAGCCGAGCGTGAGGTCGTTCGTGATGAACTGGATCGACTGGTAGGCCTTGTCGGGATCCGGTTTGTAGTACATCGCGAGCACGACACCGGTGATCGCCTGGACGAGGAACGCGGTCAGCGTGGCAGACCCGAGCGTGTGGAACCAGCCGGAGTCACGCGGCACCTTGCGGAAGAGGAAGTACTTCATGCCGCCCACGAGCCCGGAGCGCTCCTCGATCCAGTCGAGTGGATAGAGCGCCGCCTGCTCCAGCTGGGCGCGGCGTGCCGACTTCGCCGCCATTACTTGGGGACCTCGATCGGGTAGAGCCAAGCCTCGGCACCGTCGACATGGACGCCGGGGACGGCGCGGCCGTAGCGCTTGATGCGCGCCCGGGCGCCGGTGCCCTCGACGTGGGAGACGCTGAAGAACGTGCCGAGCCAGAGATTGCCATTGCGAATTGAGAACTCGGCGCGGTCGAGTGCGCGGACCGGCGGCCCCGACCGGCGGTTTCCTTCGGTGTCGTACTGGCCTCCGTGACAGGGGCAGCCGAAACCGACCGCCAGCACGGGGGTCAGGTCGACGTGATCGCCGTACGTCGTCTTCTTGTCCTCCTCGATCGGACCGTTCGGCTGCACGGGGCAGCCGAGATGCGCGCAGCGGGAATAGAGCGCGGTGAAGCTCGGCTTTCCGTCCACCTGACCGTTGTTCCGGATGTACATCGTGCGGCGCGTCACCTCCCCCACCTTCGGGTCCTCGAGGTAGGTCGCGATCACGAACTCGCTCTCGGGAAAGTTCTCGATCGGCCCGAGGTCGACATCCGAGTCGGACTGATTGGTGAAGGACGGCAGCACCGCGAATCCGAGCACCGGCACGGTGATGATCCCGCCGATGACGCCGCCCAGGCCGAGCGTGGCGGCCGAGAGGAACGTGCTGCGCGGATAGGTCGCTGGCTCGTCCTCCGCGGGTGCCGCGGACGTCGTGCGCAGCGGCCGGGCCTCCGGCTCGACGGGGGGCGCAGCCGTGCGCACGGGCGTTGTCAGGTCGCGAATCCAGAGAAACCCGAAGAGCACCGTGATCGCCACGCCGACCGCAGCGACGGCCCAGCTGAGAACGAGCCCCGCGAGCGTGCAGGCGATCCCAACGGCAAAGCCGATCGGCCAGAGTGTCGGCGAGGGCAGATGCGGCTGGTCGTGGTCGTTCAAGTCTCTAGATTCAATCCGCGCGCAGCGCGCGCTGTCAACGACGTATCAGCTGCCGCAACCCGCGGCGAGAGCCATTCTCTACCGAAACGCCGTCGTCATGCGCCGGTATCCCGTACTCGCCCCAGCGCCGGTCGACGAGGTCGCGGATCTCCTCCGACATCGCGATCTCCTCCGGCCACTCGCGAGCGCCCTCGGCCGGACTCTTCGCCGTGGCGTCGATCCCGATCTTGCCTCCGACGAACTGGAGCGTGGGCGCGTGGTCGAGATGGTCGAGCGGCCCCTCTGCGATCACGACGTCGCGCTTCGGGTCGACGTTCGCGCCGACGTAGAAGAAGACCTCCTCGTAGTCGTGGACGTTGACGTGCGCGTCAACGACGACGACCGCCTTCGAAAGGCTGAGCATTCCGAGCCCCCAGATCGCGTGCATGACCTTGTGGGCGTGGCCGGGGAAAGCCTTCTTGATCGAGACGATCACGCAGTTGTGGAACGCGCCCGCGACGGGCAGGTCGTAGTCCACGATCTCCGGCACTGTGAGCTTGACCGCAGGGAGGAAGATCCGCTCGGTCGCCTTGCCCAGCCACGCATCCTCCTGCACGGGCTTCCCGACGACGATGGACGGATACACGGCGTCGCGGCGCATCGTGATCGCCGACAGCCGGAAGACGGGGAACGGCTCGGCCGCCGTGTAGTAGCCGGTGTGGTCGCCGAACGGTCCTTCCATGCCGACCTCTCCCTTCTCGATCGTCCCCTCCAGGACGATCTCGGCGTTCGCCGGCACGTCGAGGTCGACCGTCTTGGCGCGCACGACCTCGACCGGCTCGCCCTTGAGGAAGCCGGCGAGCATCAGCTCGTCGATGTGCTTCGGCAGGGGCGCGCTCGCCGAGTAGGTCGTGACAGGGTCGAGCCCGAGCGCCACGGCCACCGGGATCTTGCCGTCGGTCGCGAGGTAGTCGGCGCGCCCGTCCTTGTGGATCTGCCAGTGCATGTAGGTGGAGCTCGAGTCGATCTTCTGCATCCGGTACATGCCGACGTTGCGGCCGCCCGTGTGCGGGTCCTTGGTGATCACCGCCGGCAGCGTGATGAACGGCGCCGGGTCGCCGGGCCAGCAGCGCTGGATCGGAAGCAGATCGAGGTCGATCTCGTCGCCCGTCAGGACGACCTCCTGGCAGGCGCCGCGCGAGACGGTCTTCGGCAGCGAGTCGGCGATCGACTTCAGTTTTTTCAGCCCGCGCACCTTGTCGACGAGCCCCTGCGGCGGCTGCATCTCCAGCACGTCCTCCAGCTTGCCGGCGACGTCGTCGAGCCGGTCGACGCCGAAGGCCAGGCACATCCGCCGCTCGGTGCCGAACTGGTTGATCAGGACCGGGAGGCGCGATCCCTTCGCGCGCTCGAAGAGGAGAGCCGGGCCGCCGGACTTCACGGTCCGGTCGACGATCTCGGTGATCTCGAGATCGGGGTCGACCTCGGCCGAGACGCGAACGAGCTCGCCCTCGTCCTCGAGCAGGCGAATCCACTCGCGCAGGTCGCCGGGAGGGGACACGAAGTCAGTGTACGGCTAGCGCTTGCGGCGGTGGCGCAGCGAGTGGGTGACTTCGCCCAGCACGATCACCGAGACGAAGACGAGGCCGACGAGGAGCATGCCGGTGATGACGCGGCGACCCTCGTCGGCCGGATTCGCGAGCAGCCAGGCGATCACGGCCGCGAGCTTACCAACCGACCGGCGTGCGCGCCGAGCGCCCGCTCGACCGCTTCCGGATCGGGATCGCCGCCGAGCCGGCACGCGGCACCGACCCACGCCTCACCGTCCCCTGTGGCCTGCTCCGCGCGGAGGTGGGCACAGGTGGAGATCAGCTCGGCGAGGACGACGACCGCGTCGAGGTCGCCCGTCGCGGCGATACGAACGAGACCGTGCGCGTACAGGTAGTCGCCGAGGAGCAGTGCCGTCTCGTCATCCCCGGGTGCAAAGAGACGCGGCCGCCCGTAGTGGACGAGGTACCCCTCGTAGATCGTCTCCAGGCCGAGCGCGAACGGCTCCGGCGCCAGCGGCCCGAAGATCGCGAGGCGCTCCGGCTCGTCCCGCAGCTGCTCGCCCCAGAGCGGGCTCTCGGCCGCGGCCTCACCGGCGAGCGTGTCCCAGAGGTCAGTCTTCGAAGAAGTCGGCAACGGCCGCCACCGTCCTGTCGATGTCCCCATCCGAGTGGGCGAGCGAGACGAACATGCACTCGAACTGCGACGGCGCGACGTAGATGCCCCGCTCGACCAGGTGGCGGAAGAGGGCGCCGTAGCGCTCGACATCCGCCTTCTGCGCATCGGCGAAGTTGCGAATCTCGGGGCCGGCGGGAAAGAGCGTCGCCATGGCACCCACGCGCTGCACGCGGCCGAAGGGCGCCAGCCCCGCCTCCAGCCTCGCTCCTTTCTCCTCGAGTTGCTCGTAGACCGTCGCGTCACGGAGGCGCCGCAGCACCGAGATCCCCGCTGCGGTGGCGAGCGGGTTGCCGGAGAGAGTGCCGGCCTGGTAGACGTCCCCGGCGGGCGCGAGCCGCTCCATCACGTCGGCTCGGCCGCCGAACGCAGCCGCGGGAAGGCCGCCGCCGACGATCTTGCCGAGGATCGTCAGGTCCGGATAGACGCCGTACCGCTCCTGGGCCCCGCCGCGGGCGACGCGAAACCCGGTGATCACCTCGTCGAAGACGAGCAGAGCGCCCGCGGCGTCGCAGAGCGCACGAAGCGCCTCGAGGAAGCCGGGGGCCGGCGGGACGACGCCCATGTTCCCGGCGACGGGCTCGACGATGACGGCGGCGAGGCCTTCGCCGTACCGCTCGACGGCGGCCGCCGCCGCATCGAGATCGTTGTAGGTCGTGACGACGGTGTCGGCTGTCGTCGCCGTTGGGACGCCGGGGCTCGCGGGGATGCCGAGTGTCGCGAGGCCGGAGCCGGCACTCGCGAGCAGGCCGTCGGAGTGGCCGTGATAGCACCCGGAGAACTTGAGGATGCGGTCGCGCCTCGTGAAGCCACGTGCGAGGCGGATCGCGCTCATGGCGGCTTCGGTGCCCGAGGAGACGAGGCGAACCATCTCGACCGAGGGCACCGCAGCGACGATCTCCTCCGCGAGGTCGATCTCGGCTTCGGTCGGCGCGCCGAACGTGGTCCCACGCGCCGCGGCCTCCGCGATTGCCGCAAGGGTGTCGGGATCCGCGTGCCCGAAGACGAGCGGCCCCCAGCTCATCACCCAGTCGACGTAGCGCCTCCCCTCGACGTCCTCGATCTCGGAGCCGAGTCCACTGCGGATGAAGATGGGCTCGTCGAGCCCCACGGAACGCATGGCCCGGACCGGCGAGTTGACGCCCCCCGGGATCAACCGCTCCGCCCGCCGTGCGAGGTCGGAGCGCTGCCTCAGAGCCACGTCGCCAGGTCCTTCGTCCAGTAGGAGAAGACGACATCGGCGCCGGCGCGCCTGATCGCAGTCAGCGACTCGAGCGCGGCCGCACGTTCGTCGAGGTGGCCGGCGGCCGCGGCAGCCTTCACCATCGCGTACTCGCCGGAGACGTTGTAAGCGGCGACGGGGCAGTCGAAGCGCTCCCGCACTGCCCGGAGCACGTCCAGGTACGGCAGTGCGGGCTTCACCATCAGGACGTCGGCGCCCTCCGCCAGATCGAGCTCGCACTCTCGCAGCGCTTCGCGGACGTTCGCCGGGTCCATCTGGTAGCCACGGCGGTCGCCGAAGGACGGGGTCGACTCGGCCACGTCGCGAAACGGCCCGTAGAAGGCGGACGCGTACTTGGCCGCGTAGGCGATGATCGGCGTGTCGGGCAGCAGCTCGCGGATCGCCCCGACGCGCCCGTCCATCATGTCGCTCGGCGCGACGGCGTCGGCGCCGGCCTCGACGTGGCTGACGGCCGTCCGCGCGAGCAGCTCGATCGTCTCGTCGTTGGCCACCTCGCCCTCCCGGATGACCCCGCAGTGGCCGTGGCTGGTGTACTCGCACAGGCAGACGTCGGTGACGAGGACGAGCTCGGGGTGCTCGGCACGGAGCGCCCGCAGCGCCCGCTGGACGATCCCTTCGTCCTCCCAGGCCCCCGAGCCCTCGTCGTCCTTCTCCTCGGGGATCCCAAAGAGGATCACCGCCTTGCCGCCGAGCACTGCCAGCTCGCCGGCCTCCGCGACGAGGTCCTCCACGGAGTATCTGGTCATGCCGGGCAGGGCTTCGTTCCGCACCGTCGAGGGTCCGACGAAGTAGGGCATCACGAAGTCGTCGAGATCGAGCCTCGTCTCGCGCACGAGCCCGCGCACCGCGTCGGTTCGGCGCAGGCGCCGAAGGCGGGTGACGGGGAAAGCGCTCACGAGACCAAGGTTACGTCAGGAGCGTGCGACCTCCGCGTCCGTCCAGGCCCTCTCGTAGGGTAGAGCCGTGACCGAGCCTGGCATGTGGAAGGTTTCGGCAGGGTCGGCTATGGTGCCGCCCATGGCTTCGGCCCGAAACCGCCATGCGGTGCGCTCGCGTGCTGCCAGACACACGCACGTCAGAGAACCGGACCGCAGAGAGCTGGAACGCCTCCGCGCCCGCAGACGGCGGCCCGAACGGCACGCCACTCGGTTTCTCGTGACCGCGTTCCTTTCGGCGGTCCTGCTGCTAACCCTCCTGCTGACTGCGTTCGGGACCTGGACGTCGACCCCGGTGGCTGCACGGCCGATGGCCTCCGCGAGCGTGCTCCCCGGGGGTCAGCCCATCCCGCAGATCATCGCCATGGTGGGCGCCGTCCAGATTCAGCTCCCCGTCGCGCAGAGCGCCGTCACGGCACTCGGCTACCACCACGCCGGCGATGGCTCCCTCGCGCTCGACCCCGTCGGACGCCAGGGCAACGCCGGGCTCTTCGCCCGGCTGTGGAACAAGCTCGCCGGCACCGACGAGAGCCTCGTCTGGTACCAGCTGCGCGGGGACCGCGGCCCCGGCACGTCGGCGCTCGCGGTCGGCGCGGCCCCCGGCACGGACGTCTACTCCCCGATCACCGGCACCGTCGTCGGCATCACCGACTTCGTCCTCGCCAACCGGACGTACGGAGTGCGCATCGACATCAGGCCGCAATCGGCGCCCTCAGTCGTCGTCTCGCTGACGCACCTGCGCGCGGATCCATCCCTGACGGTCGGCTCGGCAGTCGCCAAGGGGGTCTCGAAGATCGGCGTCGTCGTCGACCTCGCGGGGGTCGAGCGTCAGGCGCTCGCCCGCTACACGCAGGACGCGGGCAACAACGTGTCGTTGTCGGTGCGCCCGGCCGCGGCTCTGTCGGTTCGCTGAAGATCCTCTTCGTCGGTGACGTCGTGGGGGCTCCCGGCCGTCGTGCGCTCGAGGACCGGCTGCGCGCGCTGCGAGAGGAGCTCGGAGCCGATTTCTGCATCGTCAACGGCGAGAACGCTGCCGACGGCGTCGGGATCACGCCCAAGCTGGCGAACCGGATTCTCGCCGCCGGCGCCGACGTGATCACGCTCGGCAACCACACGTGGCGGCGCTCCGAGATCAACTCCTATCTCGCCGACTCGCAGGCGGTGATCCGCCCGGCCAACTTCTCCGCCGCGGCCCCAGGCCGAGGCCTGGCGGTCGCCTCCGCCGAGAACGGAGCTGCCGTGGCGGTGATCAACGTGTTGGGGTCGCTCTTCATGACGCCCGCGACCTCCATGTTCGAGGTCGTCGACGGGCTCGTGGACGAGGCGAGCGCGCAGGCAAAGGTGATCGTCGTCGACGTGCATGCCGAGGCGACGAGCGAGAAGGTGGCGCTCGCGCGTTGGCTGGACGGCCGCGTCACCGCGGTGCTCGGGACGCACACGCACGTCCAGACCTCGGACGCACGTGTCCAACGCGGCGGCACCGCCGCCATGACGGACGTCGGTATGACCGGGCCGCACGACTCGGTCATCGGCGTCAAGGCCGAGGCGGCCATCTACCGAATGAGAACCGGCATGCCCGTCCGCTTCGAGACCGCCGAGGGGGGCGTTCGGATCGAGGGCGCACTCGTCGATTGCGACGACTCCGGCAAAGCTACGGCGATTGAGCCGGTTCGGGTCGACTACCCCTGACGAGAACGACTAGCAACGCCACCAGCACGAAGTCCCGGGCGAGCACGAGGCTCGAAGCGAGTGGGTCGAGCTCCCGCGCGAGCTCCCAGTAGCGCGAAGGGAACCACAACTGCGTCAGCACCAGTCCGGCGGCGAGAAGCCCGGACGCGCGGAGGCCACGCAGGCCGGCGACGAGGGGCACGATCGGCGCGAGCCAGATCAGGAATTGCGGCGAGAGCACCTTCCCGAGCGCGACGAAGGCGACGAGCGCAGCGGCGCTCCAGCGCACGAGCTCGTCCGCGGATCGCGGTCGACGCGACCAGATCCAGACGAGCGCGCCGAGCTGCATCAGGCTGAGGAGGACGGCGGCGAACGTCGTTCCGGCGCCGAACAGGTTCTGCGATCCGTGCCCTGAGCGCATCTCGACATGGATCCCGAGCAGATGGTGGGCCGCCAAATAGAGGGCCGCGCCGAGGCTCTCGATCTGGAGCGGCCGCGAGAGCTGGCGGCCGATGCTGTGGGCGACCCCATCGGGCGCCACCACCAGAAACGGAAGGAAGACGGCAGCCACGACCGCCGCTGCGAGGCCGAGACAGATCAGCGCCTCACGGCGTCCGCGGCGCTGCCAGACATACGCTGCGGCGACAGGGAGCAGTACCGCCGGGTAGAGCTTGACGGCGACGGCCGCGCCGAGCAGGCCGAGACCGAGCCGGTCACGGCGATGCACGAGCGCCGCCAGCGCACCGGCCACCAAGGCCGCCGGGTAGAGGTCGAACCGCGTGAGCACGACCGACCCGAGCAGGAGCGGGAAGCCGGTCGCCAGGGCCAGCGCGGCCACCGTACGCGCGCGAGATGCGCGCAACGCGGCCAGCGAGACGGCGGCGAGCAGCACCGCTACCGCCCCGCACGCGGCCATCAGCCACTCGAAGGCGTCGCGGAAATCGCGCAGATCGTGGCTCAGGAGCGCCGGCACGGCGAAGGCGGGCAGCGCTCCGGGCGGGTACTCCGGCTCGATGTCGCGGTAGGGCACAGCGCCCGACTCGATGGCGCTCCCGTACTTCTCGTAGACCGGGATGTCGACGATCTCATGGTCGTCGTACCAGCCGGTGTGCACGAGGCCCCAGGACAGGAGAAACGCTGCGACCGCGAGCGCGGCCGCGACCTCAGTGAACCGGCGGGACGCGGGCACGGGCCGACAGCACGGCGAAGGCGACGAAGGGGAAGAACCACGGGATGTAGAGGTAGAACCAGTGCCTCAGGACGAGCTCGAAGCCGATCAGGACGGCGCCAGTGAGCGCGGCGAGCTGCAGGATCGACTTGCGGCGAGGCACGAAGGCGACCAGCATGGCACCGCCAACGACGAGCACCTGGAGGACTTGCTGGACGATGTGCAAATCCGGAACTCCGGCCGCGTGGTACTGGCCCCATCCCCAGAGGGAGAACGGCGAATCGCGGTCGAGCTGGAAGCCGAACGTCCGCTCGCCGAAGACGCGTGCGGCGTGCACAGGATCCGGCTCGAGGAGCAGGACGAGGAAAGCGGCCACCGTCGCGCCGGCGAACGAGAGGGCAGCCCGCCGGGCAGCCGGCGCCCGCCACCCACCCGGGTAGGACAGCCACAGCGGGGCCAGCAGCAGCGCGGCGAACTTGGTCCAGCCGGCGAACGCGACGGCGGCGCCGCGCGCCCAACCGGACGAGGCGAGCCAGAAGCCCCAGATCAGGAACGCCGGCATGACCGTGTCGTTCGTGTTGGAGTTAGACGCGTAGAGGGTGAAGGGATACGCCGCCCAGGCGAACGCGAGCATCGCGGCAAGCCGTGGGCCGCCAAAGCGCCGCCCGACGAGCGCAAGCCCGAGCAGGCAGAGCGCGTCGAAGAGCAGTGAGGTGGCGTGCGCCGCCCAGAGCTCGTCCCACTTCCCGGACCAGCCGAACACGGCATAGCCCGGCAGGTAGGCGAGGTACGAGACCGGTCCGTAGGTGTCGCCGCGCGGGTTCGCCGCCTCGCAGTGGCCGTTGGTCTGGATCCGCTCCCGAATTTCGCCCTCCGCGTCAGCCGGCCCGCACGGCTTCTGGGGCTCCTCGACAGGCATGTGACCGTAGGGCATCTGGCCGTTCGCGATTCGCTGCGCTCCCACCACGCCCGCAAAGCCGACGTCGATGACGCTGCGCTCGGCCTCCAGATTGAGGCCGACGCGAAATCCTCCCAGGAAGACGGCCGCGCCCGCCAGCAGCCAGACCGGCCACACGGGCGGTGCCGTCCGCGGCGGCCGGTTTCGTGCCGCTATCCAGACGCAGCGCGCGAGCAGATAGACCAGCGGTGGATAGGCGAGGGGGGCGCTCCAGAAGACCTCGCCGTGGTTGAAGAACCTGAGGGAAACCGAGAACGAGAGCAGCGCCAGAAGATCGAGATTGCGCAGCGAGAGTGGGCGCCGGAGATTCGCCAGGCCGAGCATGAAGGCCGCGCAAAAGCCGAGCCAGAGCCACAGGCCGTTGATGGTCTTGCCCCCGAACGCCCCGGTGCCTCCCCGCGCCATCGTCCAGGCGACCTGCGGGCCGGTCCACGCCTCGCGCACCTCGCCAGAGCGGTCGTCGACCTTTCCGAGCACGATCTGCCCAGCGTCGCCAGACCAGGCCTTCACGACCCACTCGTCGCTCGCCGGCTTGTACTCCGCATCGGTCTGGGGCTTGGGCGGGTAGCGGTCCAGCCAGGCAGCAACCTTGGGGAACCGCAGCAGGATCTCCGTCGCCTGCTTCTCCGTCAGCCGCGCCGCTCCGGCGGGCGGCACGAAGGGCACCTCGATGAGCCGGCCCTGATCGTCGTAGACCGGCTCGGTCGGCCCGGTCGCCGCCCCGGCAGCGCCCGCGAGCGCGAGCGCGGCCGCGAGACCTGCTAGCGACCGAAGGACCAGAGCTTGTTTCCCACGAAGTTCAGCGGGGTGACGAGCACGATCGCGGCGGCCTGGGCCGCGAGCTTGTCGGCGCCGAGCTCGACGAGCAGGTAGAGGACGACCAGGTTCGCTACCAGGGCGAACGTGGAGACGATGAGGAAGCGCAGTCCCTGGTAGCCCACGTGCCCGCGCTGGTGGCGAAAGGTCCAGAGCCGGTTCCAGGTGTAGTTGCTGGTGACGGCCACGAGGAACGAGCCGGTCGCGGCCAACAGGTAGTGGAGCCCGACGCCGCGGACGAGGAGCGCGTACACGCCGAGGTTGACCACGAAGCCGCTCGAGCCGACGGCGCAGAAGCGCGCGAGCTGGAGCCAGTTCTGCGGACGGCCGAGCGCCCCGCGCGTGCGGGCGAGCGCGACCGAGGCGCGTGGAGCGGAGGAACGCTGCATCGGCGCGTCGACCCTAGCAGCGGGCCGGAAGGGAAACCACGAGCGCACCGTCGGGCGCGAGCAGGGCGTCGCCGAGCTCGGGCACGCTCGCGAGCGTCCGGCCCCGGCTCCGGTAAAAGTCGAGCTCTCGCCGCTCGAGCAGCATCAGCGTGCTGTCGATCTCGATCGCACTCTCGGTCAAGCGAGCGGTGGAAAAGGGCAGGAACCGGTTCGAGCCGTCGCCGCAGAGCACGTCGAGCCCGAGGATGCGCGAGGCGTCGGGCGCGAGCAGCACGTTCTCGACCTCACCCAGCCGGATGCCCCGGACGACCACCGGCGCCCGGACCAGCATCGATGCTCTTTGTGCCCTCCCACCCACGAGGTGGCGACCTACCCGGCTTCCGGCGCCTCGAATCCCGCAGCGCCGACCAGTGGAACGAATCTGCAGGGCACCGACCTCACGGCTTCGGGGCCGTCGCTGCGCCGCGCGACGACCTCCAGCCACTGATCGCGAAGGCTGCCCACAGGCACGGCGATGCGGCCGCCGACAGCGAGCTGGTCATAGAGGGAATCCGGCACCGCAGGAGCAGCTGCGGCGACAGCGATGCCGTCGAAAGGCGCACGCTCGGGTACCCCGAGCGTGCCGTCGCCCACGCGTACCTCGACGTCGCCGTAGCCCGCTCGCTCCAGGGTCTGCCGAGCACGCGCCGCCAGCTCGGGGACGCGCTCGATCGTCACCACCTCGTCTGCCAACTCCGCCAGCACGGCGGCCTGGTACCCGGAGCCGGTCCCCACGTCCAGGACGCGCGCATCCGGCGAAAGCTCGAGGGCGGCGCAGATCGTCGCCACCATGAACGGCTGCGAGATCGTTTGCCCGTGGCCGATCGGAAGCGCCCGGTCGTCGTAGGCGTCCTGGAGCAACTCCCCCGGCACGAACAGCTCGCGCGGCACGGCGGCGATCGCTGCGAGCACCCGGTCGGAACCGATGCCACGCCGCCGCAGGAACGCGGCCAGCTCGGCGCCGCTTCTCACGCCCGGGCTGAAGGGCGCGCATACGGCGGCAACGGCACGCCAAAGTGCTCGAGCACCGCGGGCATGACCTCGGTAATGGAACCGGGCAGCGTCTCGAGGCCGACCGTGAGCATCGGTACCTCCGAGTCGCCGAGCAGCAGCGACCCGTGCGAACCACCGCCGGAGTGGTGCCGGCGCGCGAGATCCGCGAACTCCCAGCCGGCGGCGGCGGAGACGATCAGCTCGCCGGCGTTGGGATTCGCGAGCGCGGCCAAGGCGCGTTCGAGGCCGTGTGGGTGATCCAGGATCGCGGCGTCGCCACTCGTGCCGTCCGGGGTGAAGCGGAGCTCCTCCCCCTCCCTGCGAGCGACCGCCTCGTCACCTTCGCGGTAGAGGACGACGTCCACGCCGTGATGGCCGTCAAGCTTCGCCGCGAGCTCGCGCACATCCCCCTCGGAGTACACCATCGCGGCCCGGTTCGACGCCGTCACGATCGCCTCGGGGAACGTCTCCTCCAGGCGCTCCACCTGGTCGACCTGCGTCTGTCCGTGGTCGGAGCAGAGGATCACGGCGTACTGATCGAGGAAGTGGTCTGCGCCGCCGGCGGCCTCGATCAGCCCGCCGATCGCGTCGTCGCAGCGGGCCAGGGCGGCGTGCGCGGCGTCCGGTCCCTGCGCGTGGGAGGCGTAGTCGTAGTCCGAGAGGTAGAAGACGAGGAAATCGAAGCCATCACGCGTCACGAGCCAGCGTCCGACGGCGGCCGCGTAGGCATCGATCGAGCCTCCCGGCCGGTTACGGACCGAGAGCGGCGCGCCGGTCACATCCGACTCGAACAGGTTGTAGAAGAAGAGGCGCTTGGGGCCATGCGTGGGGCGGGTGAGCACGGGGACGCGACGCGTGGGCCGGTGCTCGGTGCGGCCGCGGTAGCAGGTGATGTTGACCGCCGCGGCCGTAAGTCCGGCGTCCTCGAGCGCTTCGTACACCGTGACCGCGTCGTGACTCAGGTGGCTGTCGTTGAGCCCGTAGACCGTATCGAGCAGCGATTGCCGCGTTCCCGCGGCGCGCACCGCTCCGAAGGACGACCCGTACTCGACCAGCCGCTGCTCGGCCCGGTGATACCAGACGAGGTGGGGGATCTCGTGAACGTCCGGGTGCGCGCCGGTCGCGAGCGAGGAGAGACACACGGGCGTGAGGGAGGGGAACGTCGAGATGGCGCGGCGGTAGCGCCCGTTCTCGGCGAGCAGGGCAAGCGCGGGAGCGGTGCGGCGCTCGAGCGTGTCCTCGAGCATGGACGGGGTCAGCCCGTCGATGACGACCAGGATCAGCGCTTTGGCCCTGGGTGTCTCAGTCCTTGGCAAGAGTGCGCAGGCCGGCGTACCGCTCCGCCTGGGTGCGACGCAGCCGGACCGCCAGGAAGGGCAGCGCGACCGCTTCGAGGTAACCGGCGATCGGCACGAAGGCGAGGCCGGCGAGCCCGACCGCGAGGGCGGCGACGATCAAGGCGAGTCCGCCCCGCGTGCCGCCCCGGCGCAGAGCGCCAGCGACCACGATCGCAGCGCCCGCGGCACCCGCCAGTCCTCCCACTCCGCCCGCGACCAACTCGGTCCAGTCGTCGACGACCCAGCCCAGGAGCGCACCGGCCGCCGCACCTAGAACGACGGCCGCTCCACGACCGAGCGGGGTCGCGGAGAGGAGCCCGGCGAGAAGCGTGCCGAGCGCAATTCCGAGCCCCAGCGCAAGCCCGATCGTGTACCAGTCGCCCATCGCCCGGCAGTCTAGTTTCGATGGAGCGTTTTCTGGACATACAACACGCGACCCGCACTACCCGCTTTTGAATCAGGAGGACAACCCATCGTGACTGACGCCGATCGGCCGTTGCTGGTCTTCTTCTGGTCCGAACGCTCGGGCCCGGCCCGACGAATGGAGAGCCTGCTCGCCCACCTCGAGCGCAAAGAGCGAGACCGTCTGCGCGTACGCCGTGTCGACGTCGATGCGAACCCGGAGTTGGCCGAGCGCTTCAAGATCGACGTCGTGCCGACCCTTGTCCTGATCAAGGACAAGAAGGCCGTTTCGCGTCTCGACGGACGCACGAGCGCGCCGCGGATCGAGGCGATGCTGGAGCCCCACCTGCCCGAGCTCGCGGTCGCCTAAAACCGCTCTCCATTCCCACGCGTAGGTCGAGGGTGACGGCCCGGAGCGGGCCCGTCCAAACGACTCAGGAATGGAGGGGGTATGGGGAAGCTCGCACTCAGGGGCCTCGTGCTGACGGCGGTGATCGCCTTGCTCGGCATCGGTTCGTATGCGCTCGCAGGCGGCGGGTCGAAGCACTTCAACGGAGATCCGTTGATCGGCTACCAGGAGAATCCGGATGTCTCGACGGTGGCAACCGGCTCGTTCAACGCAGAGTTGTCGAAGGACGGCAAGGCGATTCACTACGTGCTCACCTATTCGGGACTCGAGGGAGCCGTCACGCAGTCACACGTCCACTTCGGCAAGACGGCCGTCAACGGCGGCATCTCGTTCTGGCTGTGTCAGACACCGGGGACGGCGGCGCCTGTCGCTGTCGCAGCCCTCACTCCGATGTGCCCGACTCCCGGCGGTACCGTCGAAGACGACATCACGGCAGCCGAGGTGATCGGGCCGGCCGTCCAGGGCATCGAGGCAGGCAATCTGGCCGAGATCCTCGCCGCGATGCGGGCGGGACACGCGTACGCCAACGTCCACTCGACCAAGTGGCTGGGCGGGGAAATCCGCGCGCAGATCAGCAACAAGCACAGCGACGAGGGGGACGACGACTAGGAGGAGAGGCCGGACTCCAGGCGCGCGATCACGTCTAGCGTGAACGCGGCTGCCCGCGCCCCGTCGACGACGCGATGGTCGAAGGTGACCGACACGTTGCCGATCCGGCGCACCTGAATCTCGTCGTCGCGAACGACGGGGCGCGGGCGGATCCGGTGGATCCCGAGGATGCCGACCTCGGGGTGGTTCACGAGCGGCGTCACGAGCAGGCCGCCGAGCTTCCCGGCGCTCGTGATCGTGAACGTGCTGCCCCGCAGCTCCTCCGGCTTGAGGGTGGCGCCGCGGGCCGCCTCGGCGAGACGCTCCACCTCCGCTCTCAGGTCCTCGACCGACGTGGAATCGCAGCCGCGCACGACCGGCACGACCAGGCCCTGGCCGGTCTGCACGGCGACGCCGAAGTCATAGCGGTCCAGATACACGACCTCGTCGCCCTCGAGCCGCGCATTCAGCTCCGGATACTCGGCGAGGGAGGCGGCGACTGCCTTGAGGGTGAGCGGCACGAGCTGGCGGATGTCGAGGTCGGTGAAGTCGCACTCCTCGACGAACGTCACCGCCGGTACCTCCCGGTGCGCCGTGGCCAGGTGCTCCGCAATCTGCCGCCGCACCCCGCGCAGCTGCTCGCGCCGCCCCTCCGAAAGCTTGTCCTTTTCCAACCCCATCCCTTCGCCGCCCGCGGCCCGAACGTCGTCCTCGGTGATGCGGCCGTTCGGTCCGGTGCCGCTCAGCTCAGCGAGGTCCACCCCAAGCTCCTGCGCGATCCGGCGCACGATCGGAGTCGCCTGTACGCGAGCTTCTGGCCCATCGACACGTTCATGCCTGCGCTCCGGGACCGCCGCGGGCGCGGCGGCGGCCGGCGGCGGGGCGTCATCGGCACCGATCACGACCAGGACCGTCCCGACCGGCACGACCTCACCCTCGGCGACCAGGATCCGGGCCACCGTGCCCGCCGCGGGAGAGGGGATCTCGACCGTGGTCTTGTCCGTCTGGATCTCGACGAGCGGATCGTCCTCCGCGAGCTCCTGGCCTTCGGTGACGAGCCAGCGGGCGATCTCGCCCTCGGTCAGGCCCTCGCCGAGGTCAGGCAGCTTGAACTCGTAGGCCACGGCGGTTGAGCCTAGCGGGGCAACCCGACCCAGGCGTCGGCAGAGACGATGAGCACCCGAAGCCCCCCGTCGACGCGCCAGAGGGACACCGCCTGCTCGTCGCCGGCCAGCTCGGGCGCGACCGCCGCCGGCACGTAGCCGACCTGGAGCGTTCGCTCTGCGTTCCAGATCGCGACGGCGTTTGGGTCGTGCTCGTTCGACGGCTCGGGCACTAGCGCAAGCCGCCTCCCGGGGTCGAACGTCGGGTCGGCGAGGGCGTCCGGGCGGTACGACACGCCGGCCGCGGCGACGACGCGGATGCGCTCGTCCTCCCAGGCGACCGGCTCGCCCGTGGCCGCGTCCCGGAGCCGGTAGCCGCTCGGCCCGGCCTCGAGCCACAGGCGCAGCCGCTCGTTCACCGAAGGGCGTCGTCCCGCAGGACCGCGTGCACGCCGAGCACCTCGTTGACGACCTGCGTCACACGCAGGTCGACGACCACCGAGGCGAGCCCCAGCGCGTCCGACCGCGAAACTCCGAGCTCGCGGACCATCAGGTCCAGGATGCCGTCCACCGCGATCCGCGCCGCGAGGCCGAGGTGCTCGTCGAACCCGAACGCGAGCCACGCCCCGTCGATGCGCGCGACCGGCCACTCGAGCGGCAGGTCGTCCCGGACATCGAGCGTGAGCGTCGCCTCGACGGGGGCTTCGATCGCCGTCCCCGACACCTCGCCGTCTCCCTGCGCCGCGTGGCCGTCACCGGCGGAGAAGAGAGCGCCGTCGACCGGGATCGGCAGGAAGAGCGTCGTGCCCGCGACCAGTTCCTTGCAGTCGATGTTGCCGCCACAGCGGCGCGGTGGGATCGTCGAGTGGACCCCAGGCTCGTCCGGCGGCATTCCGAGCACGCCGAGGAACGGCGCCAGGCGCACCTCCCGCCCGGCGCCACGTCCAACGCCGTCGGCCAGCTCCCAGTCGATGCGGTGCGGCGGCTCGGTGAAGGTGACGCCCCAGGCACCGGGGGTCACGTCGTCCACGCGCACCGCCAGCGTCAGGCCGGCACGGGCGCCGCGCACCTCGACCGGGCCCGCGAGAGCATGTCCGGTGTCGAGCTCGGGGTCCGGCCGAGCGACGTTCTCGTCGCGGCTGACGGACCAGCCGGCGTTCGGCGTCGCGATCCGGATGCTCTCACCGGGATCGATCGTCGCAACCGGTTGCAGCTCCCGCGAGAAGTGACCGCGGAGGAGCGAAAGGTCGAGAAGCTCGTGTAGCGCCACTAGAAGTCCAGCAGGCTGCGAGCTGCGCCGACGACGCGCGCGACCGAGGGCATGTACGCGTCCTCGATCGCCCAGTAGGGATAGGGCACGTCATAGCCGGTCACACGCACCACCGGCGCCCTCAGATCGAGCAGGGCCTTCTCCGCGAGAATCGCGGCCAGCTCGGCCGCGTACCCACACGTCCGAGGAGCTTCTTGCACGAGGACGACGCGGCCGGTCTTCGCAGCCGAGGCGAGCAGCGCCTGCTCGTCGAGCGGCTTCAGCGAGCGGAGGTCGAGCACCTCGACCGATGCGTCCAGCGCGTCGGCAGCGCGCTCGCAGACCCGCACCATCGCGCCGTAGGCGACGAGCGTCACGTCCGAGCCCTCGCGGGCGAGACGCGCCTCTCCGAGCGGGACCACGTACTCCCCGTCCGGGACCTGCCCGCGCTCGGTGCGATAGACGAGCTTGGGCTCGAGAATCACGACGGGGTCCGGATCGCGGATCGCGGCCGCCAGCAACCCCTTCGCATCCGCGGGCGTAGAGGGAATCGCGACCTTGATCCCCGGCGTGTGCACGTAGTAGGTCTCGGGCGAGTCGTCGTGGAGCTCCGGTGCGCGCACCCCGCCGCCGTAGGGCATCCGCACGGTGATCGGAAACGTCATCTTGCCGCCGGTACGCCAGCGGTAGCGGCCAACATGCGTGATCAGCTGGTCGAGGCACGGGTACGAGAAGGCGTCGTACTGCATCTCGCAAACCGGACGAAACCCGGCCATGCAGAGCCCAACGGCCGAGCCGAGGATCCCCGCCTCCGCGAGCGGCGTGTCGACGCAGCGGTCGGGACCGAAGCGGTCTAGCAGCCCCGCCGTCGCGCGGAAGACGCCCCCGGAACGTCCCACGTCCTCGCCGATGACGAGCACGTCCTCGTCGCGCTCCATCTCCACCCGCAAGGCGTCGTTGACGGCCTCGACGAGATAGAGATCACTCACCGAGGATCCTCCGCAGATCCGCGAGATCGTGCGCGAACGAGGCGGGCGGCTCTGCGAGCGCGTGCTCGAAGAGCAGTGAGACGTCAGCGGCGGGCTCGGCCTCCGCCGCCGCGATCCCCGCCCGCATGACCGCGATGGCATCTGCCTTGATCGCCTGCTCGAGATCGTCGTGGAGCACACCCTGCCGGCGGAGGTAGCCCTCGAAGCGGCCGAGGCACTCGTTCGCGCGCGCCTCTTCGACGCGCGCGGGATCGATGTAAGGCCCCGGGTCGTCGGCGGTGGCGTGCGGCGCGGCGCGGTAGGTGACCGCTTCGATGAACGTCGGGCCGCCGCCCGCGCGCGCACGAGAGACCGCCTCGCGCGTCGCCTCGTGGACGGCGAGCACGTCGCCGCCGTCGACCCGGACCCCCGGGATGCCGTAGCCGAGCGCCTTGTCGACGAGGGCCTCGGCCTTTGTCTGCGCGGAGAGCGGCGTCGAGATCGCCCACTGGTTGTTGTTGCAGAGCAGGACCAGCGGGGCACGCATCACGGCGGCAAAGTTCGCGCCTTCGTGGAAGGCGCCTTCGGAGGTGGCGCCGTCCCCGAAGAAGGTCAGCGCGCACGTGCTCTCCCCCCGGAGGCGCTTCCCCCAGGCGAGCCCGGCCGCGTGCGGCACCTGCGTCGCGATCGGAACGCAGATCGAAGCGAGGTTGTAGTCGGCGGGATTCCACCAGCCGGCCGGATGACCGCGCCACCACGAGAGCACGGTGGCAGCCGGCAACCCGCGCAGGAGGCCGATCGCCGACTCGCGGTAGCTGGGGAAGATCCAGTCGTCATCCTCGAGCGCATGAAAGGAGCCGGCTTGAATCGCCTCGTGCCCCCAGAAAATCGCGTACGTGCCGATGCGGCCCTGCCGGTGATAGATGACGGAGCGTTCGTCATAGGTGCGCAGCAGCACCATCGACCGGTAGAGGTCGAGCAGCCCCTGCTCCCCGACCCCCTCCACCTCGCCGTCCGGAATGGAGCCGCCGTCGCCGATGACGCGGCGTAGATCGCGCTCGGCGGGGACCGTGCTCGCCATCGCGGCGCGGACTCTACCCATCAGACGAGAACGGAGACGGCGTCGCGCTCGGCCTCGAAGACGACCTCGGTCACGTCGCCGAGATCCTCCCCGTCGAGCTGGAGCGGCAGCGGCCGATCGCACCGCACTTCAATGCGGTCTGCGTCTCGGAGGAGCAAGAGCGGGAGCCGCGTCCGGCCCGTCACGAGGTAGCGCGCCACACCCGGGAGGCTGCCCGGCCGGAGCCACCGCGGAGCGAGCAGGTCGAGGCCGCCCTCCAGCTCGGCTCCGGGCGGCAGTCGCAGGGGCAGCTTCCCCACGTAGCTGTAGGGGTCGGCGTTGGCGACGAGGGCGAAAGCGGCGCGGCCGTGGCCGGCGACCTCGAGCGCGGGCTCGAACCGGACGCGATGTTCGGCCAGCGCTTGCACCGCCGTCCAGGCGAAGACGAGGTCACCCGGCCGCTTGCCGTGCTCGTCGCGACCACGGGCGTCCATGCGCCGGATCAGCTCGGCGTCGAGCCCGACGCCCGCCGCGAACGCAAAGCGGCGGCCGTTGGCGCGGCCGAGCGCGATCCGCCGCGTCCTGCCGAGCGAGATGGCGCGCGCGGCGGCGAGTGGATCTCGGGGCAGGCCGAGCACCCGGGGCAGGACGCTGGTGCCGCCCCCGGGAACGAAGCCGAGCACCGTCTCGGCGCGCACGCCGTTCAGCGCCTCGTTGAAGCCGCCGTCGCCGGAGAAGACGACCACGTTGTCGGTGTCGGCGTCGCGGGTCAGCTCCGTGGCGTGCCCTGCCCGCTCGGTGAAGAGCGTGCGGTGCGCGCCCAACGCCGCCGCAACCTGCTGGGCGAGCTCCCGCGTGACGCGGCTCGCGTACGGATTGACGACGAGCGTCGTCGTCACGAAGGCGTCGAGTAGCCGCGGATCCCGTCGACGAGGATCGCGGCGAACGAATCGGCGAGCGCGTCCGTAGCTCGCCCCGGGGTCAACCACGTGTAGGCCCAGTTCGCGGCCGAGAGCAAGAGGAGCGCGGCCGCGGACTCGTCCAGGTCGGTCCGCAGCTCACCGTGCTCGCGTCCGTCGCGTAAGAGGGCCCGCAGTCGCTCCTCGTACCGGCGCCGCTCCGCGACGATCTGCTCGCGCCGCTCGCCCTCGAGGTAGCGCCACTCACGCGTGAAGACGGTCGCCGTATCGAGCTGCTCGGCCACGACCCGGAGGTGAGCGCGCAGCGCGAGCCGGATCCGCTCCGCCGCGCCCGCGTCGTCCGGCAGGGCGTCGAGGCCGGCATGGAACGCGGCGGCGCCCGCGCGCATCGTCTCGTAGAGCAGCTCCTGCTTCGACTCCGTTAGCGAATAGAGGGAGCCCTTCTGGACGCCCATCGCCTCTGCCAGGTCGCCCATCGACGTGCCGTGATAGCCCTTCTGCGCGAAGAGGCGGGCGGCCTGTCTGGTGAGCTCGTTGCGGCGGGTGGGGATACACTGCATGCTAACGACCGTTCGGCAGGGAGGCGACGCGATGGGGGCTCGTGAGCAGGAGTTTCTGGACTACGTCCAAGGCGGCGGGCTCGTCGAGACCGACGATTGGATGCCGGACGAGTACCGCGCCCGGCTGATCAAGTTCATCGAGATGCACGGGAACTCGGAGCTGATGGGCGTCCTCCCGGAGCGTGACTGGATCCTGCGGGCGCCGACGCTGCAGCGAAAGCTCGCACTGACCGCGAAGATCCAGGACGAGGTCGGCCACTGCCAGCTGATCTACCGCGTCGTCGAGGATCTGGGCAAGCCGCGGGAGCGCTGCCTCGACGACCTGATCTCGGGCAAGTCGAAGTTCCACAACGTCTTCCATTACCCGACCAAGAGCTGGGGCGACGTCGGCGTGATCGCCTGGCTCGTCGACGCGGCCGCGATCATCAGTCAGAAGGCGCTCCTCAAGTGCTCCTACGCGCCGTACGCGCGCGTGATGAAGAAGGTCTGCTGGGAGGAGTCGTTCCACATCCTGCACGGCCGCGACACGGTGCTGGCGATGGTCACGGGCACGCCCGAGCAGCGCGAGCTGGTGCAGGAAGCGCTCGATCGCTGGTGGGAGCCGCTCATGCACTTCCACGGAACGCCGATCCCGGCCGAGGAGGACCCGATGGTGATCTGGAAAATCAAGAGTCAAGCCAACGAGGAGGCGCGGCAGCAGTTCCTCGAGGGTTACGTGCCGCAGATCCGCGAGCTCGGCCTGGAGATCCCCGACCCGAGGCTGCGGCGAAACGCGGACGGCGTCTGGCAGTACAGCGAGCCCGACTGGGACAAGCTGACCGCAGTCGTCACAGGTCATGGGCCCGCATCGCAGGAGCGGCTCGAGTTCCGGCGGCTCTCACGCGCCGAGACGGACTGGGTGTCCAAGATCGTGCTGGCAGAAGCCGCATGATCTGGGAGGTCTTTCGCCAGGAGCGCAAGGGGCAGCCTTTCACGCACGGAGGCTCGTTCCATGCCCCCGACCAGGCATTCGCCGACGCGTACGCACGCGAGTTCTACGCCCGGCGCGGGGAGTCGGTCGCGCTCTGGGTCGTGCCGCGCGAGGCGATCACCACGATCGAGGAGTTCCCTGACGAATTCGACCTCAAGTACCGCCGCGTCGACGGCTACTCGATCAAAGCGAGGTTGAAGGAGGCACGTGAACGCGCGAGCACAGCTGCTCCTTGAGCTCGCCGACGACGAGCTGATTCTCGGCTGGCGCAACTCGGAGTGGACCGGGATTGCGCCGTTTCTCGAGGAGGACGTCGCGTTCTCGTCGATTGCACAGAACGAGATCGGGCACGCACGGGCGCTCTACGAGCTCGCGGCCGCGGAGCTCGGGACGGACGCAGACGCGCTCGCCTTCGATCGGAGTCCGGAGGGGTACCGTTGCGCGCCGCTCGTGCAGCTGCGGCTCGTTCCCGACTGGGCACGGACGATCGCGAGGCACGTCCTCTACGAGACCGCGGATGCGATTCGGATCGAGCGGTTGAAGGAGCACGACGACGCCGAGCTCGCTGGGATCGCGGCCAAGATCGAGCGCGAGGAGGTCTATCACCGCCTCCACGCCGAGATGTGGCTGGATCGGCTGGGCGCCGAGCAGCGTTATGCCGACGCGGTCGAAGAGCTGTGGCCGTACGCGCTCGGTGTGCTCTCGCCGGAGCTGCGGCCGGCGCTGGCAGAGCGAGTTGGCCGCGAGGAGATCGAAGCGGTCGAGCGAGCTGCGCCCGGCGTCGAGTTCGCGGAGCTCTGGAACGAGATGACGATGGTGCGGCGCTCCGCCCCGGCGGGCGCCCAGTGGTGACCGAGGCGGCGGTCTGGGACGCGCTGGCGGCGATCCCCGATCCCGAGATCCCGGTCATCTCGGTCGTCGACCTCGGCGTCGTCAAGTCGGTCTCGGTCGACGCGGCGCACGTGCGGATCGAGTTCACGCCCACGTTCATGGGCTGCCCCGCGCTCGACGCGATGCGCACGCAGATGGAGCACGCGGTGGCGGCGCTCGGAGGCGAGCCGCGTGTAGAC
>DATLDK010000123.1:0-4015 GCA_035525905.1 Gaiellaceae bacterium | reverse complement strand
GACGACGTCCTCGACGATGAGGACGTGACGGCCGACGAGGGGCGTGTCCAGATCTTTCAACAGTCGGACTCCTCCGGCCTGCCCCCCCGAGTAGGCGGCGAGCTCGAGGAAGTCGACGCCGTGCGGCGTTGGCAGGGCGCGCGAGAGGTCTGCGAGGAAGACCGTGCTGGACTTCAGCGGCGCGACGAGCAGCGGCTCGCAGTCCCCGTACGCCTCCGCCAGCTCGTCGCCGAGCTCAACGACCCGCCGGCGGATCTCGTGGCGGGTCAGGTAGACCTCCCCGATGGGGTGGCCGTCGGCCACGAGACGGCCGGCTAGGATCGGCTTTTCCTCATCTAGGACGCGAGCTTCAGCCGTAATCTCTGGGCCAGCCGCTCGATGTCGCGCCGGTAGAACAGCTTGATCTTGACGTCGGGGTACAGCCGCTTCAGCTCGCGCAGCTTGCGGTTCTTACGCGTCACGAGTGACTGGCGCATCACCGTCACCTCGACGTAGAGGTCCTGCTCGGGCAGGTAGAAGTCCGGCGTGAACGCGCTCGTCACGCGGCCGTCGTCGTCCTGCTCGAGCACGAAGGTGCGCGGCTCGTATTCCCACGGGACGCCGTAGAAGTCCAGCATCTTGGCGCATTCCAGCTCGACCTCGTTGACGAACCGGGGCGGGGTCGTGCCGGTGTAGGCGCGAAACGCGGGCGGCTGCCGGGGCACGACCTTCAAGGTAGCGCTCGCCCCGGACGACCTATGCTTGCCGAGATGTCCGAGCCTGCAGAGGGAACGACCTTCACGATCGCGCACCTCTCCGACCTCCATTGCGGCGGCCAGTACTTCGTCCCCGGCCTGCTCGAGCGGGCCATCAGCGAGATCAACGACCTCGAGCCGGACATCGTCGTCTGCTCGGGGGACCTGACCACCTTCGGCTTCAAGCACGAGTACGAGGAGGCCAGGCGCTACCTCGACAAGGTCGCGTGCGAGTCGATGGTCGTGATTCCGGGCAACCACGACTCGCGGAACGTCGGTTACGTCCATTTCGAGGCGCTCTTCGGCGAGCGGAACTCCGTGCTGCGCGTCGGCTCGGTCACCGTCGTGGCCGTGGACTCCACCGAGCCCGACCTCGATCACGGGCAGATCGGCCGCGGCCGCTACCGCTGGATCGAGGAGCAGTTTGCCCCGGAGGCGCACCTCCGCGTGTTCGTCTGCCACCACCATCTGCTACCGGTGCCGGGTACCGGCCGCGAGCGAAACGTGATCTACGACGCGGGCGACACGATCGAGTGCCTGCAGCGGGCCGGCGCCCATCTCGTCCTCTCGGGACACAAGCACGTGCCCTACGCCTGGAAGCTCGAGAACCTCTTCGTCGTCAATACGGGCACCGTCTCCTCGCTGAGACTCCGAGGCAATACGAGGCCCTGTTACAACGTCGTCGAGGTATCCGGCAGCCACGTCGCCGTCTGGCGGAAGCACCCGTTCCACGGTCAGGAGCGGATCATCCAGTTCTCGCTCGACACCTTCGAGTACGAGAAGTACACGGGCCGGATCGAGGACGAGGTGACGACCCGCTCGTGAGGCAACGTGCGCTGGCCCTGATCGACGGAGAGCACTACGCCCCGGTCGTCAAGTCGGCCCTCGAGGAGCTCCCGTACGACTTCGTGGTGGCTCATCTGGTCGGCGGCAGCGAGAAGCTGCGCGACGAAGCAGACTACGGGGTTGCAGTCGTCGACGACCTCGACGCCGCCCTCGCGCAGCACAGGCCCGCGCTCGTCGTCGATCTCTCGGACGAGCCGGTGCTCGGTCCTCGGGAACGATTCCGGCTGGCAAGCCGCGTGCTCGCCGCCGGGCTCCCGTACGTCGGCGCCGACTTCCGTTTCGATCCACCCGCGCTGGCGCCCTTTCCGCTGCCCTCGATCGGGATCGTCGGCACGGGCAAGCGGGTCGGCAAGACCGCGATCACCGCTCACGCGGCCCAGCTCTACGCGCGCGATCGCAAGGTGGTCGTGGTCGCGATGGGCCGCGGCGGGCCTCCCGAGCCGGAGGTCGCGAACGTCGCACCGGGCGTGGACGAGCTGCTCGAGCTCTCGCGCGCGGGCCGGCATGCTGCTTCGGATTACCTCGAGACCGCGGCCCTCGCTGGCGTCGTCACGGTCGGCTGCCGCCGTTGCGGTGGCGGGTTGGCGGGGGCGGTCTCGACCTCGAATGTGCATGCGGGCGCAAGGCTGGCCGTCGACCTCGAGCCCGGCCTGGTCCTCTTCGACGGCAGTGGCGCCGCGCTTCCCCCCGTCGAGACGAGTCGCCGCATCCTCGTGATCAACGCCCAGCAGGATCCGGACGTCGTCACGGGCTACCTGAACGAGTACCGGCATCTGGTCTCGGACCTGGTGATCCTGACCATGGCCGAGCCTGGCACCGGGTGGGAGGAGCTGCACGGTCGCGCGCTCGCGTTGGCGCCGAGGGTGATCGCGACGACCTTGCGCCCGAGGCCGACGTCTCCGGTCGACGGCCGCAAGGTCGCGTTCTTCTCGACCGCCCCAGAATCGGCGCTCCCGGGCTTCGCTGCGCAGCTCCGCGACGCTCACGGCGCGGAAGTCGTCCACGTCTCCGGCAGCCTCGCCGACCGCGCGAAGCTGCGCCACGAGCTGGCGAACGTCGACGCGGACGTCTTCCTCGTCGAGCTGAAGGCCGCTGCGATCGACGTCGTCGCCGAGGCTGCGGGCGAGCGTGGGGTCGAGGTCGTCCTGGCGGGCAGCGACGTTCGGACGGTGGACGGCCAGGACTTGGACGGCGAGCTGCTCCGGCTGGCAGAGGAGGCGTCGGCATGAGCGAGCGGCGGAAAGGCGAGCGCAACTTCCTCGGCAGCCGCGAGACGCCGTACTCGAAAGGCCTGATGGCCAGGGCGCTCACGTCGGTCGGCGTGCGGGAAGACGACGCATACGAGCTGGCCCGCCGCACGGAGCTCGATCTCGAGGAGCGTGGGGAAGCTTCCGTCGACCTCGACCGGCTGAGCGACCTCGCGGCGGAGGTGCTCGGAGAGGAGCGTGGCACGCGTGCCGTTCGCCAGCTGCGGCGCTTCCGTGACCTCCAGGAGCTCGATCTGCCTCTGATCATCCTCGTCGGAGGCGGCACGGGCACCGGCAAGTCGACCGTCGCGACGGAGGTCGCGTATCGCCTCGGGATCACGCGGGTCACCTCGACCGACTTCGTCCGCCAGACGATGCGGGCCTTCTTCGCCAAGGAATTCATGCCGTCGATCCACTACTCCAGCTTCGAGGCGGGGCTCGGACTGACGAAGGCCGAGGAGGAGGAATCCGGCGACGCAGCCCTGCTCGGCTTCCTGGACCAGACGCGAAACGTGCTGACCGGCGTCGAAGCCGCTCTGCAACGCGCGCTCGACGAGGGGTGGTCGATGGTGCTGGAGGGCGTTCACCTCGTGCCGGGGATGATCACGACCGAGCTGCGGGGCGCCCTCGTCGTCCATTGCGTGCTGGGGATCCACGACGAGGAAATCCACAGGACGCACTTCTGGATCCGGGACGCCGCCTCGGACGGCATCAGGCCGGTGGACCGATACATAGCCGGACTGCCGGAGATCCGGATGATCCAGGAGTACCTGCTGGACCGCGCCGCCCGTTGCGACGTCCCGGTGATCGAGAACAACTCACAGGCGGACACGGTCGATGCAGTCATGGGCCTCGTCCTCGAGCAGGCGCAGCGCGTGGCGCAGGGGACCGCTCGATGAGCGAGACCACGTTGTCGACCTGCCCCTGCGCACTCTTCGCCCGGGCCACCGAGTGGTCTGCTCTCGCCGGCGCACGGTGGCTCGGACGGGACGACGAGACGGCCGCCGCCGAGGCCGCGGAGGGAGCGATGATGTCCGGGCTCTCGCAGCTCCCCATCTCGGGGACCGTCGTGATCGGGCCCTACGGTGGTGTCACGCTTCCGACGGGCACCGACATCGGCGCCGGCGGCGAGGCGTTCGACCTCGCCGTCGACCCGCTTGAAGGCAGCGGCGTCGTCGCGCGCGGCGG
>DATLDK010000115.1:0-11859 GCA_035525905.1 Gaiellaceae bacterium | reverse complement strand
GCCTTCGGGATCGAGCCAGTATTCGCGCATGATCCCCACCGGCTTGAAGCCCACCTTCTCGTAGCAGCGGATCGCGCGCTCGTTGTGCGCAGCGGGGTCGATCGTGAGCCGGTGGTGGCCGCGGTCGTCGATCAGGTGATGCGCCATCGTCCGCACCGCGTCCGTGCCGAGACCGCGGCCCTGGTACGACGCTCCGAGGAACAAATCGACTCCGGCCGAGCGGAACTCCTCGTCGGACTCCTCGTAGTACTGGATCAACCCCGCGACGTCGCCGTCGACGACGATGGCGAAGACCGCGAGGCCCTCGTCGCCGCCCCGAGCTTTCTCGAGCACGTGCTCGTGGGTGAGTCCGCGCCACCAGCGCTCGACTTCGGGGTCGGCTCCGAGCGCGACGATCCGGTCGACGTCACCCTCGGCGAGCGGTCTCAGGACGACGCGTTCTCCGCGCAGTTCCATGACGATCTTGTAACACCAGCGCCGACTACCCTGCGCAGGATGAAGAAGCGACTCGACGTCCTGCTCGTGGAGCGTGGGCTCGCGGAGAGCAGGGCTCAGGCGCAGGCCCTCGTCCTCGCGGGGCTCGTGCCCGGGTACGACAAGCCGGGCCACCAGGTGGCCGAGGACGCCGACCTGGCGGTGGACCGGCCGCCGCGCTTCGTCTCGCGCGGTGGCGAGAAGCTCGCGAATGCGCTCGAGCAGCTCGAAGTGGAGCTCGATGGCCGCGGCTGCATCGACGTCGGCGCCTCCACAGGGGGCTTCACGGACTATCTGCTGCAGAACGGCGCTGCGCGCGTGATCGCCGTGGACGTCGGTTACGGGCAGCTGCACCCGAAGCTCCGCGACGACCCGCGCGTGACCGTCCTCGAGCGCACGAATGTACGGGCGTTGCAGGAGCTCCCCTTCCGTCCCGATCTCCTGGTCTGCGACGTCTCGTTCATCAGCGTTCGGCTGGCTCTGCCCTCCGTCGTGGCGCTGCTCGAGCCCGGCTGGGACGCAGTCGTCCTCGTCAAGCCCCAGTTCGAGGCTGGTAAGGACGAGGTCGGCAAGGGAGGCGTCGTCCGGGATCCGGAGATCCACCGGCGCGTGCTCCGCGAGGTCGTCGAGGCGAGCCTGGAGTGGGGTGCGACTGCGGTAGGGGTCGTAGACTCCCGGCTGCCCGGCCCGAAGGGCAACCGCGAGTTCTTCGTGCACCTGATCGACCGCGACGACCCCGTGCTCCTGGATGACATCGACGAGAGAATCCGTGCCGCAGTCGCCTGAAGCGCGCGTGGTCAAACGCGCCGCCGTCGTCACGCACGGTAAGCCGCAGACGATCGGGCCGGCGCTGGCACGGCTCTCCACCGTCGCCCGCGAGGCGGGTGTCGAGCTGCGGCTGGACGAGGACGAGGCGCAGAAGCACGGCGTCGAGAGCGGGGATGCAGGAGAGGTCGACGTTGCCGTCGTGCTCGGCGGCGACGGCACCATCCTGCGCGCCCTGACGCGGTACCTCGGCACCAACGTGCCCGTGATCGGGGTCAACTTCGGCACCGTCGGCTTTCTGGCGTCGATCGCGCGCAACGACCTCGAAGCGGGAGTGACCAGGGTCTTCGCAGGCGAGTACAAGGTCGAAGAGCTGCCCACCCTCGACGTCGAGGTCGGGGAGGAGCGGCGCGTCGCGGTCAACGACCTGGTCGTCACGAGCAGCGTGCTCGGTCGGATGATCCGGCTCGAGCTGGCGGTCGGTGGTGAGGGCCTCGGACGCCGCGGCTGCGACGGCGTCGTCTGCTCGACGCCTTCCGGCTCCACGGGCTACAACTTCTCGAACGGCGGCCCGGTGCTCGTCTGGGGGCTCGACGCCATGGCAGTGACCTTCGTGGCGCCGCACTCGCTCAATGCGCGTCCGCTCGTCGTCCCGCGGGGCCGGGACCTGGTCGTCTGGAACCGCACCCCCGACGTCCCGGCGACGGCGCTCGTCGACGGGCATCACGTCGCCGACCTGGCGCCAGGCGACCGCGCTCTCGCTCGGGTCGGCGACCAGCGGTCCCTTCTCGCCACGCTGCCGGAAGTGACGTTCTTCAGCCGCTTCAGCAGGACCTTTGCTTCGTAGCCTGCGCATCGAGAACCTCGTTCTCGTGCGCGAGGGCGAGCTCGCGCCCGCGGCCGGCCTGACCGCGATCACAGGCGAGACCGGCGCCGGCAAAACGATCCTCGCGCAGGCCATCGGCCTGCTCCTCGGCGCGAGGGGAGATGCGGGCGCCATCGGCGCGGCCGCCGGCGAGGCGTACGTGGAGGCGGAGCTCGACGTACCGGAAGGGTTTCTCGACGACGACGAGCTCACCGGGCTGGCCGAGCTCGCACCGGAGGACGAACCCGGCTTGACCCTCGCTCGCCGCGTTTTCGCCGACGGCCGCACGCGCGCGTATGCCTGGGGCCGCGCGGTGGCGCGGGAAGACCTGGCCGCCGCAGCGGAGCGCCTGATCGCCATGTCCGGCCAGTTCGAGCAGCGCCGCCTCGGCCGGGCCTCGTACCAGCTCGAGGTGCTCGACGCCTACTGCGGCGAGGAGCAGCTGCGTCGCCGTCGCGAGGCGCGGCTGGCATGGCGCGAGCTGGCCGGCGCCCGGAAGCGGCACGACGAGGTCACGCGAGGAGCCGCCGCGGCCGAGGCGCGACTCGATGAGCTCGCGGCCCTCGTCGAGGCGACGCGGGGCCTGGAGCCGGGAGCCGAGCAAGTCCTGCGGGACGAGCGGGAGCGGCTGCGCCACGTGACCGAGCTGGCCGAGGGCGCAGCCCGGGCGGCGGAGGCGCTTGCGCCCGACGACGGCGACGGAGCGACCGGGCTCACTGCCGCCGCCGAACGCGCGCTCGCGCCGCTGGAGCGGCTCGCACCGGAGCTCGCGCGTGCCGGCGAGGAGCTGCGAGACCTCGAGCTGCGGCTGGGCGAGCTCGGCTCGGACCTGCGCGGCTTCCTCGCCTCGCTGGAGGCCGAGCCCGATCGTCTCGAGCACGTTGAGCAGGAGTTGGAGCGGATCAGCGACGCCCGCCGGCGTTTCGATGCGGCGGACTACGACGACCTGCTCGTGCGGGCAGCCACGGCCCGGGAGGAGCTGGCCGCGCTCGAGGGCGGCCACGACCCCGCCGCCGCTGCCGAGGAGGCCCTCGCCGCAGCCCAGCTGAAGTCCGACCAGCTCGCGGCAGCGCTGCGCGCGACGAGGGAACAGGCTGTGCTGGCCTTCGCCGATGCAGTCGCGGCAGAGCTGCGCGGCGTCGGCATGGGCGACGGTGAATTCCGCGTCGAGCTGCGTGAGCGGGATCCCGGGCCTGCCGGCAGCGACGAGGCGGTCTTTCTGATCCGGCCGAACGCCGGTCTGCCCTTCGGCCCGGTCGCCGAGACGGCCTCGGGCGGGGAGCTGTCGCGCGTCGCGCTCGCGATCGCCGCGGTCGGCGGGGGCGAGACGCTCGTCTTCGACGAGATCGACGCCGGCATCGGCGGGGAAACGGCCCACGCGGTCGCCGCCACGCTGAAGCGGCTCGCGGAGCATGCTCAGGTGATCACGATCACCCACCTGCCCCAGATCGCGAGCGTCGCCGATACGCACTACCGTGTCGAGAAGATCCCCGGCGATCCGACGCACACGCGGATCGAGCTGCTCGACGACGCCCAGCGGCGCGACGAGCTCGAGCGAATGCTCGGCGGGAAGGAATTCATCTCAGCCATTCGATGAACGGCCTGATCGAGCACACCGGCCCGGCACGACTCGGCAAGCGGACGAAGGAGCTCGTCCGCAGGTTGGGCTCGGCGGACATCGCGATCATCGACCACACGGACATCGACCGGGTCTCAGCCGAGGAGCTCGTCGAATCGGGCGTGCGGGTCGTCGTCAACGTCGCCCCGAGCCAGTCCGGCCGCTATCCGAACCCCGGGCCGCTGCTGCTCGTGCGTGGCGGCGTTCGGCTGATCGACGTCGCCGCCGCGGAGCTCTTCGACGAGGTCTCGGACGGCGAGCAGCTGACGGTTCGCGGCGCGAGCCTCTTTCGAAACGGCACGTGCCTGGCGACGGGACGAACACTCGACGAGCACGAGCTGGCGGCGGCCCTGCTGGACCAGCAAGGGCGCGTGACGGAAGCGCTGCAGGACTTCGCCGACAACACGCTGCGCTACCTGCGCGAAGAGGGCAAGCTGCTGACGCAGGGAATCGAGTTCCCGCAGCTCAAGACGGGGTTCCGGGACCGCCATGCGCTCGTCGTCGCGCGCGGCCCCGGCCACAAGCGGGATCTCCGGATGGTGAGGCCGTACGTGCGCGACTTCAGGCCCGTTCTCGTCGCCGTGGACGGTGGTGCGGAAGCGCTACTCGAGGAAGGCTGGAAGCCGGACGTGATCGTCGGCGACATGGACTCGGTCACCGACGCCACGCTGCGTTGCGGGGCGGAGATCCTCGTGCACGCCTACCGTGAGGGCCACGCGCCCGGCGAGGAGCGGCTGCGGCGGTTGGACGTGCCGTTCCAGTGCGTCGCCGCGCCGGGCATCTCCGAGGACATCGCGATGCTGCTCGCGCACGAGAAGGGCGCTGAGCTGATCGTCGCTGTCGGTACCCACTTCAACCTCGTCGAGTTCCTCGAGCGGAGCCGTGCCGGGATGTCCTCGACCTTCGTCACGAGGCTGAAGGTGGGCGAGATCCTGATCGACGCCAAAGGGGTCTCACGCCTCGTCAGCCGCCGGATCGGCGTGTGGCCGCTCGTCGCGTTCGGCTTCGCCGCAGTCGCGGCGCTGGTCGTCGCCGTGCTCGCGTCACCCGCGTTGCGGAACGTCGTCGGTCTAGGCTGAGGCCGTGTTCGACCTCCGCTACCACGTCGCCTCGCTCGCGGCGGTGTTCCTGATGCTCGTGGTGGGGATCCTGATCGGCGTCGGCATCTCCGGTCGCGGCTTCGTGGACGACGCCGAGCGGCGCGTCTTCAATGATCGCATCGCCGGCCTGCAGGAGCAGGTCGACGCAGCGGCGGCGACCGCGGAGGACTTTCAGCGCCGCCAGAAGGCGGCACAGGACTTCGTCGAGAGCGCCTACCCCGTGCTCGTCGATGGCCGGCTGTCCGGAAAGACGATCGCCGTGGCCGTCCTCGGCTCCGTCGAGCAGGGGTCCTTCCGCTTCGTCGAGACGGCGATCGACGACGACGCCGGGGGTCGGATCGCGCGCATGCGGGCGATGATGGTTCCGCTGCGCCTCGATGCGGTCGAAACGGTGCTGGCGGACAACCCCGCACTGGGCGGCTACGCGGGTGAGGAGCAACTGGGAAACCTCGGCCGCGACCTCGGACGCGAGCTCGTCGCCGGCGGAGAGACGCCCCTCTGGAACGCACTCGCCGGCGAGATCGTCGAGGAGCAGGCGGGCAACCTCTCCGAGCCCGTGGACGGAGTCGTCGTGATCCGGGCCGCGGAGCCCCAGGCCGGAGGCACCTCGCGCTTGCTGGCCGGGTTCTACCGGGGGCTCGGCAGCACCGGCGTGCCCGTGGTTGGGGTCGAGCCGTCGCGCGTCGAGCAGAGCGCGATCCCGGTCTTCCAGCGCTACGGGCTCTCCACCGTCGACGGGATCGAGTCCGAGCTCGGGCAGCTGGCTCTCGTGCTTCTCCTCGGCGACGCCGATCCCGGCGACTACGGCGTCCGTGACACCGCGAAGAGCGGGATTCTGCCGCCGATCGAGCCTGTGCCCGCTCCAGGTGGGTGAGCCGCTCACGATCCTGATCGCCGCGCGCGACGAGGGGGCGCGCATCGGGACGACGGTGGCGGCGCTGCGGAAGCAGTTTCCTGGGGTGCAGGTGATCGTCGCCGACGACGGCTCCCGCGACGCGACGGCCCAGGTCGCCGCGACAGCAGGTGCCCGCGTCCTCCGGCTGCCCCGCCGCGGCAAGGGGCAGGCGCTCACTCTCGGCGAGCGCGAGGCCGTGTCCGGCCAACTTTTGCTCTGCGATGCAGACCTGCGCGGGGATCTGACGCCGCTGCTCGACGGCGACAGCGATCTGACCATCGCCGCGTTCGCGGAGCGGCGAGGCGGCGGCTTCGGGATCGCGAAGGAGACCGCGCGCCGGCTGATCCGGCTCGCGTCCGGCTACGCGGCGGCAGAGCCACTCTCCGGCCAGCGCCGTCTGACCCAGCGGGCGAGGGACGCTTGCTTCCCCCTGGCTGCGGGCTTCGGTTGCGAGGCGGCGATGACCGTCGATGCCATGAACGCGAGGCTCGCCATCGGCGAGACCGGCCTGCAGCTCGAGCACCGCGCCACCACGCGCGACCTGCCTGGCTTCCTGCACCGCGGACGGCAGCTGCGCGACATCGCGCTCGCGTTCGGCCCGCAAGCCCGCAACCATCGCGGGCTCCGGCTGCCCCTCGTCGGCTGGCTGGTCGCCTTGGCCGAGCCCCAGGTGCTTCCGGTCGCGGCGATCGGGGCCGCGGACGACCTCTGGAGCGGCGACGAGCGCGGCTTCCGCGAGCACCTGCGCGCCGGCCGAACGACCGGCATCCTCAAGCTCGCGGGCATCCCGGCGTTCGCCCTCTGGCGCACGCGCTCGCTCTCGGGGGCGCTCCTGGTCGCGCTCTCGGCCAACGTTCTGAACCAGCTGGACACGCGGCCCGGGCGGGCGTTGAAGGCGTTCGGTCTCGCGTCGCTCCTTCTGCGGGGGGCGCCTCGCGGAGCAGCGGCCGCCGCCGTCCTGCTGGCTCCCTACGATCTTCGAGAGATGGCGATGCTGGGGGACTCGGGGTCGAACGCGCTTGGCGCCGTGCTAGGTTTACGATCCGTGGGCAGGCTCACGGAGAGGCAGCGCTGGAGCGCGATCGCGGCGCTCGCGGGCCTCACGCTTCTCGGGGAACGCCGCTCGCTCGGCGAGTTGATCGAGCGAACGCCGGTGTTTCGCGAGCTCGACGGCTGGGGCAGGCAACCGGTATGAGCGCCACCGAGGCCAAGACCAAGTACATCTTCGTCACCGGCGGGGTCGTCTCGGCACTCGGCAAAGGGATCGTCGCGGCCTCTCTCGGGCGGTTGCTGAAGGCGCGCGGCCTACGCGTGCAGGCACAGAAGTTCGACCCCTATTTGAACGTCGATCCGGGCACGATGAGCCCCTTCCAGCACGGGGAAGTCTTCGTCACCGAGGACGGCGCCGAGACCGACCTCGACATCGGCCACTACGAGCGGTTCATCGACGAGAACATGTCGCGCAACGCGAGCCACAGCGCCGGCGCCATCTGGGAGGCGGTGCTGCGCAAGGAGCGCAAGGGTGAGTTCCTCGGCGCGACCGTGCAGGTGATCCCGCACATCACGAACGAGATCAAGGCGCGCATCAAGCGCGCCGCCAAGGCGGCGCCGGCCGACATCGTCATCTCGGAGATCGGGGGCACCGTCGGCGACATCGAGTCGCTCCCCTTCCTCGAGGCGATCCGCCAGTTCCGGCGCGAGGTCGGTCCCGAGAACGTGCTCTATCTCCACTGCACGCTGGTCCCCTTCATCGAGGCTGCCGGCGAGCTGAAGACGAAGCCGACGCAGCACTCGGTCAACGAGCTGCGCCGCATCGGTATCCACCCCGACGTGATCGTGTGTCGCTCGCACGAGGAGCTCGACCAGAGCATCAAGGACAAGATCGCGCTCTTCGCCGACGTCGACATCCGCTCGGTCGTCGCCTCGCCGGACGTTCCCGACGTCTATCTCGTACCGGCCGTTCTGCGCGAGGAAGGACTCGACACGCTCGTCTGCGAGAAGCTCGGCATCGACGCGCCGTCCGCGGGGCTCGGGGAGTGGCAGGACCTAATCGACCGCATCGGGGACCCCAACGACGGACAGCGCAGGGAGCACGTCACGATCGCCCTCGTCGGGAAGTACGTCAAGCTGCACGACGCCTACCTCTCCGTACACGAGGCGCTCAAGCACGCCGGGCTCCACCAGGGATCCCGCGTGCGCGTGCAGTGGGTCGACGCCGAGAACATGTCCTACGAGGAGGCTGCCGAGCTGCTCGAGGGCGTGGACGGTGTGCTCGTCCCTGGAGGCTTCGGCTCGCGAGGCTGGGAAGGGAAGATTCTCGCGTGCCAGGTCGCCCGCGAGCGGGGAATCCCGTACCTCGGCATCTGCCTCGGCATGCACGTCGCGGTCTCGGAGTTCGCGCGCAACGTCTGCGGGCTCGACGGGGCGAACTCGACCGAGATGGATCCCGAGACGCCCTACCCGGTGATCGATCTGCTTCCGGAGCAGAAGGAGATCGAGGATCTGGGCGGCACGATGCGACTCGGGGCGCAGGCGGTCGAGCTCGCGGAGGGCACGCGTACGCGCGAGGTCTACGGCGAGGCCGTCATCCACGAGCGGCACAGGCATCGCTACGAGGTGAACAACCACCACCGCCCGGGGCTCGTCGAGGCGGGGCTCGTCGTGTCAGGCACGTTCCAGGAAGGACGCTTGGTGGAGATCGTCGAGCTGCCCGATCACCCCTGGTTCGTCGCGAGCCAGTTCCACCCGGAGTTCAAGTCGCGTCCGACGAGGCCCGCGCCGCTGTTCCGTGAGTTCGTGGGCGCAGCCCTGGAGCGGGCGCGCTCGCGGAGCGGCGTCGAGCTGCGCGCGACCCTCTAGTCGTCACCGGGTCATGGGCGACGGCACTCGACACCTTCGAAGAGACTTGACGTTTAGAAGGCTTTCCGCGAGATGAGCTCCGTGCTCGATCTCTTCCTCGAGCTGGCGGCGATCGAGAGCCCCCCGGGCCGCGAGCGCGCGGTCGCCGATCGGGTGATTGCCGAGCTGAGCGGTCTCGGACTGCAGGTCGACGAGGACGACGCGGGGCCGAAGATCGACTCGACGATCGGGAATCTGCTCTGCCGCCTGCCGGGCCGCGGCGACGGTGGCCGGCCGATCTTCCTCTGCGCCCACCTCGACACGGTGCCGCCGCAAGGCCCGCTGCAGCCGGTGGTCGGAGAGGACGGCATCGTCCGGAACGCCGGCGGCACGATTCTCGGAGCGGACAACAAATCTGCGGTCGTCGCGATGATCGAGGCGGCGCGCCGCATCGTCGAGCAGCGTCGGCCACACGCGGGCGTCGAGCTCCTCTTCACACCGAAGGAGGAGGTCGGCCTCGTCGGCGCGGGCGCCTTCGACCACACGAGGCTGGAAGCGGAGATCGGCTTCGTCTACGACCAGGCCGCCCCCATCGGCGAGGTGATCATGGGCGCGCCCTACCAGCGCTCGATGCTGGTTCGCTTCCACGGTCGCCCGGCCCATTCGGGGATGGTTCCCGAGGAGGGAAGATCCGCGATCGCGGCGGCGGCGCATGCAATCGCCGACCTGCGCCTGGGCAGGCTCGACGAGGAGACAACGGCGAACGTCGGGCTGATCAAGGGCGGCAGCGCTCGCAACATCGTCCCGGAGTGGTGCGAGCTCGAGGCCGAGGCGCGGTCGCACGACGCTCGTAAGCTGGCGGATCTCGTGCAGGAGATGCTCGACACCTTCGCCTTTGCGGCGAGCGTCGCCGAGTGCACGCTCGAGACCGAGGTCAGCGAGACCTATCAGGGCTACCGCTTCAAGGACGACGATCCGATCGTGGAGCTTGCCCGAGTGGCGCTCGAGCGCTGTGGCTACCGGCTCGTGCCGACTCTCACGGGCGGAGGCGCCGACGCGAACGTCTTCAACACGCGCGGCGTGCCGTGCCTCAACCTGGCCAATGGGATGGCCGAGATCCACACCGCCGAGGAGCACATCGCGGTCGCGGACCTCGACACCATGGTCGACGTCACGCTCGCCCTCGTCGATGCCGCTCGGGCTTAGGCGCGGCCTCGTCACCGCCCTCGTCGAGGCGCACGAGCGCCTGATCCGGCTGGAGGTGGACGGGATCGCGTGCGTCGCGTATCCGTGGGTGACCGGGCCCCTTGAGGTGGGAGACGACGTCCTCGTGAACGAGCGCGCCAGGCTGCTCGAGCTCGGCTCGGGTGGCTTCGACGTCCTCTACGCGAACCTGACGCGCGGGCTGGGCCTGCCGGCGGAGGAGGGCGCTCACGTGATGGCGCTTCCGTATACGCCGGGCCAGGTGGCGGTCCGCTTCGACGAAGAGTCGGCGGAGGTCGCGGAGTCGCTCGAGGGCCTGCCGGTCGTCCTCTGCACGCTGCACAGCCAGGTGGCGCCGGCCTGTGCTGCCCTATCCGGCCTGCGCGTCGCCTACGTCCAGGTGGGGGGAGGCGCGCTGCCGGTGTCCCTCTCCGACACCGTGCGAGAGCTCAAAGGGCGGGGGCTGGTGGACGTCGCCTGTGCCGTCGCCCCTTGCCTGGACGCCGATGCCCAGTTCGTCACGGCCGCGGCTGCGCTGGCGTGGGCGTGCGCGGAGGGTTACGACGTCGTCATTTGCTCGGTCGGCCCGGGGATCGTCGGCACCGCGTCGAGGTTCGGACACGGCGCCCTCGAGCTCGCGGACGTCGCGAATGCGGCAATCGCGCTCGCCGGGCGCCCGGTGCTGGCGGTGCGAACCTCGGGCGCCGATGCGCGGGCGCGCCACCGTGGCGTCTCGCACCACGCCCGCGCCGTACTCGACTTCACGCTGGGCCAGGTCGTGGTCGCAGCGGAACGGGATGGAGTCGGATGGGAGGAAGCATGTGCGGGCCTGCCGCTCTCGCACATGGGCCGTGGCCCGGCCGACGACCCAGCATTCTTTCGCTCCGCTTACGCCGCCGGGGTTGCCGCCCGCAGGCTCGTTCCCGGCGGCGGGGCTGCCCCCGCGGCTCGGGAGTGAGGAACGGCCCGGCGTGGAAGGACTCGCTCGATGAGGATCTGGGAAGGACGCCGCTTCGCGGTGCTCGTCGAGGACGGGTATGAGATCGCCGACACCCCCGACGCGGTCGCAATCCTGGCGCTCGACGCGCAGCAACGTGTCGTCCTCGTGCGGCAGATGCGTGTCCCGGCCGGTGGCAGCCTGCTCGAGCTGCCCGCGGGGCTGATCGACGAGGGAGAGGAGCCGCTCGAAACGGCACAGCGCGAGCTCCGCGAGGAGACCGGCCTTCGCGGCGGGCGCTGGCGTCAGCTGGCCTCCTTCTGGTCCTCGCCCGGCTTCGTCAACGAGCGCGTCACGGTCTTCGCCGCCGATGGGCTGGAGGAGGGCGAGACCGATCCGGATGAGGGCGAAGAGGTCGAGGTCGTCCGCTGGACGCTGACGGAGGTGCAAGCCCGGCTCGGCGAGATCGAGGACGCGACGACGCTGGTCGGGCTCCTCCTCTACCTGCGACAGGCGCCCTAGCGATATCGTGCGGCCGCCATGCGCATCGGCGTCGCCAAGGAGATCAAGCCCCAGGAGTATCGCGTCGCGCTGACCCCCGCAGGGGCGCGCGAGCTCGTCCAGCGCGGCCACGACGTCGTCGTGGAGACGGGCGCCGGTGCGGGAAGCCAGTTCCCCGACGCCGACTACGAGGCCAACGGCGCGCGGATCGGATCGGTCGACGAGATCTGGGACAGCACGGAGCTGGTGCTCAAGGTCAAGGAGCCGATCGCGCCAGAGTATCCGCGGCTGCGTGAGGGTCTGATCCTCTTCACCTATCTGCACATTGCCGCGGACGAGCCGCTCACGCGCGCCCTCGTGGACAGCGGCATCGCCGCCGTGGCCTACGAGACCGTCGAGACGGAGGATCGACGGCTGCCCCTCCTCGCGCCGATGAGCGAGGTCGCGGGCCGCCTCGCACCGCAGGCGGGCGCGCACTACCTCGAGCGGCCGAAAGGCGGCCGGGGGCTGCTGCTAGGCGGCGTCGCCGGCGTCGCGCCTGGCAAGGTCGTCGTCATCGGCGGCGGCATCGTCGGCTACAACGCGGCGGTGATCGCGCTCGGGCTCGGCGCCCAGGTGACGATCCTCGAGCGCTCGGTCGATCGGATGCGCCACCTCGAGGAG
>DATLDK010000094.1:0-14726 GCA_035525905.1 Gaiellaceae bacterium | reverse complement strand
TCGACGCACTCCCCCAGGTTCGGAAGCTCGACTCACCGCTCGAGCCCGGCCACGCCGATCTCGTCTCGGACGACCGCCACGCGGCGATGATCCAGTTCAGCCCGCAGGGCACGTACGACGAGGCAGTCCTCTACATCGACGACGTCGTGGCCGCGGTCGACAAGACAGCCGCTGCGCATCCGAACTTCGAGATCGGCGAGCTCGGCAGCGTCAGCACCGAGAAGGCAGTCGACTCGGCGTTCAACAGCATGCTCGCGAAGGCCGGCATGATCGCCCTTCCGCTCACGCTCGTCATCCTGCTGCTGGTCTTCGGCTCGGCAGTCGCCGCGCTCGTCCCGCTCCTCCTGGCGATCACCGCGGTCATCGCGACCACCAGCCTGATCGCGCTGCCCAGCCAGTGGGTCCCCGTGGACGAGTCGATCGCCGAGGTGATCCTCCTGATCGGCCTGGCGGTCGGAATCGACTACTCGCTCTTCTATCTCCGGCGCGAGCGTGAAGAGCGTGCCGCGGGTCGCAGCGAGCACGCAGCGCTCGAGGCCGCCGCAGCCACGTCCGGCCGCGCAGTCCTCATCTCGGGCGTCACCGTGATGATCGCCATGGCCGGCATGTTCCTCTCCGGCGACAAGACGTTCATGTCCTTCTCGATCGGCACGATGATGGTCGTCGCGGTCGCGATGATCGGCTCGCTCACCGTGCTCCCTGCTCTGCTCGGAAAGCTCGGCGACCGCGTCGAGAAGGGCCGGCTTCCGTTCCTACACCGCCTCCGGCGCCAGGACGGCGACAGCCGCTTCTGGGGAGCGATCCTCAACGGTGTCCTCCGTCGTCCCGTCCTCTCGGCCGTCGCGGCGGCAGCAGTCCTCGTCGCCCTGACGGTGCCGGCGTTCTCGCTCAACACGGCGACCACCGGCCTGGACGACATCTCCATCTCCGAGATCGAACCGCTGAAGAAGCTCGACGCCGCCTTCCCGGGCGGGAACGACCCGGCAGTGGTCGCGATCAAGGCCGCCGACGTCCGCGCCGAGCCGGTTCGCAACGCGATCGAGGAGCTCAAGCGCCAGGCGCTCGCGTCCGGCCAGATGAAGGGCCCGATCGAGGTCGAGGCGAGTCGCGACAACACCGTCGCGACCGTCGACATCACGCTCGCCGGCTCGGGCACCGACGCGGCCTCGCAGGCGGCCCTCGCCACCCTGCGCGACGAGGTGCTGCCGAACACGGTCGGCAAAGTCGACGGCGCCGAGTACGCCGTCACCGGCACGACCGCGCTGGACCGGGACTGGGAAGCAAAGATGACGAAGACGGCGCCGCTCGTCTTCGGTTTCGTCCTCATCTTCGCGTTCCTGATCCTGCTCGCCTCGTTCCGGTCGCTCGTCGTCGCGATCAAGGCGATCGTCCTCAACCTCCTCTCCGTCGGAGCGGCGTACGGAATTCTCGTCGCGACGTTCCAGTGGGGCTGGGGTGAGAGCCTGCTCGACTTCAAGTCGAACGGCGGGATCACGCCCTGGCTGCCGATGTTCCTGTTCGTGATCCTGTTCGGGCTCTCGATGGACTACCACGTGTTCATCTTGAGCCGCGTCCGCGAGGCCTACGATCGTGGCCTTTCGAACGAGCAGGCCGTCGCCCACGGGATCAAGTCCTCGGCCGGCGTGGTCACGAGCGCCGCGGTGGTCATGGTCGGCACCTTCTCGGTGTTCGCCCTGCTGCCGGTGATCGACATGAAGGAGATGGGCGTCGGCCTCGCAGCCGCCGTCCTGATCGACGCCACGCTGATCCGCGCCGTGCTCCTGCCGGCCACGATGAAGCTCCTCGGCGATCGCAACTGGTACCTGCCGCGCTGGCTCGAGTGGCTTCCGAACCTGGAGCACGAGCCCGCTCCGAAGGTCACGCCGGCTCTCGACGCCGCGTAGCACCTTCGAACGACGAAGCCCCGCCCTCTGCAACGGAGGGGCGGGGCTTCTCTCGTTCTCTGGAGCCGGAGGCGGGGCTCGAACCCACGACCTACTGCTTACAAGGCAGTTGCTCTACCAGCTGAGCTACTCCGGCGCAGCTGCCGGAATCGTACTCGCGCTACTGCAAGACCTCGCGCGTCTTCTGGTGGGCGAGGATCTTGCGCTTGACCCGCTGGAGCGCATTGTCGATCGTCTTGCAGTCGCAGCCCAGATCGTCTGCCATCTCCTCGTACGAGAGCCCCTCGAGGTAGCAGCGCAGAGCGTCCGCCTCGAGTGACGACAGTCCGGTGCCGAGCGCGAAGACGAGGCTTTGCAGCTCCTCGGTCGAGATCACGCAGACGGCCGGGTCGTTCGTCGCCGAGCCAGGCAGAGCATCGCCCAGCGTGCACTCGCCGTCGTTGTCCTGGCCTGCAGGGGTGTGGCTGAACGAGATGTACTGATTCAAGGGCTGGTGCTTGAACCGCGTGGCGGTCTTGATCGCGGTGATGATCTGCCTCGTGACGCACAGCTCGGCGAAGCTCCGAAAGGACGTCTCTTTGTCCGCACGGAAGTCCCGGACCGCCTTGTAGAGGCCGATCAGGCCCTCCTGGATCAGATCCTCGGAGTCGCCTCCGGCGAGAAAATACGAGCTCGCCTTGAGGCGCACGAAGCCGGTGTAGCGGCGCATGAGGGCGTCCAGCGCGGCCTGGCTCCCGTTCCGCGCCTTCATCACCAATTGCAGATCCTCAAGCTCTCGTTGAGCCTTCTGGGCCGATTTGACGGCGACTGCGGGCTGGGCGGACATCGCGGTCTCCCTGCAGATAACGGGAAAGAGCTCTGGACGCCCGCCGTGCCGGACGCCAACTCTCACCCTTAGGTTGAGGGAGAAGATAGCAGCCGCACGTGCAAGTTACAAGTAGCTTGCAATATGTCTAACGTCTTAGGAACGTATGTTCGGGTCAGCTGCTCCCGCGGCGCAGCCGTTCCAACTGCTCGCGCGTGTCCTCGTCCAGCGAGTCGCGCAGCCGAGAGCGGTGCGGCTCGCTGTGGCGCACCTGCTCGAGGTCCTCGGCGAACGCGGCGGAGGAGCGTTTCTGCACCGTCTGGCCGGAGGTCGCGCGGACCGCAAAGTCGGAGGAGACGACGCAGACCTCCTCCACTCCGCGGTGCTCCGCGGCAAGCCGCTCCAGGAGCGCGTCCGCGTGCGGGGCGAAGCGGACGGAGAGCGGCCCGATCTCGGCATCGGTCCCGACTCCGTCCCAAACGAGGACGCCGCGGGCGCCTCGCAATGCGACGAACGACGCGAGCGCGTCGGTCAACTCGCGCTCGTCCTGGAACGAGCCCGCGTGCAGAAGGTTGTGCCCGTCGAAGAGGTAGAGCGTCGGCTCAGCCATCGCGGCGGCGGCGCGCCTCGTAGAGCAGCAGAGCTGCGGCGACGCTGACGTTCAGCGACTCGACGTTGCCCGCCAGAGGGATCGAGATCGCGGCGTCACACGCGCGCCGAACGAGCGGACGAACGCCCTTGCCCTCGGCGCCGAAGACGAGCGCGAGGCCACCGGTCAAGTCGGCCGTCCACAGGTTCTGCTCTGCCTCGGCACTCGCGGCGTAGATCCAGAGGTCGCCACGCTTGATCTCGTTCAGATACCGGGCCAGGTTCGGTACCACGGCTACGGGCAGGTGCTCGACCGCTCCGGCCGACGCCCGGCAGACCGCCGCAGTGACGAGAGCCGACCCGTGCGCGGGCACGACGACACCGGTGGCGCCCGCTCCCTCCGCGCTCCTGATCACCGCACCGAGGTTGCGCGGGTCGGTGACCTGGTCGAGGCACGCGAGCAAGGGGCGGTCGACCTTCGCCAGTTCGTGGGCGTCCGCGTAGCGATACGGCTCGCACCAGGCAAGAACCCCCTGGTGGTCACGCGTCTCGGCAGCTTCGGCGATCTCCCGGTCCGGCTTGACCTGGACGCGTGGGCCGTCGCCAAGCCACGGCTCGGACGCAACCGCCCGCTCGGTCGCCCACAGCTCGAGCACCTCGCGCGGCCCCCTCAACGCCTCGTGCACGGGCCGGCGGCCGTAGACCCGCTCTTTCGTCACGGCTTCTGCACGAGGCGAAAGCCGCCCGGCTCATCCCGGATCTCCCAGCCTGCGTCATCGACGCGGTCGCGATAGTCGTCCGCGGCCTCGTAATCGCCGCGAATACGCGCCTGCTGGCGCTGTTCCGCCAACGCGACAAGCTCAGGTGGAGCCGTTTCCGAGCGCGCAACGAGACCGAAGACTCGAAGTGCGTTGCTGAGGAGGTAGTGGTTGCCGGCCTTTCTCCATTCATGCATCACCGCGAGCGCTTGCGGCGTGTTGAAGTCGTCATCGAGAGCCGTCTGAAGGTCCTCCCAAGGAGGGCCGCCCGAGTCTCCCTGCTCACCTACGAGAAACGCGTTCAAGAACGTCGTCCATTGCGCCTTTGCCTGCTCCATGGTCTCGTCGGAGAAGTCGATCGGGCTGCGCCATTGAGCGGTCAGGAAGAAGAGCAGTGTCGTCTCCACTCCCCACTCGTCGAGGACCTCCTTGATCGTCGCGACGTTCCCGACCGACTTCGACATCTTCTCGCCCGTGAAGCGGAGCATGCCGTTGTGCATCCAGATCCTGGCGAACTCGTGCCCGAGAGCCCGCGACTGCGCCACCTCGTTCTCGTGGTGCGGAAAAACGAGGTCCAGCCCACCGCCGTGGATCTCGAAGGAGGGGCCGAGGAGCCTCTCCGCCATCACCGAGCACTCGATGTGCCAGCCTGGCCGCCCGCGTCCCCAAGGCGACTCCCAGGCCGTGTCCTCACCCGGCTTGTTCGCCTTCCAGAGCGCAAAGTCGCGCGAGTCCTCCTTGAGCGGGTTCAGGTTGTCTTCCTCGTCCTCCAGCTGGTCGAGCCGCTGGCCCGAGAGGCGGCCGTACTCCTCGAAGCGGCCGACGCGGAAGTAGACGTCGCCCTCGATCTCGTAGGCGTAGCCGCCGGCGATGAGGTCGACGATGAAACGGACGATCTCCTCCATGGACTCGGTCGCGCGTGGGTAGTGGTCGACGGCGTCCAGCCCGAATCGAGCCACGTCCTCGAGATACCACTCGGTCGCCTCCGCCGCCCGCTCGGCGCTGGCCCCCGGCGCAGCCGCGTAGATCTTGTCGTTCACGTCCGTGATGTTGTGGACGAGCGTGACGTCGTAGCCGCGCTCGCGGAGCCAGCGCTTGTACCAGCTGCCGAGCACGTACGGCCGCGCGTTGCCGATGTGGGCTCGGTCGTAGACGGTCGGCCCGCACACGTACATCCCGACCGGGCCTGGAGGCTCCGGCAGATCGACCAGCCCGCGAGTACCGGTGCTATAGAGCCGCATCGACCCGCCGGAGGGCCTCGTCCTGGGGCAGCGCAGCGATCACCGTCCAGAGCTCTGGGCCGCGTTCGAGACCGGTGAGCGCGAGCCGCAGCGCCTTCAGGTCGCCCCCGACCGCCTTCAGCTCGCGGACGATGTCCTTGCCGTCGAGGCCGCTGGCCCGGAGCGCGGCGAAACGCTCCAGGGTCGGGCGCGCCTCCTCCGGCAGGCTCACGGGCCGAGGTTGCAGGATTGCGGCAGCCATCGCTCGGGCCTCGACCAGGTCCCGGGCGCCGCGCAGCGCCCGAGCGAAGTGCGGTGGAGCTCCCGCGCGGGCCGCGAGCTCCTCGTCCGACAGCGTCTCGATCGCATCGATTGCCAGCCTGCGAAGCCGTGGCTCGTCGAGATGCACGTCGTGGGCCGGCTCGCCCAGCTCCTCCAAGTATGCGCGCATCGCCTCGGCGGGGACGCCAGCCTCGCGGTAGGAGGCAAGCGTCGGCGCCCCGGCCCTTTTCGACAGCTTCTTGCCGTCCGGCCCGAGCAACAGGCCGTGGTGGACGTACTCCGGCGGATCGAAGCCGAGGGCACGCGAGAGCGCCTGCTGAAGGTCGGTGTTCGAACGATGGTCCGCTCCCCGAATCACGTGGGTGATCCCGAAATCGTGGTCGTCGACGACGCTCGCCAGGTGATAGGTCGGGCTGCCGTCGGGCCGGAGCAGAGTAGTGCGGCCGAAGCGAACGGACCCGTCCTGATCCGGGCTCCCGATCGCCTCTGCGGCCTCGCGGTGCCGGTCTGCGCGCTCGCTTTGGCGCGCAGGGCCCTCGTTCCACACGATCCCGAGCCAGGTCAGGTCGGCAAGGATCTCGTCGACCGCCCCCGGGACCTCACGCGCGCGGTCGGTGTCGTCGATCCGCAGCAGGAACCAGTCGCCGCGCCGCCGATTGGCGACAGCCGAGAGCGCGCTCCCAAGATGGAGCGAGCCCGTCGGGCTGGGAGCAAAGCGGGTGCGCGCCATGGCAGGTCCAATCTACCCTTGCCTCCATGCAGGACGCCCTGCTCCGCTGGTACGGCCAGAACGGTCGCGACCTACCGTGGCGCAAGACGCGCGACCCCTACGCGATCCTCGTCAGCGAGGTGATGCTGCAGCAGACCCAGGTCGATCGCGTCATACCGCGTTGGCTCGAGTGGCTCGAACGGTGGCCCAGTGCGCAGGCCCTGGCGTCTGCGCCCGTCGCAGACGTGATTCGCGCCTGGCAGGGCCTGGGCTACAACCGCCGCGCGCTGAACCTGCACCGCGCCGTGCGCGCGATCGCCGAGCGCGGGTGGCCCGAAGACCTCACCGAGCTCCCCGGCGTGGGCAACTACACAGCCGCGGCGATCCGCAACTTCGCGCACGGCGAGCCCGTTCTCCCCGTGGACACCAACGTCAGCCGGATCCAGGAGCGAACCGGCCATGCGTTCGGTCCGGAGTGCGGCCAGGCGCTGATGGATCTCGGTGCGACCGTCTGCTTGTCGCGCATACCCCGCTGCGGCGTCTGCCCCCTGGCGCAGGGCTGTCCGTCCCGCGGGCGCCGCTACGAACCGCTGCGGAAACAGTCCCGATTCGAAGGCTCCTTTCGGCAGCGGCGAGCCGCGCTGCTGCGCCTCGTTGCGGACAAGCCGCGCCCGGTCGGTGAGCTCGATCCGGAGGCGTTCGCATCGCTCGCCCGCGACGGCCTCGTCGAGCAGGCCGGCGGCTTCGCGCGCCTCCCCGCCTGACCGTTTCACGGGACCTATTGAACTTTGTCGTAAATGGTTCTAACCTCCGCTGCAAGCGGTGCCGTCGGGGGACGGTGCAGGGAAAAGGCGCTTTGCGGCGCGTAAGGGGCGGGGAATGCGGAGACTGCGGTTCGGCGGCGGGGTTGCCACGGTTGCCAAGGTGGCGTCACTGGCCACGGGCGGATTCCTCGCTTCTGTGATTCTGGGCAGTGGCGTGGCCGGCGCACACGTGGCGCCGTCGCACGACGGCACGACGGCCGTCGCAGAGCCCATCCTCTCGGTCGACAAGAGCGCGCCCGGTTACGCCCACGTCGACGCCGAGTTCGCCTACGTGATCAAGGTGACGAACACCGGCGACGCGATTGCCGACGACGTCGTCGTCAGGGACCAGATCCCGGACAACGTGCACCTGCATAGCCGCGACCCGGGTTGTAGCTTGGCCGCCAGCAGCGACGTCATCGTGGTCTGCCCCGCGGGATCGCTCGATCCCGGAGAGTCGTTCTCGACCGAGATCCGCGTTGCCGCACCTGAGGAAGGCACAGTCGTGAATACGGCACAGGCTTCGGCGGGAAATGCCGACCCCGCCGAAGACTCGGCGACGACGGGCATCGGAACCACGTCGACGCGCGACTTGGCGATCGACAAGTCCGCGCCCAGCAACGCCACGGTCGGCGTGGACTTCAACTACACGCTCTTGGTCACGAATCCAGGGACGGTCGCGATGCCGCGGGTGCAGGTCAGAGACACACTCCCCGCAGGCCTCACGTTCAAGTCGGCCACTGCGACCGGGGCGAGCTCGACATGCACCCAGAGCGAGGGGATCGTGCAGTGCAACCTGGGCACGCTGGAGGTGAGCGGCTCGCGGACGGTGACGATCGGCGTCACACCGACGACCCCTGGCGCCAAGGAGAACACGGGCACGGTGGGGTCGGTCGACTTCGACGCGGAGACGGGCACCGGCCCCAACTCGGACACGGTCACGACCGATGTGGCGGCGCTGTCCGCCGACCTTGCGATCGACAAGTCCGCTCCGGGCACTGCCACCGTGGGCGCTGAGTTCGACTACACGATCGTCGTGTCGAATCCGGGGAACGTCTCGATGACGAACGTGGAGGTCAGCGACAACCTCCCGGCGGGAATCACCTTCGTGGGCGGGTCCGAGGGGTGCGTCGAAAGCGCGGGCGTCGTCAAGTGCACGCTCGGCACGCTCGCGGCGGGCGGGTCGACGTCGGTGACGATCCGGGTCAAGGCGACAACCGGGGGCACGAAGGTGAACAGCGCCTCTGTGAAGTCCAGTGTCGCGGAGAACGGCAGCGCGCCCAACTCCGATTCGGCGACGACCACCGTGTCATCTGCCGAGCGGATGTTGATCTTCGGCCCGACGAACTCGAGTCCACTGCAGCAAGCAATCAGGGACGCCGGCTTCGTGCCCGAGGTCGTGAGCGCGTCCGTATGGGGAGAGATGACGACCGCTCAGTTCTCCGAGTATCGAGCGCTGCTGATCGGAGATCCGGGCTGCTCGGGCAGCCCCAGCAACGTCGCGGCCGCCGCCGCCAACGCGTCGGTCTGGGGCGCTGCAGTAGACGGCAGCGTGATCATCGACGGCACTGATCCGGTTCTGCACGGCAAGTACACGCTCACGGCGGCGGAGGTCAAGTTCGCCGGCTCCAACGACGGCCGCACCGGCGCCTACGTCTCGCTGAGCTGTAACTACGGGGGGACGAGCCCCAAGACGCCGGTGCCGGTGCTGGACGCGTTCAAGCCGGGCGGCTTCACCGCGACCGGAGTCCCGGGCTGCTTCAACGACGCCCACAAGGTCGCCGACCATCCCGCCCTCGCCGGCATCACGGACGCATACCTGTCGGGCTGGGGCTGCTCCGTGCACGAGGCTTTCGACTCCTGGCCGGACGACTTCCTGGTGCTCGCGATCGCGCGTAGCGGCTCGGCCTACACGGCGCCCGACGGCAGCGTCGGCACCCCGTACATCCTCGCCCGCGGCGAGGGCCTCCGGGTGATCAGCAACATCACCGCCTCTACCGCGGAGGGCGACTCCAACATCGGCACCCCGCGCACGGTGTCCGCCACGGTCGTTGAGAACGAGGTCGCACAGGCGGGGAAGACGGTCACCTTCCGGGTCATCAGCGGTCCTCACGCGGGCACCTCGGGCACCGCGACGACGGATTCGTCGGGAACGGCGGTGTTCTCCTACACGGGGACCGCCACCGGTACCGACGCCATCGAGGCGTCCTACGTCGCTTCGAACGGGACCACGCAGACTTCGAATCGCCTGTTCGTCAAGTGGGTCGACGGGCCGCGTCCCGCACCGCCGCCGGCAACCACCACGACGACGACGACGACGACCACGACCACGACCAAGCAGCCCGGTCCGGCACCGGAACCGGACGAGCCCGGCACGTTCAACGGCCAGGTCGTCTCCGGAGTCGTGCTCTTCAACGGCCAGCCGATCCAGGGCCCGATCGAGCTCAACTCGGGCGACGTCATCGACGCCACCAACGGTCGCATCGAGATCGTGACCGTCAGCGGCCGGGCCGAGTTCTACGAGGGCGCGTTCAAGATCACGCAGCCCACCTCTGAGAACGCCTTCACCCGGCTCGAGCTCGTCGGCGGCGACTTCAGCATCTGCAGCGCCCGCAAAACGGCTGCGGTGGGAGCCGACGACAAGCCGGTCCGCCGGCTCTGGGGCAAGGGCACAGGCAAGTTCGAGACGAAGGCTCGGTACAGCGCCGCGACGGTACGCGGCACCACCTGGCTGACTGAAGACCGCTGTGACGGGTCCTTGACGCGCTCCGAGCAGGGCACGGTCGGTGTCTTCGACTACTCGCTCCGCCGCTCCCAGGTGCTCACGAGCGGCCTGGAGTACCTCGCCGAGGCGCCGCCGCCACCGACTCCGGGCAACTTCGTCGGCGAGATCAAGGGACAGGTGATCGTGAACGGCGTCGTGCTCGAGCAGGACACGCAGATCCGCTCGGGAGACACGGTGGACGTCCGGAGCGGGCGCATCACGTTGACGACGACGAGCGGTGAGGCGGACTTCTTCAGCGGGCGGTTCCTCGTCACGCAGACCGGTGGCACCTCGGCCTTCACGTTGCTCACGCTCGTCGGTGGCGACTTCTCGACCTGCACCTCCAGTAAGTCCCGGAGCAACGCCTCGAAGGCGCAGGATCCACCCAAGAAGAGCGTTCGCTCGCTCTGGGGCGCGGGGACGGGCAAGTTCCAGACCAAGTCCCGCTTCAGCGCAGCCACCGTGCGGGGGACGAACTGGCTCACGGTCGACCGGTGCGACGGCTCGCTCACCGTCGTCCGCGAAGGAACCGTCGAGCTCTTCGACATCACGCTCAACCGCACCGTCTTCGTCCGGGCCGGCAAGCAGTACCTCGCACCGGCACAGCGCCCGTAGCGCCCGGCGCACTTCGCTCAACTCCCGCGGAACTTGTGCCGATACACGAACGACCCGCACCTCGCGGGCGCCGGTGCTCGTTCAACTCGGAGATGACGATGTCATTGATTCTCACACTTGGAGTCGTGCTCGTGGTGGCGAGCATCGCCCTCCTCGCCTGGGCCTTCCCCAAGGTCTAGCCCCCGTTCGCGAATAACCCTTGTAAGGGTTGCGAATAGCCCTTGTAAGTCCCCCGGCGAAATCGCACAATGTCTCGGGTGAGGCGGCTCACACTGCAGCGGCGGCGCGCGTCCGGGTCCGAAGGGTCGAGCCAGGCGCGGCTGCGCGTGGCGCTCTTCCTCGCAGTCGGCCTGGCAATGACCGGGTTCGCTTTCGTCGCCTATGCCACGAACCTGCTGCGGCCCCTCGAGCTGAGCAGCGTCGACGCGCGCTTCGGCCTGCGAGGCACCCAGCCCACGCCCGAGGAGTTCGTGGTGGTCGAAATCGACGCGGCGACCTTCATCGCTCTCCAGCACACGTGGCCGTTCCCGCGCAGCCTTCATGCCCGCCTGATCGACAAGCTCAGCGCGGGTGGCGCGCGCGCGATCGCGTACGACGTCCAATTCAGCGAGCCGACCGAGGTCAAGGAGGACAACGCGCTGATCGAGGCGGTGGCGCGGGCCGGCGACGTCGTTCTTGCAGCGACGGAGGTCGACGACGAGGGCCGAGGGAACGTCTTCGGAGGCGCTGACCTGGGCCAGTTCAACACCCGGGCCGCGAACGCCTTGCTGCCGCCCGATCCCGGCAGCGTCATGCGCCGAGCAACCTTTTCCGTGGACGGCCTCAAATCGCTCTCGGTCGCGACCGCAGAAGTTGCGCTGGGCCGTGAGGTTCCTGCCAAACCCGCCTCGGAGACCCAGTGGATCGACTTCCGTGGGCCGCCCGGCACGTTCAAGTCCGTCTCCTTCTCGGACGTGCTGGACGGCAAGGTGCCCCCCTCGACCTTCCGGAACCGCATCGTCGTCGTCGGGCCGTCAGCCCCCTCCCTGCACGACGTCCACGCCACGCCCACGTCGAGCGACGAGCTGATGTCGGGCCCCGAGCTGCAGGCGAACGCGATCTGGACTGTCCTCAACGGTTATCCGCTGAAGTCCGCGCCGCCGTGGCTGGTTGCGATTCTGATCGCACTTTTCGGGTTCCTGGCCCCGGTCGCAAGCCTCCGGCTCTCCTTCGTGACGACGATCCTCCTCCCCGTGACGGTCGGCGTCGCCTTCACCGTTGCCACGCAGCTCGGCTTCGAACAGGGAACCGTGCTGCCGTTCACCTATCCGATGGCCGCGCTCGTCCTCTCTACCGTCGGCGCCGTGGGCACGCACTACTCGGTGGCAGCCTTCGAACGCGCGCGCACCCGGGACGTCTTCTCGCGTTTCGTGCCCGAGGAAGTGGTGAAGCAGGTGCTCGCTCGCACCGACCGCGACCTCAGGCTTGGCGGCGTCGACATCGTCGGCACGATCATGTTCACGGATCTGCGCGGCTTCACGACTTTCTCGGAGCAGCTGGAGGCCGCACGGGTGATCGACATCGTCAACGTCTACCTGACAGAGATGAGCGAGGCGATCCTCGCGCACGGCGGCACGCTCGTCTCGTATGCCGGCGACGGCATCATGGCCGTCTTCGGGGCGCCGATCGAGCAGCAGGATCACGCCGACCGTGCCGTGGCCGCCGCGAAGGAGATGGTCGCGGTGCGCCTCCCGCGCGTGAACGAATTCGTGAGCGCCCGCGGCTACGGCGATGGTTTTCGGATGGGCATCGGCGTTCACAGCGGGCCGTTCATCGCGGGAAACATCGGCTCCGAGCGGCGGCTGGAATACACGGCCATCGGCGACACCGTGAACGCCGCGTCCCGCATCGAAGGGCTGACGAAGGGCACACGGCACATGCTCCTGTTCTCCGAGGCGACCCAGGTATTGATGATCTCGCCGCCGACCGACGATTTCGTGTTCTTCGCCGAGCACGAGCTGCGGGGACGCCAGGCGGCGCTCCGCCTCTTCTCCCTCGAGTCCGTGTCGGATCCGCTGCTCGGCACGGCGCCGGCACCGGCGTCGGCGTCATCCGAGGACGAAATACCGCCGGAGATCGTGCCGGGTATCGCAGCCGTCTAGATCCTGTGATGCATCCAGACGTTGGGCTCGACGTAGACGCCCTCGTCGCGCTCGCGGTCGATCTCGATCGGAACGAGCGCTCCGCGCACGACGTAGGAGCCCGTCTCGGGGAACACCATCCCGGTCCACGACTCCCAATCCCCGATCGATCCCGAGATTCGCATGGCGCGGTGCGCGACCCGAACGAGCCTGGCCCCCATCTGCTCGTGCGTACGCAGCCAGGCGTCGAAGAGCCGGCCGTCGTCGCGACGCCACTGGACGTACCGGTCGATGTGCGTGAGCGGGTAGAGGTGCTTCTGGCTCGGCCGGACCGGCGCCACGAGGTCCGAGAAGCCGCGAGCCGAGACCGCCTGCCTCATGCCCTCGAGCATCACCTTGCTGAGGCCGCGCCCGCGCTGGTCGACGCCGATGACGATTGCGATCGCAGAGACGGCCCTGGGGGGCTCCCCGGCGAACGCACGCTCGAGCGCGGCGTCCCAGCCGTCGTCCGGTAACTCCGTCGGCCCGAAAGGGATGACGACCGCATTCGATTCCGCCAGCAATCGATCGTCGTCATCGACCAGGTAGAGCTGCAGGTCCGGGAACTCGTCGTATTGGCGCTCCCAGTAGACGCTTGCGACAGCGTCGTGGTGCATGAACTCCTCCCACGTAGCACCCAGCTCGTGGCGGCGCTCGACCAGCTCCGGGCGATCGGCGTGGGAATAGAGCTTCACGAACCTTGGAGGAGCGCTACCGCCTCGGCGGCTAGCCCTTCCTGACGGCCGGTGAAGCCGAGCTTGTCGGTGGTCGTGGCGCGAACGTTGACGCGGGCGGGCTCCACACCGAGCGCACCCGCGAGCCGGTGCCGCATCTCCTCGCGGTGGGGAGCGATCTGCGGGGCCTCCCCGATCAGCACGCAGTCGGCATTGACGAGCACGTAGCCAGCATGGCGAACTTGCGCGTAGGCATCGCGGAGGAGATGAAGCGAGTCTGCCCCGTGCCAGCGGGCATCGCCGGACGGGAAGAGAGAGCCGATGTCGCCGAGGCCGGCGGCGCCGAGCACAGCGTCGATGAGCGCGTGGGCGATGACGTCACCGTCCGAGTGCCCCGCGAGCCCTCGTGGATGCTCGATCGGCACGCCGCCGAGGACGAGCCGAACGTCGTCCTCGAACGCATGCGCGTCCACCCCGAGGCCGATTCGGAGGTCAGACACCGGCCAGAGCCTCGGGCAACTCGGACAGGTCGAGGACTCGCAACGCTTGCGGCGGCGCGTCGAAGAGGTGGCCCCAGGGACCACGGCGGACGTGGACGGCGACCATGCCCGCGTCTATCGCCGGCCGGATGTCGTTGTCGACCCGGTCTCCGACGTACGCGATCTCTGCTGCCGCTTGACCGCTCTCCTCGAGGATTCGCTCGAAGAACCCGCGCGCTGGCTTCTCGATGCCCCAGCCGGAGGAGGATCCGGTCAGGTCCACGTGCTCCCGTAGGAGCAGCTCCGTCTCGGCGGGTGTGTTGCCAACAGCGCCGACGAGGTACCCCTGCCCGCGGAGCGCCTCGAGGCAAGGCAGGGCGTCGGAATAGAAGTCGCTCTGTTCCCAGGTAGACACCGGACGCTCGATGCCGAGAATCTCCCATGCGGCCGAGTGATGCTCGCCACGCGCGGCGAGCCCCCCGAGGATGCCCATCAGTGTGAAGCGTGGCACGCCGGCAGCGTCCGCGGCGCGTTCCCACATTCCGGTCTCGTCGACGAGGGTCTCTCCGACGTCGAAGACGACGGCTCTCACAGCCATGCCGCGACCTGCTCGAGATCGGCGGGCGTCGTCACTTTGAGCAGGCGCGGATCGCCCTCGACGACCTTGACGCGCCCCCCGATCGCCTCGACGAGCGAGGAGCAGTCTGTCGCGTCCGCGAGGTCGCCCGCGAAGGCCTGGCGCAGCTTGGGTGCGAGAAATGCCTGCGGCGTTTGCACGGCGACGAGCTTCTCACGCGGCTCGGTTCCGGTCACCAGGTCACCCTCGACCCGCTTCACGGTGTCCTTCAGCGGCAAGCCCGGCACGACGCCGTCCCAGCCCTCGGAGAGCGGGGCGAGCACACGTTCCAGCACGGCCTCGCTCACGAGTGGCCTGGCGGCGTCGTGAACGATGACGACGAGCGCGTC
>DATLDK010000155.1:0-28597 GCA_035525905.1 Gaiellaceae bacterium | reverse complement strand
GTCGGAGATGGCTCTTCGCTTCACGCCAAAGGGGCTCCTCTTCGGGAGCGGCACCTGGCAGGTCGACGACATCTACGTCGATCCCTGGAAGGTGATCTAGCTCTAAAGGCTCACGCCGCCGCGAGCACCTGCTCGCGCGCGGCTCCCGTCCCCACCAGCTCGACGGGCACTCCGAGCTCACGTTCGACCAGTTCCACGTAGTCGCGGGCAGCCTCGGGTAGATCGCCAAGCGACACGCAGTCGTCGAGTGGCTCGGCCCAGCCCGCCACGGTGCAGAAGATCGGCTCGGCGTGGTGGAAGTCGCTTTGATGGGCCGGAAAGTCTGCGCTTTCGGTGCCGTCGGGTAGGCGGTAGGCGATGCAGACCTGGAGCTCGTCGAACGTGGAGAGGACGTCGAGCTTCGTGAGCGCGAGTGACGTGATCCCGTTCAGGCGAACCGCGTAGCGCAGCGCCACGAGGTCGAGCCAGCCCGGGCGGCGGTCCCGGCCGGTGACGGTGCCGAACTCCTGGCCCAGCTCACGCACCTCGCTGCTCAGCGCGTCGTCCATCTCGCTCGGGAAGGGGCCGGCCCCGACGCGCGTCACATAGGCCTTGGAGACCCCGATCACCGCGTCGATCCGCGTCGGTCCGATCCCGGTGCCCGTTGCGGCCGCGCCCGCGATCGGGTTCGAGGAGGTGACGAAGGGATAGGTGCCGTGGTCGAGGTCGAGCAGCGTTCCCTGTGCCCCCTCGAGCAGCACGTTCTGGCCCTCCTGCAGCGCGCGGTCTACGAGCAGCGAGGTGTCGGCGACGAACGGCCGGAGCCGCTGCGCGAACCCTTCGTAGCGCGACGCGACCTCCTCCAGGTCGAGCGGTTGCTGCTCATACACCCGTTCCAGCCAGACGTTCTTCTCCGCCAGCGCGACTTCGATCTTCTGCCGCAGGATCTTGGCGTCGAGCAGGTCCTGGACCCGAATCCCGAGCCGCGCCGCCTTGTCGGCGTAGGCCGGCCCGATCCCGCGGCGCGTCGTCCCGATCTGCAGCTTTCCGAGCCGTTTTTCACTGGCGCCGTCGATGACGATGTGCCAGGGCATGATCAGGTGTGCGTTGCCGGAGATCCGCAGCGGCTCAGCGGAGACGCCGCGGCCCTCGAGATCGTCGATCTCGTTCAGCAGCACCTCCGGGTCGACCACGCAGCCGGCGCCGAGCACGCTCACCTTCCCGGAGAGGATCCCGGAGGGCAGGTGGCGGAACTTGAACGTCTCGCCGGCGACGATGACCGTGTGACCCGCGTTCGGGCCGCCCTGGTAGCGGCAGACGACGTCCGATTCCTGCGCGAGCAGGTCGACGATCTTGCCCTTGCCCTCGTCGCCCCACTGCGCACCGACGATGACGGTCGCAGGCACGGAGAGAGTCTGCCTAACCGGCCAGCTGCACGCCGATCGGGTCGCGGTCTGCCCGCTCGACCCGGATCTCGTGCCCGCGCGCGCACGCGACTGCGGTGTGGCCGCGATCGAGCTCGAGCCTGCCCGTGACCTGCGCGCCGAGATAGCCGTGCTCCGCGGCGCACTCGTCGCAGACGACGACGTACGACGTCGCCTTCGGTGCCAGCCAAATCGTCTGGTCGATCATCCCGGTCCCCTTCCGTGCTGTAGGTCGTGCTCTAGGCGGCTGCCAGGTCTGCGAATTTCGCGTAGCGCTTGAGGAACGAGAGCTTGATCGTGTCGGTCGGCCCGTTCCGGTGCTTGGCGAGAATCAGCTCGGCGATGCCCTGCGACTCCGACTCGTCGCCGTTGTAGTACTCGTCGCGATAGACGAACCCGACCAAGTCCGCGTCCTGCTCGATCGAGCCCGACTCGCGCAGGTCCGAGAGGATCGGCCGCTTGTCATGCCTCTGCTCCACTGCGCGGGAGAGCTGCGAGAGCGCGACGATCGGGACCTCCAGGTCGCGCGCGAGCACCTTCAGCTGGCGCGAGATCTGAGATACCTCCTGGACTCGGTTCTCGGCGTTCCCGCCCGAGGTCATCAACTGGAGGTAGTCGACGATGATCAGGCCGAGGTTCGGCTCCCGGGACTTCAAACGCCGCGACTTGGAGCGGATCTCCATCATCGTCACGGAGCCGGTGTCGTCGACCCAGATCGGCGCCTTCATCAGCTTGTCGCAGGCTGCGGTCAGCCGGGGCCAGTCCTCCGGCTTCAGCTTGCCCGTGCGCAGGCTCTGCGACTCGACCCGCGCCTCGGCGCACATCATCCGCTGCGTCACCTCGCTCTTCGACATCTCCAGCGTGAAGAGCGCCACGGGGATGTCGTGGCGAACGGCGAGGTTCTGCGCCATGTTGAGGGCCAGCGCCGATTTCCCCATCGAGGGTCGGGCCGCGATGATGATCAGGTTCCCTGGCTGGAAGCCCGACGTCAGCTTGTCCAGCTCCTTGAAGCCGGTCGGGCAGCCCGTGACGTCGGCGCCCGCTTCGTAGAGGTGCATGATCCGCTCGAAGCTCTCCTTGAGCAGGCCTTCGATGTGCGTGAAGTCGCTCGTGACGCGCTGCTGGGCCAGGTCGAAGACGATCTGCTCGGCCCGGTCGACGAGGTCGGTGGTCTCGCCGGGGCGCTCCTGGCCGAGCCGCGCGATCTCGGAGCCCGCCCGGACGAGCCCGCGGAGCGTCGCCATCTCGCGCACGATCCGCGCGTAGTGCGCGGCGTTCGCCGTGGCCGGCACGAGCGCCGCGAGCTCGTGGATGCGCGCGCGGCCGCCGACCTGCTCCAGCTCGCCCCGCTCTTCGAGCGAGTCGACGAGCGTGATCGCATCGACCGGCTCTCCCTGCTGGTAGAGGGCGAGGCACGCTCGATAGACGGTGCCGTGGCTCTCGCGGTAGAAGTCCTCGGCGGAGAGGATCTCGGTGACGGCGCCGATCGCACCCGGGGAGAGCAGCATTGCCCCGAGCACCGACTCCTCCGCCTCGAGGTTCTGCGGCGGGACGTGCGGGGACGTCGCCGGAATCGAGATGACCTGTGCCATGCCCCTACTGAATAGGACCTGTCAAGTCCCACCGATTGGCCACGACTGCAGGGAAATGGAACATACGTTCTGGACGCTATCCACAGCGTCGGACGACTTGTCCCGATTGTCTTAAACGGCCTTGTCCGCTGCGAGCGGGAAGTTCACAGCACGCTCCACAGCCCTGTGGAGCGTGCTGTGCAGAACGGTCAGGCCTGCTCGGCCTCGGCCTCGGGCTCGGGCTCGGGCTCGGTGGTCGCAGCCGGCGGCTCCTCGAACGGAGCCTCGGCCGCGGCCTCCGCGGGCGTCCGCCTCTCGGCGTCTGGCTCCTGCTCCTCCTCGACCTCGAGGCTCCCCTCGAGCTCGGCGGCAGCTTCCGCCCGGTGCGCCTCTGCCTCCGCCTCGACGGCCGCCTGCGCCTCGGCTTCCGCGGCCTCCATCGCCGCGAGCTCCTCCTCCGGCGGCAGCTCGCCGCCCTCGGGGACGACGAGGGTGCGCACGTCGACGGTGACGTCCTCGAAGAGCTGGATCGGGATCGCGTAGCGACCGATCCGGCGGATCGAGTCCGTCCCGATCTTCTTCCGGTCGACTCGGAGCTTGTGCTTCTCCCAGATCTGGTCGGCGATGTCGGTCGTCGTCACCGAGCCGAAGAGCGCTCCGGTGGGACCAGCCTTCACGTCGAAGCTGAGCTCGGCGTCCCGCAGGACGGCCGCGACCTCGTTCGCCTGCTCCACCGTCCGCGCCTCGTTGCGTGCCCGGACGCTCTCGATCCGCGCCACCTCCGCCACCTTCCCCGCGGTGGCCGGCTCCGCCAACTTGCGGGGCAGCAGGAAGTTCCTGGCATAGCCGCGCGCGACGTTGACGACCTCGCCGCGCAGGCCGACCTTGTCGACGTCCTTGAGGAGGATGACCTCCATCGCTAACGCTCCTCCACGTAGGGCAGGAGCGCCATCTCGCGGGCCCGCTTGACGGCCACCGCGACCTGCCGCTGATGCCGCCGGCACGCGCCGGTGATGCGGCGGTTGCGGATCTTGCCCTTCTCCGAGATGTAACGCCGGAGCTGGTTCAGGTTCTTGTAGTCGACCTCTTCGATCTTGTCCTTGCAGAAGAGGCAGCTCTTGCGGCGCCCCGGGGCCAGTGACGACCCGGGACGCTTGCGCGTCTGCTGTGTTTTCGGCTGGGCCATGGGTCTCCTAGAAGGGAATGTCGTCGTCGGCTGCCGCGGCTGCGGGGAAGTCGTCCGCGGACTGCGCCGCGCCCTGCGGCACGAATTGCTGGTCGCCGCCGCCACCGCCCTCGCGGCCGCCGAGGAACTGGATGTTGTCGGCGACCACCTCGACCGACTGGCGCTTGGAGCCGTCCTGCGCGTCCCACTCGCGCCAGGTGAGCTTGCCCTGGACGCCAACCGGACGGCCCTTCGCGAGGTACTGCGCGCAGTTCTCGGCCGTTCGCCCCCAGACGGTCACGTCGAAGTAGTAGGCAGCGTCGGTCCACTCCTCCCCGCGCTTGACGCGGTCGTTGACGGCAACCCGGAGCGTCGTCACGGCCGTGCCGGACGGGGTGTGCCGGAGTTCGGGGTCCCTCGTCAGGTTCCCGACGAGGACGACACTGTTGATGTTCTGGGGCATTACTCCTCCTCCAGCGAGGTGTCGATGGGTTCCACGACATCCTCGCGCGCCGGACCGCCCACCGCTACTGGCTGAGTCGACCCTGGCCGGTAGCGCCGCGTGGCCAGATGGCGCATCACGTCGTCGTCGATCTTGAGGACGCGCGAGATCTCGTCGAGCGTCTCGCCGTCGGTCGCGAACGAGAGCAGGTGGTAGATGCCGTCGGTCTTCTTGTCGATCTCGTACGCGAGCTTGCGGCGGCCCCAGACGTCCTGGCCGTCCCACCTGCCGCCACCGTTCTCGACCAGGTCGCGAGTGCGCTTGACGATCTCTTCCTGCCGCTCGTCGGGCAGTTCGGGGTCCAGCATGATCAGAACTTCGTAATCGTTCACGTTCCCGGTCTCCTTCCGTCGGGCTTCCTTTGGTCTTAGGCGGCCTCGCCGGCCAGCGTGCACGGGAACAGCGCACGCGAGACGAGGCAGGAAGCGGCTCTAGAGTACCATCGCTCGGATGAGGCGGGGACTCGCATGGCTCTTCGGCGCCCTCGGGCTCGCCGCGGTCTGGCGGTTCAAGCGCCGCGCGACGGTCGCCTTCGAGCGACCGCAGTCCGACCCGGCGGAGGAGCTCCGCGAGCGGCTCGAGCAGGCCCGCGAGACGACGGACGACCGTGACGAATACGACGCGGCCGAGGGCCAGCCGGTGGACCAGGTCGACGAACCGGGGCAGGACTCGCGTTCGATCGACGAGCGGCGGCGCGCGATTCACGACCAGGCGCAGGAGGCCCTCGGCGAGATGCAGCGCCTCGACGGCGACGAGTAAGCCCCGCGAGGAAGGGGCAAGGTGCCTCCGATGCGGATCGTCGTCGTCGGAGCCACCGGAAACGTCGGCACGAGCGTCCTCGAAGCCCTCGGACGCGACGACTCCGTCTCCTCGATCCTCGGACTAGCGCGGCGGTTGCCGCACTCCGCGGCGCGCTACGCCAAGACCGAGTTCGCGGCGGCCAACGTCGTCTCGGCCGACCTCGTCCCGTACTTCGCAGGCGCCGACTGCGTGATCCATCTCGCCTGGGCGATCCAGCCCTCCCGGGATCAGGATCTGCTCTGGACGATCAACGTCGAGGGCTCGTCCAACGTCTTCGCCGCGGCGGCCAAGGCCGGCGTCGGCTCACTCGTCGTCGCATCGTCGATCGGCGCGTACTCGCCGGGCGCGAAGCGACGGGTCGACGAGAGCTGGCCCACCGGCGGCATTGCGTCGAGCTGGTACTCCCGCCACAAGGCACAGCAGGAGCGGCGGCTCGACGCCTTCGAGGCGGAGCACCGCGGTATCCGCGTCGTCCGCCTGCGTCCCGGCCTGATCATGAAGCGCGACTCGGCCGAAGAGGTGCGTCGGCTCTTCTTCGGCCCGTTCCTGCCGAGCCCGCTCGCCAAGCCCGGCCGGCTGCGCGTGCTCCCCCACGTCCCCGGAGCGGTGGTTCAGCTGGTGCACTCGCTCGACGTCGGGGAGGCCTACCGCCTCGCAGCCACGCGCGACGTCCGGGGAGCATTCAACATCGCGGCCGAGCCCGAGCTCGACGGGCAGCGGCTCGCGCAGGCGCTCGGCGCACGTGCGGTGACGATTCCAGCGAAGCTCGCCCGCGCCGCAGTCGGCGTTGCCTGGCTGCTTCGCCTGCAGCCGACGTCACCCGACTGGCTCGACCTCGCGCTCGGAGCGCCGCTCCTCGATTGCACACGAGCGCGGGACGTGCTCGGCTGGGAGCCGACGCGGGACGGGATCGAGACCGTTCGGGAGCTGCTCCACGGCCTGGCCGACCGGGCCGGTGGCGACACACCGCCGTTGCGCGCAGGCGACCGCCGCGCGGAGCTCGGTGCAGGCGTCGGCGGAAAACCGGTCTGAGCAGGCTCTTTGTCGGCTCGGCATACTTCAGAGGAGATGAGCAAGCTGCCGCGGACCGACGAGCTGCCGCACGCCGACGAGGGGTTCGACCCGGCGCGCGTGGAAGAGGCCTTCGCGACGTTTGCGGACCGGGTTCGCGAGCTCGAGTCGGTGGCGTCGGAGCTGCGTGCCGAGCTGTACTCGCTGCGCGTCGAGCGGTCCAGCCCGAGCCGCTTCGAGGACGAGGACTGGCCCGCCGTGAACGGCCTCACGGGTCCCGCTGCGCCGGCGGCACTCTCGTCGGCCGACTGGGTGGCCACCGTGCCGCCGCCGCTTGCCCGCGGCCTGACCGTGCCGAGACTCGCGATCGAGGGCGCCTTCCTTCTCCTCGTCGCCCTCCTTGCCGGTCTGGCCGACCTCCGCCCGGCCTGGATCGTGCTCGTGATGGTGGTCGCCTGGGCACTCGTCGCTCTGGCGGAGTGGGCCGCGGCAGCGAAGCGCTCGCACTGGCGGCTCGACGAGGTGGCGCCGCCCACGGTCGTGCCGGGTCCCGACGCGGCCGACAGCACGGGCCCCTGGGACATGCCTGTCGTCGAGTCCACGGCGGTCGAGTCGCCGGAGCCTCCCTCCGAGTCGCAGACGATCGTGACCACGCTTCCGACGAAGGCCTCGCCGCGCCGGCTCGGCCTGCGCAGGCGCAAGCAGCCGGCCGAGGCGGCCGCCGATCCCTGGGAGACGTAGCCTCGCGGCCGCACTGGCCGCCGCCGCTCTTGTCGGCGCCACGCTCGTCGCCGTCCCGGGCGCTTCGGGCCTCCGTCCATTGCTGAGGCCCGCAGCCGCGCTGAAGGTCTGCTGCGGGCTCACGGCGGAGCTCTACGCCACCGGCCTGAAGCGACCCACGGCGCTAGCCTTCGGCCCCGACGGCCTGCTCTACGCGACCCAGGAGACCGGGGAGGTCGTCGTCGTCGGCCGTGGCTCGTCCAAGCCGCGCCTCCTCGCCCGCGGGTTCGCCACGCCGCTCGGCCTGACGTGGGTGCGCTCGACGCTGTACGTCTCCGCGCAGGGGTATGTCACGCGTCTCGTGGTCCGAGGCAAGCGCGTCCTCTCGCGCAGGAAGATCGTCACGCGCCTCCCGTTCGACCGACACCAGCAGGACACGATCGCGCAGGGACCGGACGGACGGCTCTATCTCGGAAGCGGCTCGACCTGCGACGCGTGCCGGGAGCGTGACCGCCGCAGCGGCGCCATCCTCTCCTTCAAGCTCGACGGGAGCGACCTGCGGGTCGTGGCGACGGGCCTCCGCAATCCGTTCGGGCTCGTGTTCGGCGGGCCGACCCTCTACGTCTCCGACAACGCGCGCGACGACAAGGGCACCGCCGAGCCCGCGGAGACGATTGTGCGGATCAAGCCCGGCGCGGATTACGGCTGGCCCCGCTGCTGGGCGAGCTGGCGGCTGCGTCGCCTGCAAGGTTCGTGCAGAGGCGTCACGCGCCCGGTCGCCTACCTCGAGCCGCACTCGTCAGCCAACTCGCTGGCGCTGTGGCGCGGCAAGCTGATCGTGACGGAGTGGGGCCAGTACCTGAGCCGCCGCTGGGGCCGGAAGCTCGTCCAGGTGAACGTCCGGACGGGTCGCTCCTCCACGTTCGCCGAGGGCGTCGAGCATCCGCTCGGCCTCGCGATCCACCCTCGGGGCGGCCTTCTCGTCGGCGACTGGGCGCGCGGCGTGGTCTACCTGATCAGGAAGCGCTGAGCCGCGAGCGTCAGGGCGACGGCGAGCTTCTGCTGGTAGCCGGCGCTTCGGAGCAGCGCGGCCTCGCGCCGGTTCGACATAAAACCGGTCTCGACCAGGACCGCGGGAACGTCGGCCCAGTTGAAGCCGGTCAGGTCGCCGCGCTCGACGACGCCGAGGTCACGCGCTCCGGTAGCCGCCAAGACCTCCCTCTGGACGAGGTGGCCCGCCGCTCTGCTGGCCGCGTAGATGTCGCTCGTCCAGCCGCGCTTCAGCGCGGGCACGAGCGTCGAGACGCCGTGTACTCCCGGATCGGAGGAGCCGTCGGCGTGGATCCGCAGCATCAGCGCCGCGCCCTGGGCGTTGCAGAAGCGGGCGCGCTCACGATTGCCGCCGCGGTAGCCCACCCCGTCCCGCGTCATCGCCACCCGGTAGCCCCGCGCGAGCAGGAGGGTGCGCGTGCGGCGCGCAATCGCGAGCGCAACGGGCGCCTCCCCGGCGGCGCCCCCCGCATCCTTGATCTTCAGCTGCTTCGAGCCGGGGCCGATCGGCTCGACCTGCCGGGCGACCTCGGGCGCGGTAGCGTGGCCTGGATCGAGGCAGATGAGGGCGGCGGTAGCCGCCACCTCCGCGAGCACTAGAGGGCGCGGAGAGCGGCGAGGTCGTCGGCCGACGGCTCCCAGCTGCCGGCCGCCGCGTTCGCGCGCACCTGCGCGGGCTTCGTCGCGCCGGCGATCACCGAGGCCACGCCGGGCATCGCCGCGAGGCCGCCGATCGCCACTTCGAGCAGGCTGATGCCGCGCTCGGCCGCGAACGCCTCCAGGCGGTCGACGCTCTCCAAATCGGCATCAGCCAGCTCACGGCCGTGCAGGCGCGTCCCCTCGGGGACGGGCTCGCCCCGGCGGTACTTCCCGGTCAGCAGGCCGCTCGCGAGCGGGAAGTAGGGGATGAAGCCGACCCCGAGGCGCTCGCAGGCAGGCAGCAGTTCCTCCTCGGCCTGCCGGCGGAGCCACGAGTACTCGCTCTGCTCGGAAGCGAAGGGGCTCACGCCGGCCTGAGTCGCGGCGGTGTGCGCCGCCCGAACCATCTCCGCCGTGAAGTTGGACGACCCGATCGCGCGAACCGTTCCCTCCTGGACGAGCTCCTCGAGCGCCCCGAGCGTCTCCTCGATCGGCGTGATGCCGTCGGGGCGGTGGTACTGGTAGAGGTCGATCCAGTCCGTCTGCAGGCGCCGCAAGGAAGCCTCGACCGCCGTGCGGATGTAGGGCCGGGCGCCGCGCGCGGGCTCGCCCTGGCCGAGGTCGCTCCCGAACTTGGTGCCGAGGACGACGCGGTCCCGCCGGCCGGCCAGAGCGCGGCCGATGATCTCCTCGCTACCGCCGTTGTTGCCGTACACGTCCGCTGTGTCGAAGAACGTCACGTCGGCGTCGAGCGCGGCGTCGATCACCGCACGCGAGGCCTCCTCGTCGATCCGGCCGCCGAAGTTGTTGCAGCCGAGTCCGACGACGGTGACCTCGAGGGTCGAGCTCCCCAGGCGGCGCGTACGCATCGCCCCAGCCTAGAGAAAGAGCGGCGTAAGCGGCGTGTACGAGCGAGGTAAAACCTCACTCCGCTGCGCTTCGCAGCGTCCGGGCGAGGGCATCAGCGACGTATGCGTAAACCACTGCTCATACTCGTTGCGCTGATCGCCACCCTCGTCGTCGCCCCGGCCGCCTCGGCTGCGACGACGAAGACCGTCTCGATCAAGCGCTCATCGTTCTCGCCTGCGACCGTCAGCATCACGGCAGGCGACACGATCCGCTGGAGGAACGACGACACGCGCGACCATCAGGTCGTGTCGACCACAGGCACGTTCGCCTCACCCGTGCTGCGCCCTGGCCGGACCTACTCGTTCACGTTCGAGGTGGCCGGCACGTACAAGTACCGCGACGCTCTCGTCCCGACGAGCACAGGCACCGTCAAGGTCGCCGGCCTGCCGCCGGCCGTAACGCTGGCGACGTCGCTGCCGCAGATCACCTACGGCACGCGCGTGACGCTCTCCGGTGCGATCAACGTCAAGAAGGCCGGCGAGAACGTCCAGCTGAACTACCTCCCCTACGGTCAGGGATCCGAGGTCGTCCTCGCGACCGTGATCACCGCCGCTGACGGCAGCTTCACGTTCAACGTGACACCGAAGATCCTCACCACCTACCGGGCTGTCTGGAAGACGGCCTCGAGCCTGCCCGTCCAGACGGCGGTCGCTCCGTCGATCTCCTTCGGCCGCCTCAACGGCTTCGTCACCCGCGTCTACGCGGGCCGGAGCTTGGCCCGCAAGCAGGTGCAACTGCAGCGGCTCTCGAGCTTCGGCCAGTGGGTGACGATCAAGCGCGTCTCGCTGGATCTGAACTCACGGGCTCGGTTCCAGGCGCCCATGCTCCCGCTCGGGCAGAGCCGGCTGCGGATCGCGCTGTCGGTGAACCAGGCCGGCGCCGGCTACCTCGCGGCCTTCAGCAGGGAGATCCTCTATCGCCGCCTGAAATAACCGACGCTCCTGCACAGCACAGCCGACGAGGAACGGAGCGGCCCCGGAGTCGAACCGAGCAAGCCGTGGTTTGCACGACCGGGCCGATTTTGAAGACCGGCTGGGCCACCGGGCCCGTGCCGCTCCGCGGCCAGCTTAATGGTCGCAGGTGTAAGCGTCGTGTGAAACCGCTCCAAATCCCGGTTATTCGGGGTTCAGCCGGGAGAGAACAGACCCGGAACGACATTCGACGAAGGGGAGACATGCGAACGAAGATGAAGCTACTCGGTTCGGCCGCCGTGGGGGCGCTGCTCCTGCTCGCGGCAATCGCCGGGCTCGCCGAGACCGGTGGGGCGGCCACGCCCAACGCTTCGCCGGGGAACCAGTCGCCGCCGGCGATCTCGGGCACAGCGCAGGACGGCAGCACGCTCACGACCAGCAACGGCACCTGGACGGGGTCACCGACGTCGTTCGCGTACCAGTGGCGACGCTGTGACAGCAACGGCGGCAGCTGCTCGACCATCGGCGGCGCGACCGAGCGGACCTACACGCTGAAGAAGGTCGACGTCGACAACACGATCCGGTCCCGCGTCACCGCGCGGAACGCCGATGGGTCGACCCAGTCGACGTCCGTCCCGACCGCGGTCGTCAAGGCCGCGCCCGTCGCGCCACCCGTCTCCGGGTGCGCGGGGAACGCTCCGATCCAGATCGGCAGCGTGTCCCTGCCCGAACGGCTCAACATCGACGGCCAGTCGGTCAGCCCCGGCGTCGTGGGCCGCTCCTCGCAGAGCATCACCATGCGCGTACACGTCTCCTGCCGCGGCAAGTCCGTTCAGGGTGCGCTCGTGCTCGTGGAAGTGGTGCCGTTCAACCAGTTCAACAGCCCCGGTGAGGCGACCACGGGCGCGGACGGCTGGGCGCAGGTGACGCTGACGCAGCTGAGCGGCTTCCCCGCCGCCCGGCAGCAGCAGCTGCTCGTCGCGTTCCTCCGTGCACGCAAGGCCGGGGAGGACGTCCTCGGCGGCGTGTCCACACGCCGTCTCGTTTCCTTCCCCGTCGACCTCCGGCGGTAGGGCACAGCAGCGGGCCCGGCGGGATTCAGCTCCGCCGGGCCCGTGTGCGAAGATCGCCCGCATGGCCCATCTGCGGCTGATCGAGGTCGACGAGGCCACCGGCCTGCTCAAGGACGAGTACGACGCGGCGATCGCGCGGGCCGGGAAGGTCTTCAACATCGTCAAGTCGATGAGCCTGCGACCGGGCGTCCTGAAGCGGTCGATGGAGCTGTACAAGGGGATCATGTTCGGCCCGTCGGCGCTGTCGCGGCAGGAGCGCGAGCTGCTCGCGGTCGTCGTCTCGCGCCAGAACGACTGCCATTACTGAATTCGTGCGCACGCAGACGACCTCCGTGCAGAGGGCGCAGACGAATCGCTTGCCGATCATGCGGCGCACGACTACCGGCGCGCCGATCTCTCGGCGCCGGTCCGCGCCCTGTGCGACTACGCCGTCAAGCTCACGCGTGCCCCGGCCGAGGTGGCAGCGGCCGACGCGGAAGACCTCCGAGCGCAGGGCTGGGACGATGCGGCCATCCACGATGCGATTCAGGTGATCGCCTACTTCAACTACATCAACCGCGTCGCCGAGGGCGTCGGGATCGGCCCCGAGCCCGAGTGGCCGGTAGAGGGGAGCTAGCATGCCCGGCTTCACGATCATGCACCTGGACGACTTCGAGCGTCCGTTCCCGAAATGGGCGCTCGCCCGCAAGTCGCTGGGGCTCAAGTCCTTCGGCATGAACGTCGTCGAGCTGCCGCCCGGGGAGACGATCCCCGAGCACGACGAGACGCCCACGGACCAGGAAGAGGTGTTCATCGTCCTGTCCGGCGAGGCGACGATGGTGATCGACGGTCAGGACTACCCCGCTCCCGCGGGGACCTTCACCCGGCTCGATCCCGAGCCCTTGCGGACGGTCGTGAACCGCAGCGATGCGGTCGTCACGGTGCTGATCGCTTCGGCGCCGCGGACGAGCGGCTACGAGCCGCCGCCGTGGGCCTGAAACCCGGGCCTTGCAGCAATCGGCGCATTTCCCTACCCTGAGGGCATTGACAGGAGTGGAGCCGTGCGGCCGGCCCGAGAAGGGGGAATCAGATGGCCGGCATCGCCCACACGTACGAGGAGACCGCCGCCCCGGTAGACGTCGCGCCGCCCGCGCCCGTCAAGCCGCGCGAGCGAGTGTCGTTCTCGGACCTCGTCGACACGTGGAAGATCCGCGAGTCGAGCGCCGAGGCTGAGTGCCGCTACTACTCGCGGCGCGCCGACTTCGAGTCGGAGCGCGGCGAAATCACGGACGGATACATCTGCGAGGACGTCCCGATGGCGATCGTTCTCACCGCGCTGCCGCCGACCCGCTGGGAGAAGCTCCTGCTCCTCCGCAAGGAGCGGATCCAGCTCTTCACCGAGACCGAGCGGCTCGTACGCGCGCACCCCGAGGTGGCGCACTCGCTGCACCGGGCGGAGGTGCAGTACGTCTCGGTCAAGCAGGCGTTGCGAGGCCTGAGCCAGAGGCTGCTCGTCAACTGGCTGTTCGTCTGGAACCGCGACGTGATGATCTCGGCTGCGCCCGTCGAAGGCGTCGCTCCGCCCGCCTTCGAGCCGCAGGAGATCCGCCGCCTCGAGCGAGAGCTCGACCTGATCAGCGCAAGCTACGAGCAGGCGGCCTCGCGCGAGGCGCAGATCGTCTATCTCGGCGGCATGCTGATGGGCGTACTGGCGTTGTGCGGCCTGGCGGTACCGGTCGGGCTCTTGCTCGACGGCACCGACGTCCCGGTCGACCTGACCACGTTCTTCGGCTGCGTGATCGCGGGCGCGCTCGGGGCACTGATCAGCGTCGTCACCCGGATGAGCGCGGACAAGTTCCACGTGCGTCACGAGGTCGGCCGCGGGTACGTCCAGCGCGTGGCTGCCTTCCGCCCGTTCATCGGCGGCATCTTCGGCGTCCTCGTCTACTTCGCGCTCGCAGGCGACGTCATCAGCGGCATCGACGTGCCCACGGACGAGAGCAAGAGGTTCGCGTTCTTCCTCGTCTTCGCGTTCGCCGCTGGGTTCAGCGAACGGATGGTGAAGGAGGTCCTGCGCTCGACGAGCGGCGACGAGGAGCGGAAGCCGGCGATGCCGGCGGCCACTACGTCTCCGGCTCCGAGGGCCGCCGACGCAACAGGCGTTCATCCCGTACCCGACGCGTAATGCCATCTGCGTCCAGGCGCTCGAGCACGAGCTGCGCGTCGCGGCGGCCGCAGCCCGCGAGGTCGCGGAAGCGGGCCAGCGCGATCCTCCCGGCGTGCTCGCACTCCTGGACGACGAGCGCGCGTGCGCGATCGTAGGCGGCAGCCGAGATCGCGTAGCCGTCGCCGAGCCGCACCAGCCTGCCCTCGCGCTCGAGGAAGCGTGCGAGCTCCGCGTCCTCGACCTTGAGCGCTCCCGGAGCGGCTCCAGCCAGCGCGTCCTCCAACGCCGCCGCGACCGGGGCCCTGTCGCCGAGCGCCGGCGCCTTGCCGGGGAGATACAGCTTCGAACCGCGGCGTTCGTACGGCAGCCGAGCGAGCACGTCCGGGGCCCACGGCTCGGTCGGCGCGTCCAGACCGGGGTCGAGCGGATTCGCCGTCTCGAAGCGCTGATCGAGCTGCGCGCGAAACGCGGCGAGCCACTCGTCGGAGTACTGCCAGCGGCGTTCGACGAGGACGGGCTCGTGGATTGTCTGCCCGCCTGCCGCCGCGAGCTCGAAGCGGTTCACATCGGCGTGCCGCGGTGGAACCGGATCGATCACCGTGCCGCCCCCGACGGTCGTCGCGCCGCGGAGCACCACGCGGTCGCCGCGCGCCGCGACGACGGGCGCCGAGAGCCTCAACTGGGCGTAGTCTCCGGCGCGGGTGACACGGGCCGGGACCGCGCTCGTCCCGTGGTGGACGATCAGCCGTTCTCCGTCGGCGATCGGCTCGAGCTCGTCGACGGTGACATCGAGCCGGAAGCTCGGGCGCAGAGACCCGGCCGCGAGCAGCGCGTCGCCTCGTCGCAGCTCGTGCCGCTCGACTCCGGGCAGCGCCACCGCGACGCGTTGGCCGGCCTCGGCCCGGACGACGGGCTCGTCGTGCACCTGCACGCTGCGGACACGGACGTCGCCACCGCCCGGCTCGGCGCGCAAGACGTCCCCGGCGCCGACGGTCCCGGACCACAGCGTCCCCGTCGCGACCGTGCCGATCCCCCGCAGCGAGAAGACGCGGTCGACGTGGAGACGAGCCGGGTCGTCCACATCGTGTTTCTGAACCACGAGGTCGGCCGCCCGGGCGAGGGCTGCGCGAAGCTCGGCGAGGCCTGCGCCGGTCTTGGCGCTGACGGGGACGGCCTCGGCGTGCGGGAGCAGCTCCCGCGCCTCCTCCAGCACGAGCTCGAGCGTCTCCGGTTCGGCAGCGTCGGCCTTCGTCACCGCAACGACACCGTGCTCGATCCCGAGCAGACGCAAGATGGCCAGGTGCTCGTGGGTCTGCGGCCGGGCACCCTCACCGGCGTCGACGACGAGCAGGAAGAGGTCGATCCCGGTCGCCCCGGCGACCATGTTCCGCACGAAGCGCTCGTGGCCGGGCACGTCGATCACCGAGAGGCGCCGGCCGTCGGGAAGGTCGAGCGGCGCATAGCCGAGGTCGATCGAGATCCCGCGCGCCTGCTCCTCCGGAAGCCGGTCCGTATCCTTGCCGGTCAGCGCCCGAACGAGCCACGTCTTGCCGTGGTCGATGTGGCCGGCGGTCCCTAGCGTGAGCGGCATGCGAGCACCGCGGCCGCGACCTCGGCCGCTTCGGCGTCCGTGAGCGTGCGGCAATCGAGCAGCGTGCGGCCGTCGCGAATGACCGCGATCACCGGCGGCTCGTGTGCGCGCAGCTCGATCGCGAGCTCCTCCTCGACCGCGCAGGCGAAGCTCGGCAGCTCCGCGAGCGGCAGCGCACCGCCGCCGACGCGTGCGACGGTCTCCTCCACGGCACCGCCGGTCGCCTCCGCGAGCCGCTCGGCTCGCCCACGGACGATCTCCGCCGGCTCCCGCAGCATCCGCAGCACGGGAATCTCCTCCGGCCGGTCGAGGTAGAGGGCGAGCGTTCCCTCCAGCGCCGCCAGCGTCAGCTTGTCCGAGCGGAGCGCACGATGCAGCGGGTGGCGCCGCAACCGCTCGACGAGATCGGCACGTCCCACGACGATCCCCGCCTGGGGGCCGCCGAGGAGCTTGTCCCCGGAGAAGCAGACCAGGTCTGCGCCCGCAGCCAGCGATGCAGCGGGTGTCGGCTCGCCCTCGATTTCGACGAGCGCTCCGGAGCCGAGGTCGTCGACGAGCGGAATCTCATGGCGGCGTGCGACCACTGCGAGCTCGGCGACGCTGGGCTGCTCGGTGAAGCCGACGACGCGGAAGTTCGACTGATGGACGCGGAGGAGGAGCGCAGTCTCGGCCCCGACCGCGCGATCGTAGTCGGCAGCCCGCGTGCGGTTCGTCGTGCCCACCTCGACCAGGCGAGCTCCCGAGCGCGCGAGCACGTCCGGGATCCGAAAGCCGTCTCCGATCTCGATCAGCTCACCGCGGGAGACGACCACCTCCCGGCTCTCGGCGAGCGCGGCCAGCGCCAGTAGCAGTGCCGCCGCGTTGTTGTTGACGACGAGTGCCGCCTCGGCGCCCGTGAGCCGCCGCAGCAGCGGGGCGAGGTGGTCCTGGCGCGACCCGCGCGATCCGCTCGACAGGTCGTACTCCAGATTGGAGTAACCGCCGGCCGCGGCGACCCGGTCGAGGGCGGCCGGCGCCAAGGGAGCGCGCCCGAGGTTCGTGTGGACGAGGACGCCGGACGCGTTGAGCACGCGACGCAACACGGGACGGCGAGCGTCGGCAAGCGCTGCGGCGAGTCGATCGTGCAGGTTTCCGGGGTCGGCGCCGGCGCGAATCTCGTCACGCGCGCGCCCGAGCAGCGTCCGCGCGGCCTCCACCGCGAGCGGATCGCCGCTGCCCCGTGCCAGCTCGTCGACGGAAGGGAGATCGCGGAGCCTCACGCAATGAGTCTAGAGCGGCCGTAGCGGATACCTTGCAAGCGTGAGACGGCTCGGCATATTCCTCCTCTCCACACTCGGCGGACTGGCCGTCCTGGCCGCCGCCGCCGTCGCCGCGAGGGACGCCGTCTACTGGCAGCAGGCGCTACCGGGGGTCGAGCTGCGCCGCGCGGAGCTCTCCCGTCCCGTCGACGTCGACATCCATGGAAAGGCTTACGAGGTGCGTCCCGGCGAGGTCTTGATGGTCGACAGCGGCGCAACGAACGCTGCACTCGTTCGGGCGGGTCACGACTCGTTCCGCGACCGCGTCCGCCGGCTCGTCGATCCGAGCCCCCCGACCCTCCGCGTCGACCCCGTCCTGGTGGCGCGTCCGGCCGCGAACGCCGTCGCCGAGCGTCTCTCCGCCACGTTGCCCAAGCCGCGTCCTGCGCAGATCGTGTCCCGCCGCGGGGCGTTTCGCGTCGTCCCGTCGCTGGCGGGCGACGCGGTCGAGCCCCGGCAGCTGCTCGCGTCGCTGCGGCAGGCCGCCCTGACGGGCGTCCGGACACTCTCGCCCGAGCTGATGCACGTCGAGCCCGCGCTGACGACCAGTGCGGCGGAAGAGGCCGTCGCCGAGGCGAGGCAGCTCGTCGCCGAGCCGATCACGCTCTCCTTCAAGGGTGAGGACGTCGGCTCGCTCGCACCGAAGCGGCTGGCGAGGCTCGTCCGCTTCCGCCAGGCAGGCGACCACTTCCGGGTCACGTTCGCACCGGACCGGATCGCGAAGGCGGTCGAGCCCTACCTGTCCGACTGGCGGGCGCGCGCGGTCAACGCCCGCTTCGTCGTGGACGGGAGGCAGGTGCGTGTTCGCCCCTCCAAGCCGGGCCTCGCTCCTGACGGACCGTGGATCTCGGACTCGATCACTGCGGCAGCGTCGTCCTCGATCCGTCGCGCCTCGCTGCGCCTGAAGCAGACGCGCGCCGACCTGACGACGGCCGAAGCGAACACGCTCGGGATCCGCGAGCAGATCTCGACGTTCACGACCGACATGGGCACCTCGTCCTCGAATCGGATCCACAACGTGCAGCTGATGGCGGAGTACATCGACGGCACGATCGTCGAGCCGGGCCACGTGTTCTCGTTCAACGACCGGGTCGGGCCGCGGACCGTCGAGCGCGGCTTCCGCGAAGGCCAGATGATCATCGGCTCGCTGCTGCTGCCTTCGATCGGCGGTGGCGTCTGCCAAACGGCGACGACGCTCTTCAACAACGCGTTCGATCTGGGCCTTCCGATCGTCGAGCGCCACAACCACAGCTTCTACATCTCCCACTACCCGCTGGGGCGCGACGCGACCGTCTCCTGGGGCGGACCTGACTTCGCTTTCAAGAACGACCTGAAGACCGGGATCCTGATCAAGACGAGCTACACGACCTCGACGCTCACCTTCACCTTCTACGGCACGGATCCCGAGCGGCGAGTCGTCGCGACGACAGGTCCTCGCGTCAACTGGCGGTCACCCCAGGTGAGCTACGCCCTCGACCCCTACGCGCCGCGCGGCTCGGTGCGAACGGTCGCGGGATCGAACCAGAGCGGCTTCGACGTCACCGTCACCCGCAAGGTCTACGAGCACGGGAAGCTGGAACGACGCGATGCCTTCACGAGCGCCTACATCGCCGTCGGGCCGACGACGATCTACGGCCCCGGCAGCTCGATTCCCGGTCCGTACTTCGTGCTGCCGCGCGTCTAGCTACTGCGCGTCGGCCTTCTCGGGCTCCGCGGGCATGGCCGCGCACTGGCGCTCGTAGCAGTCGACCACGATTTGCACCGCCTCGGCGGGGTCGTCGGTCGTGTGCAGGAGCTCGACGTCGTCGGGCGAGATCAGACCCTCGGCCAGTAGCTCGGTGCGCACCCAGGCGAGCATCTCCGCCCAGAAGTCCTTCCCCACCAGCACGACGGGGAAGTTCCGCACCTTGCCGGTCTGGATCAGCGTCAGCGACTCGTACAGCTCGTCGAGCGTGCCGAAGCCGCCGGGGAAGATCACGAAGCCCTCCGCTGCCTTCACGAACATGGTCTTCCGCGCATAGAAGTGCTTGAACGTCATGTCGATGTCGCAGTAGGGGTTCACGCCCTGCTCGTGCGGCAGCGTGATGTTGAAGCCGACGCTCAGGCCTCCGCCCTCCTTGCAGCCGCGATTCGCCGCTTCCATCACGCCGGGCCCGCCCCCGGTGACGACGGCGAACCCGGCCTCGGCGAAGCGCCGCGCCGTCTCGCGCGCCTGCCGGTACGCCTCGGTCTCCTCGCCGACCCGCGCGGAGCCGAAGATCGAGACGGCGGGGCGGTCGATCTCGAGCACCTTCTGGAAGCCGCCGAGGAACTCGGACGCGATCACGGCGACGTCGTTCGCGAGGTCCTCGTGCGTCCGCTCGAGGATGCGCCGGTCGGTGGTCTCGGACATCTAGAAGTTGCGCTCCACGTAGGAGGCGCTCATTCCGAGCGTCAGCAGCGCCGCGAGGACGATGTACGAGATCCCGGTGATCCACCGGTGCGCGGGGCTGACCCGGTAATAGGCCTCGCCCTCCGGGTGGCGGCGCTGCTGCCACCGCCGCCAGGACTCGAGCCCGCCCATGACGAGGATCAGGATCAGGATCGGGTTCGGCGCGACGATCGTGAGCCCGACCAGCGCGACGAGCCCGACGATCCACAAGGCCGGATGAATCGCCGCGACGATCCGGCCACCGTCGAGGGGCGAGATCGGGGCGAGGTTGAAGAGGTTCAGGAAGAAACCGGTGAAAGCGAGCGCGACGAGCAACCCCGAGTCGAGGTACTCGCCGAGACCCCAGGTCGCCGCTGCGCCGAGGCCGCCGAGAATCGGCCCGGCGATGGCGACCTTCGCCTCGTTCCAGGCGTTGTCCGGTAGCTGCTTCAGCGTGATCAGCGCTCCCAGGAACGGGATGAACATGGGTGCGGAGACCGGCAGCCCCTGCCGCTTAGCCTCGAGGACGTGCCCGAGCTCGTGCACGAGCAGGAGCAGCACGAACCCGACCGCGAACTGCCAGCCCCAGAAGAGCGCATATGCGCCGATCGAGACCAGCATCGACCCCGCGACCGTGAAGAGCTTGAACTTGAAGATCGCGGCGAAGAGGAACTTGAGCTTCCAGAAGAGGACTCCGACCGCTGCGAACGGCGCCCAGAGCCTGCGCCCGATCTCGCGCAGCGTCAGCGGACGCTTGATCGGGTTGTAGGTCGCCGGGTCTTCGGCCTCGCGGGGTGCGTACGGGTCGTAGCTCATCGACTCAGGGTACTCGCGCAGGCCCGGGTGGCTATGACCCTTGCCCGATCCACTCCTCCCCGCCCTCGTAAACCTCCTTCTTCCACAGCGGCACCGTTCCCTTGAGCGTGTCGATCGCCTCCTTGCACGCGGCGAGCGCCGCTGCTCGGTGGGGCGCCGAGACGGCGACGACGACGCTCGGCTCCCCGATCTCGACGCGCCCGACCCGGTGGTGGATCGCGATCGCGGAGAGCTCGTGCCGTCTGGTCAGCTCGCCCCCGAGCTCGGCCATCATCTCCTCGGCCATCCCCTCGTACGCCTCGTATTCCAGGTACTGCACCTCGCGCTCGCGCGAGCGGTTCCGCACCGTGCCTGTAAAGGTCGCGATCGCGCCGGCGCCGTCGTCGCGCACCTCGCGGACGGCGTCGTCGAGGGAGAGAGGGGCGGCGCTGAGGCGGAAGTCGCCTCCGGAGACGGGTGGGATCAGCGCCACCTCGTCGCCGTCCTCGAGACTCGTGTCGCCGGCCGCGTAGCGCTTGTTGACCGCGTAGAGAAGCCCGGCTGGCTCGTCGCCGAGGTCGAGCGCGGCCCAGACGTCAGCGACGGTCGCGCCCTCGGGCAGATCCACGTCACGGGCGCCGGTACCGGCCCGCTCGCGCAGCCCGGCGAAGAGGCGGATGCTCACCTGCACCTGCCAAGCGTACGGGTTGCCTCGCCGAGCCCTGTCATGTTACGTATCGCTCATGCCGGTGATCTCGGCCCCCTCCGCTCCGCCCCGCGCCAACCTGAACGACGTCGTCTACGAGACGATCAAGCAGCGTTTGGTGCGCCGCGAGCTCGGGCCCGGCGAGAAGGTGAGCCTGCACGAGCTCGCAGCCGCGCTCGGTGTCTCTCGCAGCCCCGTCCACCATGCCCTGACGAGGCTCGTGGCGGAAGGGCTGCTGACGGTGAAGTCGCGTCGCGGCTACTACGTCAGCGCGCTCACGGAGCTCGCGGTCGGAGAGGGCTACGACGTTCGGCTGGCGCTCGAGCTGCAGGCGGCAGAGGCCGCAGTCGGCCGGGTCGGTCGCGACGAGCTCCGGCGCTTCCGCGAGCTGCACGAAACGACGATCGCGGCGGTGTCGCACGCGGAGTGGGATACCGCGAACGCCTCCTTCCACGAGTACCAGGTCGACCTCGCCGAGAACGCCCTGCTCTCCCGCTTCTACCGCGAGCTCTCCGTCAACCTGATGATGCAGGTGATCCGCGGCGGCAGGCTCGAGGCGGGATCGAACCTGCCCACGGAGCACGGCGCGATCGTGGACGCGTTCGAGGCCGGCGACCTCGACGCCGCACGACGGGCGATTCGCACGCACATCGCCACCGGCCGGCGGATCGCACTCGAGGCGATCGAAGGCGCCGGAGGAGTCCTGTAGCCGTACCATCCTCGGCGTGACGCGGGAGACCGACTCCGGGATCGAGATCGAGCCGGTCTATTCCGCTCCGGGGGTCGAAGGCGAGCAGCCCGGCGAGTTTCCCTACACGCGAGGCCCATACCGGGACATGTACCGCGGGAGGCCGTGGACGATTCGCCAGTACGCCGGCTTCGGCTCCGCCGAGGAGACGAACGAGCGCTTTCGCTACCTGCTCGACCGCGGCCAGACCGGACTCTCGGTCGCGTTCGACCTTCCCACCCAGCTCGGCTATGACTCCGACGACCCGCACGCGGTCGGCGAGGTTGGCCGCACGGGCGTGGCGATCGACTCGATCGAGGACATGCGACTGCTGCTCGACGGGATCCCGCTCGGCGAGGTCTCCACCTCGATGACGATCAACGCTCCCGCCTCGCTGCTCGTGCTGCTGTACGAGCTCGTCGCGGAGGAGCAGGGCGTGCCGGGCACCGCGCTTCGCGGCACCGCGCAGAACGACATCCTGAAGGAGTACATCGCGCGCGGTAACTACATCTACCCGCCGCGGCCTTCGATGCGCCTCACCACCGATCTGTTCGCCTACGCGGCCGAGCGGATCCCGAGCTGGAACACGATCTCGATCAGCGGCTACCACATCCGCGAGGCGGGCTCCACGGCCGTGCAGGAGCTCGCGTTCACGGTCGCCAACGGCATTGCTTATGCGGAGGCGGCCGTCGAGGCCGGCCTCTCACCCGACGAGTTCGGGGCCAGGCTCTCCTTCTTCTTCAACGCGCACAACCACTTCTTCCAGGAGGTGGCGAAGTTCCGCGCCGCGCGACGGCTCTGGGCGTCGATCATGCGCGACCGCTTCGGCGCGACGAACCCGAAGGCGATCGCGCTCCGCTTCCACGCGCAGACCGGCGGCTCGACGCTGACGGCGCAGCAACCGGAGAACAACATCGTGCGCGTCGCGATCCAGGCCCTTTCCGCCGTGGCGGGCGGGGCGCAGAGCCTGCACACGAACGGCTTTGACGAGGCGCTCGCGCTCCCGACCGAGCGCTCGGCCCGGATCGCGCTCCGCACGCAGCAGATCCTGGCCGCGGAGGCCGGCGCCACGGACACCGCCGATCCGCTTGGCGGCTCGTACTTCATCGAGGCCCTCACGGACGAGCTCGAAGAACGCGCGCGGGAGCTGATCGAGCGGATCGACGAGCTGGGCGGTGCGGTGGCAGCGATCGAGTCCGGCTTCGTCCAGCGGGAGATCGAGGAGGCCGCCTTCCGGTGGAACCAGCAGGTGGAATCGGGTGAGAGGGTGATCGTCGGCGTGAACGCCTTCACCGACACCCCCGGCGAGCAGGTCGAGCTCCTGCGGATCGATCCCGAAGCCGAGCGCCGCCAGCTGGAGCGGACGGCACGCGTGCGCGCGGAGCGCAACGCGGAGGAAGCCGCTTTGGCTCTTGCAGAGGTGCGCCGTGTGGCCTCGGGCGCAGAGAACCTGCTGCCCCCGATGCGGGACGCCCTGCGCGCCCGCGTCACCATCGGCGAGATCTCGAACGTCCTCCGGGACGAGTGGGGAACGTTCGACGCCCAGCACTAGCTGCTGCTTGACGGGCCACCCGTTTCATCACACGATGAGTTGGGGAAAGGGGAACGGTGGCGTCATGGGGGCAACGGCGGGTTTGCGAGCTGGCAGACCAGCTGGTGGAGGCTGGGTGGTGGCTGCTGACGGCGACTCCGCTGGCGGTGGTCCTGGCGCTCGTGGTCACGTTCTCGTCCCAGCCCGTGGGAACCGCCGCAATCGCTGCACAGCCCGCGGTCGTGAGGGATGCCCCGCGGATCGCCACGGTGAGGCAGACCGTCGCGGCTCCGCATCCGCCCGCCACGCAACGCTTTCGACCCGCGAAGTCGCCCCGGGCACGCTCGACCCACGTGACGTCCCGTTCCACCGCGGCTGTGAGATCACCTGCCGCTGCGACGCCGCCCGCCCGCGTCGAGCACCACTCAGACGGAGCCCGCTCCGCCGGCGTACATCAGCAGGCGCGCGCGAGGGTCGCTCAACGGGCCCGTCGCCCGGCCCGGCCGGCACACGTAGCGGTTCGGGTGGTTCCCGCAACGGCGCCCAAGCCGGAGCCCGCAGCCGCGCCCGAGCCGGTCGTGCCCACGCCCGCGGCAGCTGAACCGGTTCAGCTGCCGGACGAGGACGAGTCGGAGCAGGAGGCGATCGAGACCACCGAGCCGTCGCCGCCTACGGCTACCGAGGAGGACGACTCACGGGATCGCAAGGCACCGGAACGGAAGCAGAAGCGGAAAGAGAAGCGGGACGAGAAGGACGGCGGCGGCTCGCGCGACGGCTAGCCGATCAGGCCGAAGCGCCAGAGTACCGGCGCAGGCCGAAGCCCCACCACCAGCGCGTGAAGACGAAGAGCGCCGCCGCGAAGCCGACCGCCAGGGCGACCGTGCTCCAGTGCAGACGGGACGTCACGGCCTGCGCCGGCACGGTGATCGCGAACGCGATCGGGATGAGGAAGGTGACGCCGATCCGCAGCCAACCGGGATAGATCGACACCGGGAAGCGACCCGTCTGATAGACGCCGTCGAAGAGCTCGATGATGCTCCACGTGTTGACGATCCAGAACGCGCCCGTCGTGATGAAGAGCCAGAAGCAGTAGATCGTCAGCAGGCCCACCAGGAGCATCGCCGCGAAGAGCGCCGCGTCGCCGACGCCGACGCCACGGTCCAGGCCGTTGACGCCGTAGGCCAGCACGAGCGCCCCCGAAACGACGTCGACCGCGCGCCAGATGCGCACCTCGCGGACGCTCACGAAGAGCTGCGAGTCCTCGGGCTTCGTCAGAGCGAAGTCCAGCTTCCCGTCGCGCACCTCCTCCATCAGGCGCTCCATGTTCGGCTGGATGCTCATCTTGATCAGGCCGCCGAGGAGGATCTGTATCCCCATCACCACCTGCAGCTCCGCCTCGCTCCAGCCGTTCAGCTCGTCGGTCTGCGAGTAGACGAGCTTCAGCACGACGAGCGCGGTCACCACGGCGACGGTCGACTGCAGCAGCTGGATGAAGAAGTTCGCGCGGTACTGGAGCTCGGTCAGCGAGCCCAGCTTGAAGTACAGCCACCCGAGCCCGAACGCCCTCAGTTGCCCACCGCCGAGTAGCGCCGGACGGCGAAGCGCCAGACGAAGAGCGTGATCCCGGTCATGACGACGATCCAGAACACCTGCATCCCGAGGCCCCGCAGAAGCTCACCGGTGGAGAGGTCGCCGACGAGCGACTCGATCGGGAAGTAGAACGACCACTGGAACGGGAGGAACCCCGCGATGTCCTGGGCCCACTTGGGCATGACCGGCAACGGCACGAGCCGTCCCGAGAGCAGTAGCTCCGCCGCGATGAAGAGCTCGAAGATCGCGCTCACGCGCGTCGTCCAGAACGTGATCATCCCCAGCGTGGACATGAACATCGTCCGGATCAGGTACGCGCCCCAGATCGCGAAGAAGAACACGCAGGCTTCGAGGAGCGTCGGGTCCAGGACGGGATCGAACGCGACCCAGAGGACGGCCGCGACAGGCAACCACATCAGGATCACGACGGGCTTCCAGCCTGCGAAGCCCGCGATGTCGTCGTGCAGCGGGTGCAGCGGCCGGAGCAGCGCGGCCGACAGCTGGCCCTCGCGGATCCGCCACTCCCAGCCGAAGGGCGTGAAGACGATGTTCATGCTCCGAACGAGCGTCCAGACGATGTAGTAGGCGGCGAACTCGCCGGTCGTGATCCCGTTCAGGGCGCCGCCGTGCTGGTCGGCGATCGTCGTCCAGACGACGAGGTAGACGATCGGCTCGGCCAGCATGCCGATCATCCAGAAGTACGTCGCTGCCCGATACTGGAACTCGCTCTGGATCTGGGTACGAGCGCGCGTGACGTAGAAGTCGAACAGCGAGCGGACGGCGCCCGCCTGGCCGCCGTTCACGGCGTCTCCTGAGCGAAGACGAGCTCGATCACGTCCTCGATCGGCGGGTCCTCGACGGTCAGGTCGGCCACGTCCCGTTCCGCCAAGAGCCGCGCCGTCACGCGCGCCACGTCCGCTTTGGGGACGCGCAGCTTCACGCGCCCGGCGTCGCTCTCGACGATGTCGCCGTAGGACGAGAGATCGGCGCCGGCGTCCGCGAGCTCGACGTCGATCGTCTTCCAGGCCGCCAGCTCGTCGCCGAGCCGTGCCAGCGCACCGTCGAACAGGATCTTGCCGTGATGGATGACGATCACGCGTCGGCAGAGCGCTTCGACGTCCGCCATGTAGTGGCTCGTCAGCAGGACGGTCGCCTCGTAGCGGCGGTTGTACTCGGCGATGAACCCACGGATGCGCTTCTGCATCGTCACGTCGAGGCCGATCGTGGGCTCGTCGAGGAACAGGACCTGCGGCAGGTGGAGGAGCGAGCCGACGATCTCCACCTTCATTCGCTCCCCGAGGGAGAGGTTCCGTACCGGCTTGCGCACGAGGTCGCCCACGTCGAGCAGGTCGATCAGCTCGTCGCGGCGGCTCGTGAAGTCGGCCCCGCGCGGGATCCGGTAGATGGCGCGGTTGAGCTCGAACGAGTCCAGCGCGGGCAGGTCCCACTGCAGCTGGTTGCGGTTGCCCATCACGAGCGTGATCCGGCTCAGGAACTCACGCTCCCGCTTCGAGGGCACGTGGCCGAGCACCCGAGCGTCCCCCGCGGTCGGATACAGCAGGCCGGAGAGCATCTTCAGCGTCGTCGTCTTGCCCGCGCCGTTCGGGCCGAGGAAGCCGACGACCTCCCCGGTGGAGATCTCGAACGAGATCTCGTCGACCGCGCGCACATCGCGGTGCTTGCGGCGCACGAGGCTCTTGACGGCAGCCCGAAGCCCCGCTTCCCGCTCTGCGACGAGGAACGTCTTGTTCAGGCCGGAAACGCGGACGGTGGGTTCTGCCACACCTCGAACCTAGATGATTCGGCGGATGCGAATCCTGCTCGTCTCGCAGATGTACCCCTCGGCCGCGGCGCCGGACTTCGGGGTCTTCGTGCAGGGGCTCGAGCGCGCGCTCGCCGCGCGCGGGCACGTGATCGAGCTTGCCGTGATCGACCGTCGCGGAGGCGGCAAGCTACGACACGTGGGGCTCGCGGTGCGAGCGGTGCGCGCCGCGCGCCGTTTCCATCCCGATGTCGTGTACGCACACTTCCTCTTCCCGACCGGGCTCGGCGCGCTCCTCGCGGCGCGTGCAGCGCGCGTACCGCTCGTCGTCACTGCCCACGGCCAGGACGTGGCCAACGCGACCGAGTATCCGTTCGTGCGCCCCTTCATCCGCCGCGTCGTGCACGGCGCGGGCAGCGTCATCGCCGTGTCGGAATGGCTGCGCGACCGCCTCGAGCAGTCCGTGCCCGCGGCAACGAGCAAAACCGAGGTCGTGGACTGCGGGGTCGACCTCGAGCGTTTCACCGCGGCCCCGCGCTCTGAGCACACCGGCCCCGCGTTCGTGTGCGTCGGCTCGCTGATCGAGCGCAAGAACGTCGTGCGGCTCGCCCGCGCGTTCGGCCGGCTGGGCGAGGGGACCCTCACCTTCGTCGGGGACGGCCCGCTGCGCTCGCAGCTCGAGGGGCGGCCGGGAGTGACGGTGACCGGCTACATGACGCACGAGGCGGTGCCGCGCTACATCGCGGCCGCCGACGTTCTCTGCCAGGCGAGCCTCGTGGAGCCGTTCGGCCAGGCCACGCTCGAGGCGCTCGCCTCGGGCCGCAACGTCGTCGCGACGCGGGTCGGCGGTCCGCCGGAGTTCGTTCCGGCCGGAGCGGGCGTGCTCGTCGACCCGACCGACGAGTCCGGCCTCACCGACGCGCTCCGTGCCGCTGCTGCTCTGCCCGTGCCGAACGAGACCGCGCGCGCCGCGGCCGAGGAGCACGACGTCAGGCTGCAGGCAGGTCGGGTGGAGGCGATTCTCGAGCGAGTGAGTGCTTCTCGAATTCGGCGAGATCGGCGAGCCTGATCTCGACGAGAGGACGCACCGCATCCTCGATCCCGGCCGCGCGGGCGACCTCGAGCGCCTGCTCGTAGCTCTCCCGCGCCTTCGCCGCCGCGACGCCGTGCTTCAGGCGGTTGTCGCCGGTCACGAGCAGCCGCTGGATCTTCGCGCGCACCTCGTCTCCTGGGGGGTTCACAGCCGTAGCCTAAACAGGCAAGATCGCGTTGGGGTCTAGGTGAACGGGAAGGACATCACGCCGGTTCGCGTGCTGATCGCGGACGATCACCGTCTCTTTGCGGAGGCGCTCGAGGCAGTGCTCTCCAGCGAGGTGAGGATCGAGGTCATCGGACGCGCTGCCGACGGAGGCGAGGCGGTCGAGCTCGCCCGCCGGCTCGAGCCCGACGTCGTCGCGCTCGACATCAGCATGCCCGTGATGGACGGCTTCGAGGCGGCCGCGGCCATGGGAGGCCTGCAGCACCCGCCGGCGGTGCTGATGCTGACGGGCTCGAACTCGCCCGAGGACATCGATCGCGCTCGCCGTGCCGGCGCGAAGGGCTACATCACGAAGGACGCGATCTCCGCCAGCCTGGTCGACGCGATCCTCGCCGCGGCCGGCCGTAGCTAGCGGCGCTGCTACCCTTCCTGCCGCGATGCTGCCGGTCTCTGCTGTCTTCCAGGTCCTCGTGTCCGTGGCGCTTCTGACGCTGATCCTGATGCACTCGGGACGCGACGCCGGGCTCGGGGGCATGGGCTTCACTCCCGCCTCGCAGGGCGGTACGCACATCGTTGAGCGCAACCTGACGCGGCTCACGGTCGCCGTCGCGACGCTGTTCTTTCTCAACAGCGTCCTGCTCTACCGGCTGCTCGCCTAGGGCTACACTGATCGTCCCGCGCTGGTGGCGGAATTGGTAGACGCGCAAGGTTGAGGGCCTTGTGGCCTTAGGGCCGTGGAGGTTCAAGTCCTCTCCAGCGCATGCGGGTACTGCGGGACGCCGGAGACGGCGTCCCGCGCCGTTCAGGAGGCGAACAAGTCCGCCAGCTGAGCCGGGCTGATGTTGCCCCCGCTCAGCACGAGCGCGACCCGCTTCCCGCGCAGCCGCGCTCCGAGCTTCAGCGCGGCCGCGAGCGGAGCGGCGCCCGCAGGTTCGACGAGGTTCCGCGTGTGCTCGATCATCAGCCTGTTCGCGTGCCGGATGTCGTCCTCGCCGACGAGCACGAACTCGTCCAGGAGCTCCCAGAGG
>DATLDK010000117.1:0-18693 GCA_035525905.1 Gaiellaceae bacterium | reverse complement strand
CCAGAACTGCAACATCTACAACGACGGCGCCTTCGACTTCGTGCGGGAGGAGAAGGAAAACCGCTTGTACTTGCGGCACGGAGAGCCGATCGTCTGGGGCGACAAGGGTCTGCGGCTGCTGCCGGACGGCTCCCCGGAGGTCGTCGCGGCGACGGATCCGGGCCTGCTGATCCACGACGCGCACGCGAAGGAGCCGGCCCACGCGTTCTCTCTCTCCCGGATGACGCAGGAGGTGATCGGCGCCACTCCGATGGGCGTCTTCCGCTCGGTCGAGCGTCCGGTTTACGACGAGCTGATGGCCGACCAGATCAGCGTCGCGAAGGGGAAGGGCGAGGGCGAGCTCGAGGCGCTACTCGGTAGCGGCGACACGTGGTTGATTGCCTGATCGAGCTCGAGCCCGAGAAGTGAGCGTCAGAGGCAAGCCCGCACGGCCTCGGGAGTAGCATCACCCCCATGCGGGTGCTGGGACTCGTCTGGGCAGGCGTGAAGACCGACCGGTTCGACGAGACAGTTGCCTTCTTCCGCGACGTCCTCGGCATCCCGCTCGTCGCCGCCGCCCCCGGGTTCGTGTGGAGCAAGCTGCCTGACTCGAGCCAGTTCGAGGTCTTCGGGCCGGACGAGCACGACCACGGGCACTTCACGACCGGGCCGGTGCCCGAGTTCCTCGTCGAGGACGTGTTTGCGGCCGCCGAAGATCTTGCAGCGGCGGGCGTCGAGCTACTGGGCCCGCCACAAGGGACGCCCGAGCAGGGCTGGCTGCACTTCCGGGCGCCGGACGGCAACGTCTACGGGGTCACGAGCGGCGCTTCGTATCGGCGCTGAGCAGCGCCGGGTCAGCGAACGCCGGTAGCTCGAGTCCCTGCTCCTGGATCGCCCGGGTCACGCCGGGAAGCGCGAGCGTCCGCAGCCAGTGCGCGCGGATGCACGGGCGGTCCCACGCGGCCGGGTCGAGGAAGCGGCCCCAGCGGGTGAGCATGAAGAGGAAGAGATCGGCAACGGTGCGCTCGTCCCCGAGGAGCCATTCGCGGCCGGCGAGGTGGGCCTCGATCAGGGCGTGGTGCTGGTAGAGCTCCGCTTCGGCCGCTTCCTTGACGCCGTCCGTCCCGTAGCGGTCGGGATAGAAGTAGCGCAACTGCGCCGTCTGCACCGTGTTCGAGAGCCAAATCAGCCAGCGGTAGAGCTCGGAGCGCTCGCGTGTCCCGACCGGCGGCGCGAGACGCGCGTCGGGGAAACGCTCGGCGAGGTGGAGGCAGATGGCGGCCGACTCCGTCAGCACGAAGTCGCCGTCCTCGAGCGTCGGAACCTTCCCCCACGGATTGAGCGCGAGGTACTCGGCCGACGACCGGCCGTCAGCCTCGCGCTCCACGGGGACGAGCTCGTACGGCACGCCGATCTCCGCGAGCGCAGCGTGTGGCGCCATCGCGGCGCTGCCCGGGAGGTAGTGCAGCCGCATCGCAGCGACTCTACCCACGCGGCGGCGGCGTACGATCGGATCATGGACGAGCTCGCGAAGCTGCTCGCCACCCGCCGCGACGCCCGCGTCGCCGTGATCGGCGCAGTGGACGTCGTTGCGAGGTACGTCGGGGAGGTGCAGGGCTCTTCGGGCGTCCTCTTCCTCGACGAGGCCGGCGGGCTGTTGGGAAAGCGCGAGCAGATCGAGCAGCACGACGGTCCGGTGGTGCTCGGCGTCCGTTCGCTGCGCTCGATCCCGCGGGAGCTCCGGACCGACCTGGTCGTCGTGCGAGCGCCGCGCGGCGGCCGGTGGCGCCGCCTACGCAGTTGACTTCAGCGGTCCGCTGCGAATGCGTATTCGACCGCGTCGCGGGCTGCGAATGAACGCCCTCGTCCGCGCAGGCGTTCGAAGTCGTCCGGGCTCATCGCCTCCGAGAGCTTTGCGAGCGTCTGCTCGTAGTGGGGCCGTTCGTCGGGCGGCCAGGCAGCGCCTTGAGCCTCCATCATCGCCTCGGCCCCTCCGATGAGCGTCGCGGCGCGCTCCAGCTCGCCGCGTTCGGCGGCCACGGCCGCCAGCCCGTTGATCAGGTACGGGAAGAGCCACTCATCCTCCCGCTGGCGGGCGATGTCCAACGCTTCACGCGCCAACGCCTCAGCTCGATCGAGGTTGCCGAGCTGGCGCTCGACCATGCTCAGGTTCCCGGACTCCGAGGCGACGCCCGCGAAGCTCCCCAGCTCTCGGGCCAGCTCGATTCGCTTGGTCATGAGCTCGCGGGCCTCCACCAGGTCGCCGGCCATCTGCGCGGCGACGCCGAGGACGTGGACGGCGTTCGAGCGCCCCCTCCGGTCGTCCGTGCCCTCCGACACGGCGAGTGCTTCGCGACAGAGCCTCCGTGCCTCCGCGACGTCCGTCCTGAGCGCAACTCGCGCGAAGCACGTCAGGGCCAACGCCGTGACGGTCGGATCTCCGGCGTGGCGGCCGATCTCGAGACCTTGGCCGAAGAGGGCGGACGCCTTCTCGTCATCGCCCTGCCAGAACCAGAGAAAGCCCGCCTCGAGGCACGCGAGTCCGCGGTTGCCGGCTTCGCCACCGGGTGCGGCGAGGACTCGATCGAACCACTCGGAGGCTTCGGCGAGCCGCCGCGTCGCAGTCCAGAAGGGGGCGAGCGATCTCGCGAGGCGCATCGCCTCGTCCACGCGGCCGGCCTCGAGGAACCATTGCAGGGCCGCCAGCAGCTCGTCGTAGCGCTCCTCGAGCTCCTCGAAAAGCGCCTTCCGGTCGAGGCCCGCCAACCCTGGCCCCGCCAGCTCAGAGCGCTCGAGAAGCGATCCCGCAGTGGGCGCATCCACGAGCGCGATCATACGAGCACCAGCGCCTGGATAGCTCGACCGGACGAGTGTGCTTTCGCGGACTCTCTCGCCCGGCAAGGAGCGTGACCCGTTAGCCTCGGGTTGTGCCTCTCTGGATCGGCTACGCGCTCCTCGCCGCCGTCTTCGCCGCCCTGGTGGCGATCTTCGGCAAGGTCGGAGTTCGTGAGGTGGACGCGACGCTCGCGACGGCGGTGCGTGCCGTGATCATGGCCGCCTTCCTCGTCACGGCGGCCGTCGCTTTGGGCAAGACGGGCTCTCTCGGGAGCATCTCGCGCCGGTCGTTCCTCTTCATCGTCCTCTCCGGCGCCGCCGGGGCAGCCTCGTGGCTCTTCTACTTCATCGCGCTGCGCGAAGGGCCCGCCACCGGCGTCGCGGCGCTCGACCGGCTCAGCGTCGTGATCGTCTTCATCCTCGCGGTGCTCTTCCTCGGCGACGCGTTCACCGCCAAGGCCGCGCTCGGCGCCGCGCTCGTCGTCGCCGGCGCGATCCTGCTCACCTAGCCGCCGGGGTCCTCGCGGCTGCGCGGGTCGAGGCGCGCGACATAGTCGCCGGCCTCGCCGGTCTTGAGCACGACCCAGTGCGTCTCCTCCTGGAGCACGAGCTCCTCGACTTGCGGTGTGTAGTGGAGTGGCAGCACGACGAACTGCCGCGGGTCGCTGCGGACGGCTTCGTAGATCGCGAGCGGCAGGCTGAGGCGAAACGTGCAGTCGGCGTTGGCGCACTCGCAGAGGAAGTCGTAGGGAATGTCCGGGCCGAGCGAGTGCGCCGCTGTTTCGATTCGCTCGTTCACCTCGCGGAACAGCGCTTCGTTCTGGGCCATCCGGTGTTGGCGCTCGTCCATACGCTCACTCACTCTACGGGTACGCCGCCGGGTGCGATTCGCTTCTGGAGGCAGATGCTGTGCGGGTCGTTCACGTACGGCCCGTAGCTCGGCATGGGCTCGAAGCCCGCACTCGCGTACAGGCCCAGCGCCTCGGGCTGGTGATCGCCCGTCTCGAGCCGGAGCCACTCGTAGCCGCGCAGGCGCGCCGCGTCTTCGAGGGCCGCGAGCACTTTGCGGCCGAGTCCGCTCCCGCGAGCCGAGGGGGCGACGTACATGCGCCGGATCTCGCCTTCGCGGTCGTCGTAGCGGACGAGCCCGCCGCACGCGACGGCCCGCTCGTCCTCGAGCGCGACGACGAAGTGCCCGTCCGGCGGCGCGAACACCTGAGGATTCGGCTCGCCGCCGGGGCCGACCTCGCCGTAGCGCTCGAGCAGCTCGTCGGCGAGCGCGTCCGTCAGCGGCCGCACGAGAGCGCTTCCGTACGGCTCCGCACGGAGCTCCAACCCTCAGCAGAGCCGGGTCAAGTGGCCGGTCCCGACGTCGTAGATGAACCCGCCGACGCGGAGCCGGTTGAGGTAGGGCCACGAGCGAATCCGCTGAACGTCCGCCCGGACCGTCTGCTCCTGGTTGTCGGTAACGAGGAACGCGAGGCTGCGCGTGTCCGGGCCGCCGGCCCCCTCGACCGCCGCGTGCACCTCCTCCTCGTCGCCCATGGCCATCGCGCACTCGGTGTGGGCCACGACCATGACGCGGTCGACGCCGAGCAGGTACGTGGCGAGCACGAGTGTCCGCAGGACGTCGTCGGTCACGCGTGCGCCGGCGTTGCGGAGGATCTTCGCGTCGCCGAATCCGAGGCCGAGCATCGTCAGCGGCTCGATGCGCGAGTCGATGCAGGTGAGGACGGCCAGCCCTCTGGCCGCTCGCGCCTCGAGCCCGCCCAGCCGGAAGTCGGCGGCGTACGCCTCGTTGGCGGCGAGGACGTCCGCGAAGGTCGGATCCGTGGACACGTCCGCATCGTAGGAAAAGGGCCGCTCGGCCGCTGAGCGGAACCCGCGACGCTCTCCGCTCTCGTCGCTAGTGGCGCGGGCGGCCCACGGACGGCCGAGCCTGTCGGTTCTTGCCCGCCTTGCGGGTGCCGGCCACCGGCTTGGGGTCGCGGCCGGAACGCACGCTCCCCCGCGCTGTCGGGCCCCTGCCGCGCGCAGGGCCGGTCACAGGAACCCGAGCTTTCTTCGCTTTCGGGAGCGCCTTCACGTGGCCGGGCGCGGCCGCGCTGCGGCCCCGTAGCGACGCCTTCGGTCGGGTCGGCTTCGCGCCGGCGGCTTTCAGTCTCGCCTTCGCCTTCACCTTCGGCTTCGCCTTGGGCTTCACGAGACTCGGATGAGTCGGGAGCGAAGCCGGCGGCCGGGAGAGCGGAACGATGGCGGCGGGGACGACTGCGGCAGGGACGGTCTTCGCCGCGGGGGTAGGCGTCGGCGTAGCGGGATCTCGTACTGCCTTGACGCCTTCATAGCCGGCGCCGCCCGTCACGGCGACCGCGGCGAGCGCGATTGCGAGCTTCGTCGTCACCCCTGACGCACCCACGGCCGCAGCGGTGCCCGCCGCGCCCGTGGCCGCCGCCCCGGTTGCCGCCGCGGATGCGCTCGGCGCCCCCTTGAACAGCGTCAGCGAGAGCGGCAGCGGCACGAGCGCGAGAACCTTGAAGGCCCGGCGCCGCCTCATCCCGAGCACGACGACGCGGGCGCAGCTCGGACAACTTTCCAGGTGAGCGACCAACCGCTTTCGATCCTTGCGGCTCAGCCGTCCGTCGGCGCGCCGGGACAGGGCAAGCTCGGCGCGGTCGCAGGTGTCCAGGTTCTCGAGCTCCTCCGCGAGAGAGCGTCGCGCGCGGAAGATCCTCGCCTCGAGCGCAGCCTGCGAGACCCCGAGGATGTCGCTGATCTCCTTGTACGAGCGGCCCTCCATCTCGCGGAGGACGAGCGCTTCACGCTGTGGAGGCGGGATGCGCTGCAGTGCGCGCACGAGGTCTTCGATCGCTGGGCCCTCGTCGCCCGCCTCGGTCGCGGGGAGGTCGCGGTCCAGCTCGACCTCGCGAGGTCGAGTCGCTTGCTGCCGGAAGCGCTGCCGCATCAGGTTGTGCGCGATCGTGATCAGCCAGTTCGTCGGCTTCCGGGGGTGCTCGCCACGCTCCAGCGCGCGCAAGGCGTTCACGAAGGTCGTCTGGGTGATGTCCTCTGCGTCCGCGCTGTCCCCGAGGACGGCATATGCATAGCGGTAGACCTCGGCCGAGTGCTCGCGGTAGAGCTCGTCGAGCTCACGGGCAGCGTCGGCTCCGGTTTCTGTAGCGGCCATCTCCCATCTAGATGCCCGGAAAGCGTTGCGCCTACGCGCACGAACAAAGTCCTTACTTCTCGCGGCGCAAGTTGGGCGCTCCCCTGCATCTACCCCTCTGGAGCGTTATTGAGCTTGATCATGGAGGTACTGGAATGAAGAAGCTATTCGTCGCGGCTGTTGCCGCACTCACGGTTCTCGCGTCCGCCGCGGTCGCCGCCGCCGCGCTCGACCCTGGGGTCTACGACCCGGGGAACACGGGCTGCGTCAAGGCGACGTACGTCAAGAAGACGCTGCACCTCGAGAAGAACTGCCCTACAACGACCAACGTGGCCGCCCTGGGCGAGATCACCGGCCTCACCGGCCAGACCTTCCAGTCGGCCGAGTTCACGCTGGCCAATGCGGCGCAGTGCAAGGGTGGCTCCCCGCGCTTCCTCGTGATCACGAGCACCGGCTCGTTCCCGCTCGGCTGCAACAACGTGGCGCCGATCCAGAACGCCAACGGCACCGCGACGTACGTCTTCACGGCGGCCACGCTCGCAGCGGCAGGTCAGCAGGTCTCGCTGCCGACCGGCGCCATCTCGTACATCGTCATCATCCTGGACGCCCAGGGTGTCGCCGACCTGACGAACATCAAGTTCAACGGGATCGCGCAGACGGCGGTCACGACGCACGGCAAGGGCGTTGCCTCTGCCTGCAAGAACGGCGCCTGGAAGGCCTTCACCACGCCCAAGTTCAAGAATCAGGGTCAGTGCGTGAAGCACATGGTGCACTCGCGGAACGCCGCGAAGAAGACCGCGCGCGGGTAACTGCGGCACCCGCGACGGTGCAAGGGGGAGGGAGAGAGTTGAGGCCGGGCGAGAGCCCGGCCTCGCTCGTTCTAGCTCCAGCGGAGGACGTCGACCGAGACGATCGCGTCCGGATTGATGAAGCGGTCGCCCAGCATCGGCCACTCTCCTTCGCGGACGTTCAGGTCCGTGATCGTCTTCTGGGCGAGCACCAGCGCGCGCTCGTAGGAAGGCGCCCCGCCGACGAGGATCGTCTCCCCGTCGCGCAGGCGAATGACGACGCGGCGCTGGTCGATCTGGGGGGCAGGAGCCGGATAACCGCCGACGACGGCGGGGCTGACTGGGGGCTCTGCAAGTGCGTGGGCGTGCATGGCGTCTCCTCCAGCGTTGGCGGCTGCGGAGCGACGCCACTCCGACTCGCTCACTGTGCGCCGAATTCGAGTAGGCGCCTCCCCCTGACGAGTGATTCGCCGTAGGCTCGGCACATGGCCGAGCGCTGGCGCGTCGTTCTCATCTGCACGATCCAGCCGATCGCCAACGCGCTCGCTGGGGCGCTGCACGACCTCGGGCACGAGCCCGTCGCGGTGCTCGCTGCGCGGCGGCCGCCGGACGACGAGCAGCCCGCGTTCCTCGCGCTGACGGCGGCCAGCGCCCCGGAAGGGCTCGATCTGCTGTTCGCCCGCGACAAGCACGCGATCGAGCCGCTCGTGCGCGCGTACGAGCCCGACCTCGTGACGTGCTGGGGCTTCCCCTGGAAGATCCCGCAGGCTGCCCTCGACGTGCCGCGGCTCGGTTCGATCAACCTGCACCCCGCGCTGCTACCGCGTCATCGCGGGCCCATCCCCCTCGCGTGGGCGCTGCGAGACGGCGACACGGCGTGGGGCTCGACCTGGCACCGGATGGACGCCGAGCTCGACACCGGCAACGTGCTCGCCCAGACGACGGTGCCGATCGGGGACGACGATGTGGACATCGCGGAGTTCGGCCCGCGGCTCATCGCGGCCGGGGTGGCGCTGCTCCCGCGCGCGCTCGAGCGGGTCGCGACGGGCGACCCTGGCGATCCGCAACCGACCGAGGGGGCCAGCTGGGCCGGCCACTTCGAGGACGACGACTACGCACGGGTCGACTGGTCGCACCCGGCCCGCGCGATCCACAACCAGGTGCGCGCCTGGCACCTCACCTTCGGGCTTTCCGCCGTGCGCGCCCCCGTCGCCGAGCTCGACGGGGAGCAGGTCGTGCTCCTGCAGACGCGCCTGAGCGATCCGGGTGGCGGGGCGCGGCGTGTCGAGTGCGGCGACGGGCCGATCTGGGTCGTCGTCTCGGAGCCCGTCTAGCGCGAGCTACCGTGTCGGTCGTGTCGCGTCTCGCGCTCGTCTTCTCCGCAGTGGTCGTTCTCGTCCCGGGCGGGACCAGCCGCGCACTCGAGCCCCGAGAGCTCGCGTTCGCGCGCGGGGGGAGCATCTGGACGATCGGGGCCGACGGCACGCACGCGCGGCTGCTCGTTCGCCACGCCTACTCGCCGGCCTGGTCGCCGGAGGGCTCGCGGCTCGCCTTCGTCTCGAGCCGCTCGGGTGACGAGGAGATCTATGTCGCGCGGGCCGACGGAACCGGCGTCAGGCGACTGACGAGGAGCCCCGGGCCGGACCTCAGCCCGACGTGGTCGAGCGACGGGCGTCGGCTCGCTTTCAGCCGCAAGGCCGAGATCTGGACGATGAACGCGAACGGATCCGCCCAGCGCCGGCTGGTCGCCAAGGCGGAGGCCTGGCACGAGCACTATTCGCCGACCTGGCACGGGTCTCGGATCGTCTACTCCTCCACGCGTGTGTCCACCTTCAACACGGAGCTCTTCGCGGTGCCTGCGAAGCGGTTGACGTTCACGAAGGGGTCGGACGGGGTCCTGGGGGACGACGCGATGCCGGACTTCTCGCCCGACGGCCGGCGGATCGTCTTCACCTCGAACCGCGACCAGCAGGGCGAGATCTACGTGATGAACGCGGACGGGTCGCGTCAGCAGCGGCTGACCCGCCGTCCCGGCGACGACTGGGCGCCAGACTTCTCGTCCGACGGGAGGCTCGTCGCCTTCACCCAGCTGCCCGGCACGATCTGGGTGATGGCCGCCGACGCCACGGGCCTGCGCAAGCTCACCGCCGGCGTAGACCCCGACTGGCGTCCTTCCTGATCCCTCTAGCCGGCTACGAGCACGTCGATCGAGGCGACCGAGCCGGGACGCAGGAAGCGCCCATCGACCTCCGGCCAGTCGCCTGACGCCTCGGCCGAGCTGAAGCGCGCCACCAGCTGCTGCGCCGCATCCATCGCGTCGTCGCGCTCGTCGAAGCTGCCGAGCTCGATCTCGTCGCCACCGAGCAACCGAACGACGAGCCGGCGCACTTCCGCCACGACGGGCACGTCCTCATGCGCCTCCTCCTGCTGGATCTCGGGCTGGATCTCGGGCTGGGTTTCGGTCTGGGTGTCTGGCTCGACGGCAACCGCCGGGATCGCGACCTTCGCCACGGAGGTCGGAAACGGCCGCAGTGGAATGGGAGGAGCGTCATAGCCCGAAGGCGGGCGTCCGACGGTCTGGGGACCTAGAGGAGGTCCCGGCTCGCCGCCCAGGAGGCTGGCAGCCGCGCTGGACCCGTTCGCAAACTGGTGCATGTCATCTCGCCCTCTCCGGTGCCGCAAAGCCCGGGGGTATACGCCGCAATGCCCGCACTATCGGCCCAGATCGGCGTAGTCGGCTTCCCCCGTACGAGTGAACTGCGGCGGCCGGGGCTCGAGCGCCCCGGCCGCGTCTGGGGGAGAGACCTACGAGCTAGGAGTCGTCGCCGTCGGCGGTGACGGTGACGGTCTTGATCGTCTCGCAGTTCACGTAGACGTCGGTCGTCTCCTTGGCGTTCAGCCAGAGGACGTCATTGCCGGGGCCGCAGTCGATGTTGTCGACCTGGCGGTCGTGGGCGAGCGAGTGCAGCACGTCGTCGCCGTCGCCGCCGTTCTGGGTGTCGGCGCCACGGCCCGGCCACATGTTGTCGTTGCCGGCGCCGCCGCTGAGGTTGTCGTCGCCGGGGCGGCCGCGCAGGAGATCGTTCCCGTCGCCGCCGGCGAGGTTGTCGTTGCCGTACCCGCCCCACACGCGATCGTTGCCCGCACCGGCGTCGATCGTGTCGTTGTCCCGGTTACCGTGGATGCGGTCGTTGCCGGCCAGGCCGTTGATCGTGTCGTTGCCCTTGAGGCCGACGATCAAGTCGTTCCGGTCTGTGCCGGTGAGCACGTCGTCGTGGTTGGTGCCCTTGATCGTCACGGCCGCCAGAGCGGTTCCGGCGATGACGAGCGACGCGAGGGCGGTGAGCGCTCCGAGCATGACCTTGCTGTTCTTCATCTGGGTTCCCTCCTACATAGCCAAGCTGACAGGCGCATCCTTCCCAGTCGCTGTCAGCCGCCCGTTCGCCGAACGTAAAACCGGCGTAAAACCGCTAGACCGTCGCGGGTGCTCGGACGGGCCCGGTTGCGACCGCGCCGCGAGGAAGGCGGACGGTGAAGACGGTGCGCTCGCCCAGCGTGCTCTCGGCGGACACGCTTCCCCCCATGCCCAGGGCCAGCTCCTTGACGATCGCGAGCCCGAGCCCGGTCCCGACCGGGCGCTCCCGCCCGTAGCGGGAGTAGAGATAGAAGCGGTCGAATGCCTGCTCGAGCTCCTCGGGCCGCAGCCCCGGCCCCGTGTCCTCGACCCGAATCGACCCGGGCCCGGTGACGATCCTGACGGTGCCGCCCGCGGGGGTCATGCGGAGCGCATTCTCGACGAGGTTGGAGACGATCTGCAGCGTCCGGTCGGCATCGCCGAGCGCGGGCGCGTCTGTCCCATCCGCTTCGAGCGTGACGTCGAAGTCGCGCGCCTGGCTCTCGTAGCGGCGCATCGTCTCCTGCGCGATCGCCTGCAGGTCGATCGGCTCGCGGCGAACGCTGAACTCCGCCTTGTTCATGCGGCCCAGGTCGAGTATGTCGCCGATCAGCCGCTCGAGCCGTCCAGACTCCCGGAGGATGATCTCCGCCGTCTCCTCGGCGGCCAACACACCCTCGCCGAGCCCTTCCGCGTAGCCCCGAATGGCAGTCAGCGGCGTCTTCAACTCGTGGCTGACGGAGAGCAGGAAGGCTCGCTCGGCCTCGCGCGCCTTCGACAACGCAACCGCGACGTCGTTGAAGCTCTCCGCCAGCAGGGCCAGCTCGCGCGCTCCCTCGACCGGGACGAGGGGCGGCTCCGACGTCGAGCTCGCGAGCCCGCGCGTGGCTTCGGCGACTCGGCGCACGGGGCGCGCGATCGCGCGTGCGAGCAGGAAGGCGATCAGCGCAGCCAGCGCAGCCGTCGCCGCCGCGGCCACGACCAGACCCTCGATGTGCGGCCGCCACGCCGAGTTCGTCGAGCTCGCGGGGCGCAGCAGCATGTAACCCTTCCCTTTGACGAGCCGCGCGGCGTACAGGTAGCGCGTGCCGTCCGTCTGAAGCGTCCCGTCGAGGGGCAGGCCGCGCCGAAGCTCAGCGGCACGGTCGGGCGGGAGGAGCTGCGAGGATCCGTCGAGCGGAACGGGCACCAGCCGCTCGTCCTGACGGTCCAGGATCTTCTCGTGCAGGGAGCGCAGTCGCGCGAAGGGCAGGATCGCGTCCTGCTCCCGGACGACCAGGATGTCGAGCTGCGCCGAGACGTCGCGGAGCGTGTTGCGCTCGACCGCCCGCCGAGTGACGAAGGCGCCGAGAGCGAGCGCGAGCGCGAGCGACAGCAGCGCCACCAGCACGATGGCCGCGAAGAGGCGCGCGCGCAGCGAGCTCAGTCTCACGGCCGGACGGCCTTGTACCCGGAGCCGCGGAAGGTCCTGATCGAGTCCGGTCGTCCCAATTTCCGGCGGAGCTGAGCCACGTGCACGTCCACTGTGCGTGTGCCGCCGGCGTAGCTCATGCCCCAGACGCGATCGAGCAGTTGGTCCCGGGAGACCACGATCCCCGCGTTCTCGAGCAGGTAGGCGAGCAGGTCGAACTCCTTGCCCGTCAGCTCGACGGGCTCGCCGGCGACGGTCACCTCGCGCGCCTGCGGGTCGAGCACGAGATCTCCGACCTCGATCCGCTGGGTGCTCGGAGCCGCGGGTTCGCTGCGGCGCAGGACCGCCTTTACGCGCGCGGCCAGCTCACGCGGGGAGAAGGGCTTCGACACGTAATCGTCGGCACCGACCTCGAGGCCGGCGACGCGGTCGGCCTCCTCGTCGCGCGCCGTGAGCATCACGATCGGCACGCTCGAGCGCGCCCGGATCGCCCGGCACACGTCGAACCCGTCTGCGCCCGGCAGCCCGATGTCGAGGATGACCATCCTCGGCTCCAGCCCGTCCAACGTCTCGAGCGCCTCCTCGCCGGACCGAACCCAGGCGACCCGGTAGCCGGTTTGCTCGAGATAGGCGCGAACGAGCGAGCCGATCGACTCCTCGTCCTCGACGAGCAGGAGCTGCGGACCCGGCGAGCCCGTTGGGTGGAGCTCCGCCGCGTCCGCTGCGCTCACTTCCGGGAGGCGCGAACCTCGACGGCCGGGGTGTCTCCGTCCCTGATAACGATCACGACCATCTGGCGGCGCAGCGCGGAGAAGGTGCTCGGCCGGCCCTCGAGGGTGATCGCGGCGGTCGGCGCCACGGAGATCGAGACAAGGCTGCCATCGCGTTCGAAGATGGAGAGCGTCCCGGGGGACTTGGCGCGGAGGACGCCGCGGTCGACCCGGTAGTCGTGCAACGCGCTGCCGTCCTTGATCAGGACCTCTGCGCGCACGAGCTTCGGGCCGAAGAAATAGGTGCCGAGCGAGCCCGGAAGGGCGAGCCCGGCGCCTTCGGCGAGCAGGACTGCGTTGAGCGCGAGCAGCGCGGCGACGGTCCACACGGCGATCCCCTTCTTCGGCATGCGCGCATTGTCCACGGAGATCGTCATCGTGACATGTCCTCCACGTTCGGGGCTTGTAAAACCCATTCGCAAGTGAGTTTCCATGGCTGGGCTTACGAGCATGAGCAGGGGGTGAGCTCCAACGCGCGCAAACGTCTCGCCTGGCCCGCCATGGTGATCGCCGGGCTGACGCTCGGCGGTTACGTCCTCACATCCTGGCCCGACGCGCACACTCCCGCCGCCAAAGCGCAGCCGCAGAGGGCAACCGCGCCGCAGCCCGCGCGCACGCTCGCGAGCGCCAGTCGGCCCTACTCGGGCGACCTCATGATCTACGAGCTGGAATCGACGCTGCTCGTCGACTCGATCACGGCAGCGCCGCAACGGGTCGACGCACACTGAGTCGCCGCGAGGCGACGACCACCGTCATCGCGAGCCCGGTGGCGCCGGCGACCCCGAAGCTCAGCTGGGTGCCGCCCTGGTCACACAGCCAGCCCGCGAGGAGGCCGCCGATCGGCGCGAGCCCGGCGAATGCCCACAGGTAGAGGCTGACGACGCGGCCGCGCAGATGATCCGGCGCGCCGAGCTGCAGGATCGTGTTCGCGTTCGACGTCCACAGCGTGAAGCACGTGCCGGCCACGAAGAGGAGGCAGGCGCACGCCCAGACCGAGGCGAGTGGCGCCAGCACGAGCAGCGAGACGCTGAAGCCGCCCGTGCCCAGCATCAGCACCTTCCAGCTCGCCCGGCCGAGGGCCGCGGAGAGAAGGGCGCCCACGAGCGCACCGCCGCCGAAGCAGGCCGACAGAATGCCGAAGACCTCGGGCCCGGCCCGCAGGGTGTCCGACGCGAGTAGCGGCAGGATGACGTGGAAGTTGAAGCCGACCGTGCTGACGACGGTGACGATCGCGAGCACGAGCCGCATGTCCGGGGATCGCAACACCCAGTCGAAGCCTTCGCGGATGCCGCGCATCATCGTCGGCGGCTCGGCGCTCCGCTCGATCGGCACGAGCTCTTCCTTTCGCATCATCAGCAACCCGACGAGAACGGCGAGGAAGGTGACGGCGTTGATCGCGAAGCAGACGCCGACGCCGAACGCCGCGATCAGCACGCCTGCGACCGCGGGCCCGACCACACGAGAGGCGTTGAAGAGGCTCGCGTTCAAGGCGACCGCGTTCGGTAGTTCCTCGCGTCCGACCATCTGAAAGGTGAGCGCGTGGCGGCCCGGCGCGTCGAAGACGAGCGCCGTGCTGGAGAGGATCGCGAGCAGATAGACGATCCAGAGCGTCTCGAGCCCGCCGAGCACGAGCACGGCGAAGAGCGCCGAGAAGGTCATCGAGATCGTCTGCGTCGCGATCACGAGCTTGCGATTGTCGACCCGGTCTGCGACCACGCCGGCAACCAGCCCGAAGACCGTGAACGGGATGAAGCGCGAGAAGGCGAGGCCACCGACGGCGAGCGGCGAGTGCGTGAGCTCGACGACGAGCCAGGCGAGCGCGACGTTCTGCATCCACGTGCCGCTGACCGAGATCACCTGCCCCGTGAAGAAAAGCCGGTAGTTGCGGTGCCGCTTGAGGCTGGCGAACGTGCGCGCGTTGAGCGCCAGAAGCGCAGCTGTCACAGAAGCCTTCCGAGTGGCTCGATGGCGGCTTCGATGGCCGCGACCTCGTCCTCGTCGAGCCCGCGCAGGCGCTCGGCCAGCCAGGTCGTCCGCCTGGCGCGGACGCGCCTGAGCAGCCGCTCGCCCTCGCCGGTGAGTGTGAGGCCGACGCGGCGGCGGTCGTCCCCGTCCCGAGCGCGCTCGATCAGCTGAGCCTTCTCCAGCCGGTCGACGTGGCCGGAGAGCGCCGGGGCCGAGATGCCCTCTTCAGCCGCGAGCTCACGCAGGCTGAGACCCGGATTGGCGCGGATCAGCCAGAGGAGGGTCACCTGACGGCTCGTGACGCCGAGTTGCTCGGTCTCCTTGCGCAGCTGGCGGGAGAGGCGCAGCAGCACGGGCCTGAGCTCGTTGGCGACGGTCAGTGGATCGGCGATAACCTCATTAACCATTAACTTGGTTATGAGTCTAGCACGAAGCGGGCGATGCGCCGGCCGATCTCCTCTCCCTTGTCCTCCTGCAGGAAGTGCCCGGCTCCCGCAACCAGCTCGGCCGGGCCTGCGCCTGGGATCTGCTCGGCGATCCGCTCGGCCGCGCGCGGCGCGAAGATCGGGTCCGAGTCGCCGAAGAGCACGAGCGTCGGCTTTTCCCAGCGGCCGAGCTGTTCGCGCACGGCCTGGTGAGCCGGTGTATCGGGGTGGTCGGGCGAGATCGGCACGAGATCCGGGAAGGCGAGGATGCCCGCCTTCGACTCGGGTACGGGCCAGGGCGCGCTGTACGCCGCCTCGACCTCGTCGCTCATGGGCTGCGCACCCGAGATGCGGACCAGCTTGCCCGGGATGAGGTCGGTGCCGACGCGGCGCACGAAGTCACGGAAGCGAAGCCACTCGTCCGACGGCGGCCGCCCGCCGCCGATACCGGTGTTCATGATCACGAGCCGGGCGACGCGGTCCGGGTGCTCCACCGCGAGACGGAGCCCGATCGGCCCACCCCAGTCCTGGACGACGACGGTGAGATCCCGCAGGTCGAGCTCCTCCGTCAGCCGCACGATCGAGCCGACGTGGAAGTCGTAGCTGTAGTCGGTGGTGCGGAGCGGCTTGTCCGAGCGGCCGAAGCCAAAGTAGTCGGGTGCAATCGCCCGAGCCGAGGGCAGGAGCTCCGGGATCACCTTGCGGTAGAGGTACGACCACGTCGGCTCGCCGTGCAGCAGCAGGACGGGCGGGCCCGAGCCCTCGTCCACGTAGTGCATGCGCAGGTGGCGCTGCTCGAAGTACTTCGGTGCGAACGGGTATCCCGGGAGCCCCTCGAAGCACTGGTCCGGTGTGCGGTAGGCGTCCAACCCGACGACTCTACGCGGCGGCGTGAAATTCGGCCGTACGGGGGATGAAGCGTCGGATGAGCGAACCCGAGCCCCCACGAGACCCCGCCGTGCCCTCCGAGGACGAGACGATCGTCGCCGAGGAATGGGCGGTCCGGCCCGAAGGCCAGGTCGTGATCGAGCAGACCGAGACGGAAAGCGTGCCTCGGCGCCGGCCACCGCTGCTCTGGCCCTGGCTGCTGGCGCTGCTCCTACTCGTGCTCATCGGCCTGGGGGCGCTCTACTACTTCACCCAGAAGGACGAGAAGACCGTTCCGGCTGTGATCGGGCTGCGCCAGGAGCGGGCCGAAGCTGCCGTTCGCGACGCCGGGCTCGATCCCGCGACGACGCGCGAGGCGAGCTCGAAGCCGCGCGGGGTCGTTCTCGCGCAGAACCCCGATCCGGGCGCGACGGTGGACGAGGGCGACGATGTTCGTCTCGTCGTCTCCAACGGGCCACCTCGTGAGACCGTGCCGGACGTGCTGAACGAGAACCAGTCCGAAGCCACGGCCGATCTGACGAAGGCCGGCTTCAAGCCCGACGCCACGGAGGCGTTCTCGGACAAGAAGGCGGGCGTCGTGATCGCGCAGGACCCGAAGGGGGGCGCGACCCTCAAGGAGGGCTCCCCGGTGAAGCTCACGGTCTCGAAGGGGCCCAAGCCGGTGGCGGTGCCGGACGTCGTCGGAACCACTTCCTCGGAGGCGACGGCGACGCTCCGCCAGGCGGGGCTGAAGGCGAACGTCGTCGGCGTGCCCTCGGACGAGCCGAGCGGGACCGTCGTCGCGCAGAGCCCGTCTGCCGGCAAGCAGGTGAAGTCGGGCGGCACCGTGCGGCTGAACGTTGCGCAAGCCGACGGCGAGTCCACGACCGGGGCCGGCACCACCCCGGCAGCGCCGACGACGACGGCGCCGACGACGACCGCGCCGCCGGCGACGACGACCACCACCGCACCGCAGCCCGCGAGCGTCCCGGACGTCGTCGGCAGCGAGCTCGCGGAGGCCGCACGAGCATTCGCAGACCAGGGCCTGAAGGTTTCAGTGCAGTACGTCCCCTCCGACGAGGCTGCAGGGCGAGTCGTGGCGCAGGCACAACCCGCGGGAACGCAGCGCAAGCGCGGTGACACGGTGCAGGTCAACGTCTCCATGGGAGCGCAGCCTGGTGCCCAAACGTCGGTCCCGGACGTGGTCGGTCAGCGCCAGCAGCAGGGCCGTGGCACGCTCCAGTCGGCCGGGTTCGAGGTGCTCGCCCTCGATCTCAACGGCACGGTTCGCAACGAGAGCCCGATCGTGTCGCAGACGCCGAAGGGCGCCGCAACGATCCCCCGCGGCTCGCTCGTGATCCTGTACGTCGGCGCGTAGTTACTTCGGAGCGGGATCCAGCTTGTAGCCGACGCCGTAGCGCGTCTGGATGAAGGTGTGTGCCGAAGCGCGCGCGTCGATCTTCTCCCGCAGCTTGCGAACGAAGACGTCGACCGTGCGGTCCCGATGCGAGGCGCGCCGGCCCCAGACCCGCTGCAGCAGCTCGTCGCGTGTGAGAACCCGGCCCTGGTCGAGCGCGAGCGCATAGATGAGCCGGAACTCGGTGGGCGTCAGCTCCGCGCTCGTCCCGTCCACGTAGGCCTGGACGTTGCGCGGATCGAGCCGGAGCTCCTCCACCTCGATCGCGTCGCCTCGGCGCTGCTCCTGCACCCGCGTCCCGCGGCGCGCCGCCGCAGCCACGCGCGCCACGAGCTCCTTCATCGAGAAGGGTTTGACGAGGTAGTCGTCGGCCCCGAGCTCGAGGGCGTTGATGCGGTCGTGCTCGGTGCCGCGCGCGCTGACGACGACGATCGGCGTGCCGATCCCCTCGCTGCGCGCCTGCTCGATCACGCGCCAGCCGTCGACGCCCGGAAGCATCAGGTCCAGCACGCAGACGTCGGGCTGCTCGTAGCGGAGACGCGCGAGCCCCGTCTCGCCGTTCGCGACGCCGACCGCGTCGAATCCGGCGGAGGTCAGATGCCGCGCCATCCCCTGGGCGATGACGTCGTCGTCCTCGATGATCAGCACCTTCGACACCCATGCATCATGCAACCAGGATGGGCTGTCGAGGGGTGAACGAGTGGTAACGGAGTGGTGAACCCGGACGCGGCCCGCGGGCAGGTCCTGCTCGAAGAGAGCCGCGAGGCCGTCGTCGTTCTGGACGAGAACGACGTGGTCGTGACCGCAAGCAGGCGTGCGCGACAGTCGCTCGGGGTGCGCGAGGGCGACCGGCTGAGCTCCGACCTGCTCGAGAGCGAGCGCGCCTTGATCGTCCCGTACGACGTCGGCGGACGGCCGGAACGACTGGTGTATCTCTCGGAAATCGGCGACCTGGCCGCGTACGAAGAGCTCCGCTCCGGCTTTACCGCGGCGGTGTCGCACGAGCTCCGCACACCCCTCGCGCGCCTGCTCTCGTTGCTGGAGCTCGCTGCGCTGCCCGGGGAGAACGTCCCGGAGCTCGTCGAGCAGGCGCGCCGGGAGGTCGATCAGATCCGGGAGCTGATCGACGAGGTGCTGTTCCTGGCCGAGCTCGAGTCGGGCACACGTGTCGTCTCGCTCGGGTCCGAGCCGGTGTTGCCGGTGCTGCGGGAGGTGCTGGGAGCGCTCGAAGAAGCGGCTGCCCGGGCCGGGGTCGCCCTCCACGTCGAGGGCGACGAGCACGCGACTGCAGAGGTGCGGCCGCGCATGCTCCGGGTCGTGGCGCAGAACCTCGCCGAGAACGCGATTCGCTACGCGGGGCCCGGCACGAACGCGACGTTGTCGGTTCGGCGGGAGAACAAAGGGGTCGTTCTGCAGATCGTCGACGACGGCGCCGGCGTCGACCAGGCCGACCTCCCGCGCTTGTTCGAGCGCTTCTACCGCGCCGACCGCTCGCGTGCCTCGCGTGGAACCGGGCTCGGGCTCGCGATCGTGAAGCACGTCGTCGCCTCGGCGGGCGGGACGGTGGAAGCGCGTGGTGGCCGCGGGGAGGGACTCGAGATTCGCTGTCTGTTCCCGAGCCGGCGCTAGCCCTTTCACCACCCTTTCACCGGATCTTCACCGGCTGGCGCCCCATCGCA
>DATLDK010000099.1:0-3407 GCA_035525905.1 Gaiellaceae bacterium | reverse complement strand
GACTCCGGACGACTCCTCGCGTTCCACCCACTCGAGTAGAACGTTCAGGTCGCAGACCGCATCGTCGATGCCCGCCTGGACGTCGCCGAGCTCCGCGAAGCGCTTCGGCATCGACGCAAGGGTGAAGTCCTCGGTCTCGACCCCGGGAAGCTCGTCCCAGGTGACCGGAGCGGAGACAGTGGCGTCCGGCCGGCCGCGCACCGAGTAGGCGGACGCAATCGTGCGGTCGCGGGCGTTCTGGTTGTAGTCGATGAAGACCCGCTTGCCCCGCTCCTCCTTCCACCAGGCTGTCGTCACCTGCTTCGGGATCCGGCGCTCGATCTCCCGCGCGAAGGCGAGCGCGCAACGACGCACGACAGGGAAGTCCCAATTCGGCTCGATCCGGCAAGCGACATGGATGCCCCGGTTGCCGGAGGTCTTCGGCCATCCGGTCCACCCCATCTCGGCGAGCGTCTCCCGCACGACGGCGGCGACCTTCTTCGCGTCGGCAAACGACGTGCCCGGCTGCGGATCGATGTCGATCCGCAGCTCGTCCGGCCGGTCGACGTCGGCGCGCCGCGACGGCCAGGGATGAAAGTCGACGACCGCGAGGTTTGCCGCCCACGCGACCTGGGCGACCTCGGTCACGCAGAGCTCGTCGGCGTGCCGCCCGGAGGGGAAGGTGACCCGCGCCGCCTCGGTCCATTCCGGGCGCTTTTCCGGCACGCGCTTCTGGTAGATCATCTCGCCCTCGACCCCGTCGGGAAAGCGCCGCAGCTGCGTCGGCCGCTCGTAGAGCGCACGCACGATCCCCTCGCCGACCGCGAGGTAGTACTCGACGAGGTCGAGCTTCGTCTCCTGGCGTGCCGGAAAGAGCACCTTTTGCGGGTTCGTCACCTTGACCACCCGCCGGCCCACCTCGAGCTCGATGAAGGGCGACGCCATCTCTGGGGACGGTACCGCGTGGTAGGTTCGAGTCCTCTTTGCACACCGGAAAACCAGAGGAGATGGGCATGCGCAAGGTTCTGATTCCGGTCGCCGTGATCGCCCTCGCGATCGCCGCGGCCGTCGTCGGAGGTCGGAGCGGGAGTGCGGCGGCGGCGCCGAGCGCGAGCTGCGCCAAGGCCGACCTGAAGCTCGTCAAGGACGGGCAGCTCTCGATCGGCACCGACAACCCCGCCTACCCGCCGTGGTTCGCAGGCGGCGAGACGAAGGGCCGCTCTTGGAAGATCAACGACCCGGCGAAGGGCAAGGGATTCGAGTCGGCGGTCGCGTACGCGGTCGCGAAGCGGCTCGGCTTCACGGGCACGCAGGTCGTGTGGGTCTACACCCCCTTCGGGAAGGCGATCGCCCCCGGCAAGAAGTCCTTCGACTTCGCGATCAACCAGATCTCGTACACAGCCGCACGAGCGAAGGCGCTCGGGTTCAGCGCCTCCTACTACAACGTCAACCAGTCGATCGTCGGGCTCAAGGGCAAGCCGATCTCGTCGGTGCGGTCGATCGCCGGCCTGCGTAAGTACAAGCTGGGAGCGCAGCTCGGAACGACGAGCTACCAGTACATCATCGGCAACATCAAGCCGTCGCACTCGCCGGCGGTCTACGACACGAACGATGCTGCGGTCGCAGCGCTCAAGAACGGCCAGATCGACGGGCTCGTCGTCGACCTGCCGACGGCGTTCTACGTGACCGCTGCGCAGGTGCCGAACGGGAGGATCGTCGGCCAGTTCGCAGCGAAGGGAAACCAGGAGCGGTTCGGCATGGTCTTCCAGAAGGGCAACCCGCTCATCGGTTGCGTCAACAAGGCCCTCGCGAACATGAAGGCCACGGGCGTGCTGAAGCGGATCCAGCAGATCTGGCTCGCCAAGGTCACCGGCGCACCAGTCCTCAAGTAGCTGAGCCGCAATTCGAAGATCCTCGGGGGTGGCGGCGCGGGGCGCGCCGTCACCCTCGCGCTTCTTTCGACCTTCGTACTGCTCGCCGCGCTCGTGTACGGCGTCACGCACGCGCCCAACTGGCCGGAGGTCAAGGCGGCGTTCTTCGACTGGGGGAAGTACCGCGAGTCCTTCCCGGAGATCTCGCGGGCGTTCCTGCTGAACGTGAAGATCTTCTGCATCGCGGAGGCGTTCATCCTCGTCTTCGCGCTTCTGCTCGCAGTGTTGCGGAGCCTGCCGGGCCCGGTCTTCTTCCCGGTGCGCGCGCTCGCGATCGCCTACGCCGACTTCTTCCGCGGCGTCCCGACGATCCTCGTCATCGCCCTGCTCGGTTTCGGCGCCCCCGCGCTCGCGATCGAGGGGATTCCGACCTCGACGACGTTCTGGGGAATCGTCTCGCTCGTCCTCATCTACACGGCGTACGTCTCGGAGGTCTACCGCGCGGGAATCGACTCCGTGCATCCGAGCCAGGAGGCGGCCGCGCGCTCCCTCGGCCTCACGCGCGGCCAGGCGCTCACGTCCGTCGTTCTGCCCCAAGCCGTTCGCCGCGTGATTCCGCCGCTCCTGAACGACTTCATCGGGCTGCAGAAGGACACGGCGCTCGTCGGGATCCTCGGCTCCGTCGAGGCGTTCAAGCAGGCCCAGATCGATGTGTCCGCCGACTTCAACTTCACGCACTACCTCGTCGCGGCGACGCTGTTCGTCGCGATCACGATCCCGCTGGCGCGCTTCACTGACCTTCTGATCGCGCGTGACCGCCGCAAGCGTCAGGCCGGGAGCCTCGTATGAGCGCGGTCAGGATCGAGGGTCTACACAAGTCGTTCGGCAAGCAGGAAGTCCTCCGGGGGATCGACCTCGATGTGGCCGAGCACGAAGTCGTCTGCCTGATCGGCGCCTCCGGCTCGGGAAAGTCCACCCTGCTCCGCTGCATCAACCTGCTGGAGCCGATCGACAGCGGCAGCATCGTGGTCGAGGGCGAGGAGATCACGGCGCGCGGCGTCGACGTCAACCGGATCCGACGCGGGATCGGGATCGTCTTCCAGGCCTACAACCTCTTTCCGCACATGAGCGTCCTCGAGAACGTCACGCTCGGCCCGCGGAAAGCGCTCGGCGCGCCGCGCGGCCAGGCGGAAGCGGACGCCACGGAGCTGCTCGCTCGCTTCGGGCTCGCGGACAAGCGCGACGAGTATCCGGACCGCCTCTCCGGGGGACAGCAGCAGCGTGTAGCGATTGTGCGCGCCTTGGCGCTCCAGCCCGCCGTGATGCTGCTGGACGAGGTGACGAGCGCACTCGACCCGGAGCTCGTCGCCGAGGTGCTCAACGTGATCCGCGAGCTCGCGGCCGGTGGCATGACGATGCTGATCGCAACGCACGAGATGGCGTTCGCGCGCGACAGCGCGAGCCGCGTCTGCTTCCTCGACGACGGCGTCATCCTCGAACAGGGCCCGCCCGATCAGATCTTCACAGCGCCCACCGAGCCGAGAACGCGTCAGTTTC
>DATLDK010000091.1:0-9955 GCA_035525905.1 Gaiellaceae bacterium | reverse complement strand
CTGAGCTGTCCGCGAGACGAGAGCGGCTGCTGGAGTACGTCCGCAGCAACGAGCTGACGGGATACGTGCTCTTCGGCGAGGACTACATCCAGTACTTCACGGGCTTCGGCTTCCTCGCCACCGAACGGCCGGTCGCGTTCGCTTCGAGCGTCTCGGGAGAGGTGGCCGTGTTCGTCCCCGAGTTCGAGGTCGAACGGGTGCGCGCCGAGACCGACTTCGACCGGGTCGAGTCCTACCCGGAGTACCCGGGCATCGAGCACCCGCTGCGCATCCTGGCGCGCGCGATCCGGGACCTGGGCATCACGGGGCCCGCCGGTGCCGACCTGGATGGCTATCCCGGGATCCTCGGCTACCACGGGCCTCCGCTCAGCGAGGTCACCGGGCACCCGGTCCTGCCACTCGCACCCTTCATCGAGAGCCTGATGGTCCGCAAGAGCGAGTCCGAGGTCGCCCTGATCCGAGAGAGCGCCAGGTGGTGCGAGCATGCCCACCGCCTCCTGCAGGGCTACACGAAGCCGGGAGCGACCGAGGCCGAGGTCAGCCTGCGCGCCGGTCACGAGGCGACGCTGGCGATGCTGGAGACGCTCGGTACGTCCTACGGCGGCCAGCAGGCGTCCTCGGACGGGGTCTCGGCGGGCTACCGGGGCCAGATCGGCCGCCGCAGCGCCTGGGCGCACGCGATTGCGCACAACATCGAGTTCCAGCCCGGAGACGTGCTGGTCACGGAGACGAGCGCGCCCATTTGGGGCTACAACGCGGAGCTCGAGCGGGCGCTGATCGTCGGCGAGCCGACCGACGAGATGCGCCGCCTGTTCGACCACGCGGTCGCGGCTCAGCAGGTGGCGTTCGACGCGCTCCGGCCGGGCGTCACCTGCGCCGACGTCGATAGCTCAGTGCTGCGGTACTTCGAGGAACACGGGTTGCTGCCCTACTGGAAGCAGCACACCGGCCACGCGATCGGTCTGCGCAACCACGAGGCGCCGTTCCTCGACGTCGGCGACCACACGCGCATCGAGCCCGGGATGGTCTTCACGATCGAGCCGGGCCTCTACTCGACCGACGTCGGCGGGTTTCGTCACTCGGACACGGTGCTCGTCACTCCCGACGGGATCGAGGTGCTCACGTCGTACCCTAGGGACATCGAAAGCCTCACCATCCGGCCTTGAGCCGCGCCGTCAATCTCGCGCACCCTGCGAGCGAAGGCGCCTCATCGTCCAACGAACGGAGGACTGACGAAGCCCGGAGCCCAGCGGGAGCGCCTCGTCCGGAATGAGAACTCGCCGTCCGGCGCGCCGCCACAGCAGTGCGGTCCCGGCGAGTGCGAGCCACTCCCGGCCGAACGCCCCCTCAGGCTCCCAGTTGGCACCGTCGATCACCAGCCACTCGGTCGAGCGTGTGGCGTCGAGGAAAGACTCGCAAGCCGGACGTGACCAATGGTTGACGCGGCAGCGCCGTGCGAGCACCAGCGTTCGCCACAGCACCCGCCCGAGCGTCCTGAGACGGCCCGTCCGCTCGCCACCCGAGAGCAGGTGGCCCCGGGGGCCGGCCACGGACTCGTAGTCGCCGTACGCCGCTCGGTCGCTCTGGTCACGCAGGACGACGATCGGCTCCACGTCGGGATCCAGGCGGAGCTCCGACAGGAGCTCCGGCACCCGCTCGGCTCGCGCGATGACGGCGATGCGCTCCCGAGGCCGAACGGTGACCGGGTTCGAGACGCCCCGCCCGAACCACCGTACGTGCTCGTGGACGAGGTCGATTTCCAGCGTGTAGGAGCCCGGGCCCTCCGGCGCGACGACGTGAACGGGTGCGAGCAGCGTCTCGCCCGGCGGGAGGTCGGCCGGCAGCGTAGTTCGAAGTGCCTTCGGCTCGTCCACGAGCTCCCCGTCACAGAGCCACTGATAGGCCAGACGGATCTCCGGCCGCGCGTCGCGGCCCCAGCGCCAGACGACCTCGCTCTCGTTCGTCACGCGGACATCCACGGTGTGCTGGCTCCCGGCAAGCATCGTCCCCGGATCGGAGTCGACTGCGAGCGTTGCGTGGTACAGCGACTCCGGATAGGGGGCCCCGACCCAGCCCCGCTCGACCTCGGCGGACGAGACGTGGACGATTCGCGCTCTCGCGACGCCTTCCGGCGCCCTCGGAAACGCGAGCGCGGCCTCGATCGCATCTCGATCGGCCGGAGGCACGGGGAGAAGCCGGGGAGCGGGCACGAGCTCCGGGACGTACAGGCTGAGGTTGTGTGCACGCCCCTCGATGCGCATCCCCGGTCGTTCGCTTTCGTAGGCGGCTGCCTTCAACCGACGCTTCGCAGCCGGGTTGACGACCGCGTCGAGATGCCAGAGCGGCGCCTCGATGTATGCGCTCGGGCCGTGGCAGACGAGCGGGCGGTGGAATACATCCGAGAATTGCAAGAACCGGTCGTCTGCGAGCGCGAGGCGCAGCTGGTACTCCGTGCCCCAGGGGCGCTCGGCGAGATAGCTCTCTTGCGTGGGATAGAGCCAGCGCCGCGCAACCCAGCCGTGCGTGATGTCCTCGCGACTCACGATCTCCGGCAATGCGGCCACCAGTGCCGGGGAAGGCACCTCGTCGTCGTCGATGTTGAAGATCCACGTTCCCGAGCAGGACTCGAAGAGCCACGGGATCGGCCGATCCGCCGGAGACGTCGGTGGGAACACGAGCACGACATCCGCCAGGTCCCCGATGGCGGCATGAACGTCGTCCGCGCGCGGCGCTTCGACCGCGACCACGATCTCGTCTGCGACTCCGCGCAGCAACGCGAGGATGCCGGCGAGCAATCGAGGACGTCGTCCGGACGTCATGCAGCACGCCGAGAGGGTCGTGCTCGTCGTCCTACGTCTCGGACGGACGCCGACGGCGGGAGCGTCGCTGCGCTCGCTTCCGGTTTCGAGTGTCTGCCGCATCGACCCTACTATGCTCCGAGTGGCGGCTTTATACGAGCAAATCGACTATGAGGAGTGGCTGCGCGGCTCGACGGAGTCCGCGCGCGCGACGGTGCCACTGGTGCTCCAGCAAGTGGCGGCACGAAGCGTCGTCGATGTCGGGTGCGGCCTCGGTGCCTGGCTCGCGGTCTTCAGGGAGCACGGCGTGGAGGATCTCGTCGGCTACGACGGGCCGTGGATCGACCGTTCCAGGCTGCTCGTCACCCCCGGGGAGTTCCGTGCGGTCGACTTCGAGGAGCCACTCGAGGTCGAACGCTGGTTCGACCTGACCCTCTGCCTGGAGGTGGCACACCTCCTCGAGGCGCGCCATGCAGAGCGGTTCGTCGGAACCCTGGTCTCTCTCTCCGACGTCGTGCTCTTCTCTGCCGCGATACCGGGACAGGGCGGGATCAATCACGTCAACGAGCAATGGCCCGGTTACTGGGCTGAGCTCTTCCGCTCCCGGGGGTATGTGGCGACGGACCCCTTCCGCGCGGCCCTCTGGGAGCACCCCGAGGTGAAGTGGTGGTTCGCGCAGAACGTCGTCTGCTATGTCGAGGCGAACGCCCTCGAGCGTCTACCCGGACTCGCGCGAACGCGTTGCGAGCCAGCACCACTCCCGCTCGTGCACCCAGGCTGCCTCGAGCGCTACATCGCGGAGCTCGGAGACCTGAAGGCGGCGGCCAACGGCCCGCGTCGCCGGCGCTGGAGCCGAGGGGCAATCTAGGTCGGTCAACCCCGTAACTCGAAGCGCTCGAGCGCGGTTGCAGATACATGACTCCTACCGAGACGGTATTTCTCCGCACCGGCACGGTGCGACTCGTGCAGCCACGCGGCGATATCGGCCCCGAGACCCTCGGCTACCTCGTCGGCAAGTTCGCCCGGGAGGAGCCCACGTACCTCGTCAGCTTCGGGAGCGCAGTCGTGCTCGAGCTGCGGGCCGACGAGATCGTCCCCGCAGCGGCCTAGCCCGCGGCTTGAGCGCAGGTCCGCTCAGCCTCTGCGCGCCACCGGGCGCATCCCACTACGCATTCAGTTCGCAGAGCCGAACCGCGTAGCGGGAAGCGTAGGAGCGAATCGTCTTGCCGACGAGTTCCACGCGCAGGATCAGTTGACCGTGGGGCATCGCGCGCAACGACAGAGAGTTGACCCCGTTGCGGCGAGACGCGTGGATCAAGAGATACCGGCCTGGGATCAGGCAGGTGATTCTGGGTTCGGGCACCCTCACGAGGCTCGCACTTGGCAGTCGCTTCGGCAGAGTCACCTTCCTGCACTCGGTCCGGTTCCACCAGAACGACTTGGGACCCAGGAGCGTGAACTGGGTTCCGAGTCTTCGCCAAATGAGTACCCCGCTAATCCGCCCGCTGAGTCCTGCGTGAAAGGACATCAGCGGGCGAGGGACGGGTTCGTCAACGGGTGTCTCCAACGGCGGATCGCATCGCACAGTCACCGGCTCGGTGAGCGGCATCGGGCCTACTCGCTGCACCCCTGCGGCTGCCGAGGCAACGAGCGCCAGCGCGAGGCACACACCCACGAGTAAACGGGACACGAACGGCAGCTTACAACGCCGCAAACCCGCTTCCTGAGCGGCTTCAGCGCAGGTCCTTGTTCGACTCCATGTCGAACCACATGGCGAAGAGGGTGAACTGGCTCCCGGAGATCAGGAGCAGCGCGACGAGCACGATCGTCGGCGTGGTGATCTCGTTCCCCAGCAGCCGCAGGATCGCCTCGATCGCACCGAGCAGCAGGCCTGCCGCAGTCATCAGCAGCCCGAGTGCGTAGAAGAAGACGAGCGGGTGAAAGTCGCGGATGACGTACTTCTCCCGCAGACGCCAGAAGAACCCCTTCACCAGCAGCCACGAGATCCGCGGGATGACCCGGCGGAGCCTGATCCCGGACTCCTCGCCGACGTCATAGACGGGCCGCGACGGGAAGTCGCGGACGCGAGCGTTCCAGACGTTCAGGTGCACGAGCATGTCGTTGGGAAAGCCGTAGCCGCGGTAGATCCGGTCGAGGTCGAGTTGCCCGAGCATCGAGCGGGAGATCGCGGTGTAGCCCGTCTGCGAGTCCGCCACGTGCCAGTACCCGGAGGCCACCTTGGTCAGCAGGGAGAGGATCGCGTTGCCGACGTAGCGGGTGCGCGGGATCAGCTTCCACGCCTCCCCGGAGACGAGCCGGTTGGCCTTGGCGTAGTCGACGTCGCCGCGAGCCACAGGCTCGACGAGCGTGAGCAGGTCGACCGGGTCCATCTGGTTGTCGCCGGCCATCACGCAGACGACATCGAGGGACTCCGAGAGCGCGCGCTCGTAGCCGGTTACGATCGCGGCCCCGACGCCACCGTTCTCCGCACGTGGGACGAGCTCGACGCGCGGGTCCCCGGACGAGCGCACGAGCTCAGCCGTCCGGTCTCCCGAGGCGTCGTCTACGACGAGGATCCGATCGACGAACTCGGGGATCCCCGCGAGCGTCGTCGTGATCAGGCGCTCTTCGTCGTGGGCGGGGACGACGACCGCGACACGCTTTCCGTCGACCATCGGCTAGGCGGTGCGGCTGGTCCGGCGCGCGAGGAACGAGTCCGCGAGCAGCGCTGCCGCGCAGCCGAGCAGCAATCCGATCAGGCCGCCGACGAGCGCGCCGTTGCGACCGCTGCGAGCCGTCGTCTTGACTGCGGCGGCGGGCTCGATCACGGCGGTCTTCTCCACGTTCTCGGCCAGGGCGAGCTGCTGCCGCACGTTGGATTGCAGCTCGAGCAGCTGGCCTCGGCGCGCCTGGTTGTTGTCCAGCGAGCTGACGAGCACGAGTTTGTCGAGCGCGCCGAGCCCGGGCTCCTCGACCGCGTCCTCCAGGAGGGCGATGCGGGGGACGAGCGTGTTCAGCTGCTCCTGAATGGACGCCAGCTGATCGTCGAACGCCTTGATCTTGGTGTCGACGTACTGCGCGGCGGTCCGGTCGATCACCTCGGCGGCGAGGGCGTCGGCTGCCTTCTCGGCCTTCAGCGGCTGGGCCGCGACCACCTTGATCGTCACGAGCGGCGCACCGGTCGGCCGGGCACCTGGACCGCTCGCTCCGACGATCTGAGAGGCAACGTTGCCGCGTAGCGCACGGACCCGCAGCCCAGAGCCCTTCGCGGCCCGCTCGAGGGCTGACTCGGAGCGGATGATCTCGGCGACGGCCCGTCCGTTGGTGATGAAGCTGGCGACGGGGGCGCCGCCGTTCGGCGAGAAGGGCTGGCCCATTTGGATGAGCGTCTCCGCCTGGTAGAGCTTGCCGCCGCCGAGTGCGAGGGCGAACCCGATCACGAGGCCGAGGACGAGGCCCAATACGGGCAGCCACCAGCGCGACGAGATCCGGTCCCAGACCGAGCGGAGGTCTACCTCCCGCTCGGCATCTGGATCGTGATCGGTAGTTGAGGGGCTGCTCACGGCGGCGACTCTACCTCTCCACCATCCCGTACACGCGCGCGTGGCCGACGAGATACAGACGGTCGTGGTCGGCGACGACGCCGCCGTACTTCCCGTCGGCGTACGTCCAGAGGAGCTTGCCCGAGCGCGCGTCGAGCGCATACGTCACCTCGTCGAAGGTGGAGAAGTAGACGACCCCTTCGAGGACCGTCGCCGAACCGGAAATGTGACCCTGGGCGCGGAAGCGCCAGCGGACATCGCCGGTAGCGGCATCGAGCGCGTAGAAGCGCCCGCTGTACGACCCGGCGAAGACGGTCTTCCGCCACACCGCGGGCGAGGCGTAGACGTAGCCGCCGGTGCCCTTCGACCAGCGGAGCTTGCCGCTCACTGCCCCGAACGAATAGACCTTGCCGTCGGTGGAGCCGATGTAGACGCGCCCGTATGCGGCCGAGGGCGTCGAGTAGAACTGCCCGCGGCCACCGAGGCGGTCCTGGGAGCGGGTCCGCCAGATCACTTTCCCGGTCGTCGCGCGGATGGCATAGAGGTAGCCGCTGTAGGTGCCGACGTACAGGCGGCTCCCCGATTTCGCGATCCCTCCCTTGATCCGACCCTTGCCCCGGAACGTCCAGCGCACTGCGCCCGTCTTCGCATCGAGCGCGTAGACGCGGCCCCGCCAGTCGCCGACGTAGACGCGACCGTCGGCGACGAGCGGCGACGACTCGGTCGGGCCGATCCTCGTCCGCCAGCGGATCTTCCCGAAGCCGGACGCGAAGGCGATCACCTCGCCTTCGAGGCGTCCCGGCTTCGCCTTGCTGTTGCAGGGCGGCCGGTTCAGGAAGGTCTGGTAGACGGTGTGCTCGGCGACCGCGGGCGAGGCGGCCACGCAGCGACCGATTCGCTGCTTCCAGGCACGCCTGCCCGTTTTCGCGTTGACCCCGAACATGACGCCCGAGTTGTTGGAGAAGTAAAGGCGCCCGTAGGCAACCGCGGGCGGGAACTCGACGAGCTGCCGTGCCTTGAACGTCCAAATCCGACGGAAAGGCGGCCGGAGAGCGAAAGGCGCAACGCGATGCCGCTCGGCGTCGTAGCCGTTCAGCGGCCAGACAACCGCGAGCTTCTCAGCCTTCGGCGGCGGAGCGGGCGGAAGCTCCTCCTCCTCGCTCGTCACGAACTCCTCGGTCGAGGAACCACGCACGTCGGCGGCCTTATCGCGCTTGTAGAGCACGTAGCCGGCGACCAGCCCGCCGGCGAGGAGGACGAGTACCACGCCGCCGACGAGCATCCATTTCTTCATGCCCTGGGCTCGACCGCCCAGATTCGCGAATAGCCGTGCAGGAGCAGGCGCCGGCCGTTGCCCGACACCGGGACGTACTCGCCGTGCGGGAAGCTGAGGACGACGCGGCCGCTCTTCGCATCGACGCCGGTGATGCGGCCCCACGTGGAGCCCGCATACGCGACGCCCCCTACGACCACCGCGGCGCCGGAGACCGGGCCGCCGGCGGCGGCGCTCCAGAGGACTCGCCCCGACTTCGCGGAGACGGAATAGAAGCGCCCGGTGTACGACCCGAAGAAGACTCGGCCCGCCCAGACCGCGGGCGAGGAGTAGACGTAACCGCCCGTCTGCACGCGCCAGAGGTAGCGCCCGCTCGTCGTAAAGGCAGTGAGGCTGTTGCCGGTCGAGGAAGGCACGAAAACGCGGCCGGCCGCCACCGCCGGTGTCCCGTAGACGCGGCCGTTGACTGAGCGCTTGAAGCGAATTCTGCCCGTCCGCGTCGAGAGCGCGAGCAGCCGGCCCCCATAGTCGCCGATGTACAGCGTGGTCCCGGCGACCGCCGCGCTCGAGGTGATCTTGTAGCCGCTCCGCTGGCTCCAACGGAGCCTCCGCCGCTCGAGATCGAGCGCGTAGACGCGCCCGTTCCAGGCACCGAAGTAGTCGATCGCGCCGCGGACGATCGGGGACGACTCGACCGGCGAGCCGACGCGGAAGCTCCAGCGGAGCCGACCGTTGCCGCGGTCCAGCACGCGGATGAGTCCGTCCATGCCGTGCACGACCAGAGCGTCACCGACGATCGCGGGCGAGGACGCCATCTTTCCGCCGGGTGGGTCGTACTTCCAGATCACCTTGCCGTCTCTCATGTTGAGCGCGTAGACGGTGCCCTTGTAGTTGCCGATGTAGGCGACACCGGCGGTGATCACGGCAGGAAACTCGATCAGCGTCCCGATGCCTCTCGACCACACGACTTTGAAGGGCGGGCGCAGCTTGATCTCCCCCTGCGCCTGCGTGCGCCGCGGATTGGCGCCGTACATCGGCCATTGGAGCGAATCGCGGTAGAGACGGACCGTCACCTCGCGCCGCTGTTTGAACGGCATGCGCACGATGCGCATCGCGTAGCCGGGCTTCGAGACGCGAACCGGAAGTGCCGCACGCCGCCTGATCTTCACCGACGCGAGGCCGCGGACGTTCGCGTAGCCGGCGCGGTGGCCGATGACCACGCGCGCTCCGCGTAGGCGGCCGTGGGTGTCGCCGTCGACGACCGTGACCAGAACCTTCGTGGGCTTCGCCTTCGGGGGTGGCGGAAGCGGCCGTGGCTCGGGCGGATCGACCGGCGCCGTGTAGGGAGGCGGGGGCGGGGCGACCTCCTCGACGGCCCCGCCGCACGCCGCGGCGAGGCCCAGGAGGGCCAGGCTAGCCCCGACGCAAGGGGCCGCGGTGAGGCGGGTCACGCCTCGCCGGGCTCGCCTGCGACCGGCTCTGGGAGCTCTTCCGCGAACGGAACGAGGCTACCGCCGTCACCGGCTGTCAGACAGAGATGGGAGAAGAACCGCGTCATCATGACCCCTGCGCGGAACGCGCCGAGCGTCGGCTCGAGACGCTCCCCGTTCGCGAGTTGCACCGCGAGCTCAGGGTAGCGCGAGCCCGACGCGAGCGGCAGCGGGAAAGCCCCGCCGAACCGAGGATTCACATCTGTGACCGGCAGTGAGCCATCGGGCTCGCGAAAGCACTGAATGTTCGCCGGCCCGACGATGCCGACGGTCTCCGCGACGTGGCACGCGTGCTCGATCAGCTCCGTGTCCTTGATCGAGGCGCCCTTGATCGACTCGCCCCCCTTGGACTGGATCATCGTGCGCGGGATCGCGTTCAGGCAGATGCTCTCGAGGTCGCAGAAGACGTCGACGGAGAACTCTTCTCCCTCACAGAGCTCCTGCACGAACGAGTCGACCGTCGTGTAGCCGAGAAAGAAGTCGAGCTCGCTCCGGTCGTGGGCCCTGTAGATGTGCCGCGAGCCGAAGCCCTCGCGCACCTTGACGAGCAGCGGGTAGCGCGCATGGGCCGGTACGTCCCCCGGCAGCCAGCTGCGCGGGCTCGCGATCCTGTGCCGCTCGAAGAAGAGATGAGCCTCGTACTTGTCGCCCATCGTCCGGCAGACCTCCGGCTCGGGTACGAGCACGAGCGCCGGAGCGAGCGCCGCGCGCGACTGCGCCAGCAGCATCTGGTCCAGATCGGTGAGCGGGACGATCAACCTGACGTCGTGCTCGGCGACGAGTGCCGCCAGCGCTGGGATGTAGCCCGGACTGTCAACGCGGGCGACCAGCGCGTGGTGATCCGCATGGTAG
>DATLDK010000011.1:0-8989 GCA_035525905.1 Gaiellaceae bacterium | reverse complement strand
TCCCGCTCCGCGGGCTCGGCGCGGAGGACGCGGTGTCCCCGCAGCTCCGCGGCCCGGGCCGCATGGAGCCAGAGTGTCGTCTTGCCGATCCCGGGCTCGCCTTCGACCAGCAAGGCAACACGCGCCGGATCGGTGATGAAGTCGTCGATCGCGGCGAGCTCGGCGTCCCGGCCGACGATCGCAGTGTCCCTCGCGATCATGCCCCTGATTCTGGCCTACCCGAACGTGAATGCGTAGCCGGCGATCCCCGGGCTGAAGCGGAGCTCGAGCAAGTGGTCGCCGATCTGCTGGCGCTCGGCGAGCGTGTATAGCCGGTCGGCCGCGACTTCGACGGTGCGCTCCGGCTTGCCGTCGACGAGCACGCGCACGGATCCTCTTCCGGTCAGCACGAGATAGACGTTGCGAGCGCGGTACTGCAGCCTGAGGCTGGCGCTGAGCCCGGCGACCGCGCGCTCGTCCTCGACCGTCCAGATACCGCCGAACGCGAGCTCGTTGGCGAGCAGTCCGCGGGGCAACGTATAGGCATGGGGCTTGTCCTCGACGGCCTCCTCGCCGGCGTTGCGATCGAGCCGCTTGTAGCCCAGATAGGTCTCGGGCGTGACCTGGCCGTGCGGGCTGCGATCCTCGAGGCCGGATGCGGCGGGCGCGTCGGCTCCGAGCAGGCTTCGGATCGCCTCCTCGGTCTTGCCGTACTCGCCCTCGCCGAAGTGGTAGTAGCGCACGTGGCCACTCCTGTCGATCAGATACTTCGCCGGCCAGTACTGGTTGCTCCAGGCCGACCAGGTGCCGTACTCGTTGTCGAGAGCGACGGGGTACCGGAGCTTCAGCTTCTTCACGTTCTCGCGCACGTTCGACTCGACCCGCTCGAACGCGAACTCGGGCGAATGCACGCCGACGATCGTCAGCCCGGCCTTGCGGTAGCGCGCGTCCCACTCGCGGATGTACGGGAGCGTCCGTAGGCAGTTGATGCACGAGTACGTCCAGAAGTCGATCAGCACGACGTGGCCCCGTAGCCCGGCCAGGGTCAGCGGCTCCGAGTTGATCCACGCTCCCAGCCGGTTGAACTCGGGCGCCTTGCCGTAGTCGGTCAACGCCCCCTCGCCGTTCGCGCGCGGCTGGGGTGCGTGGGAGCCCGTGAGGTTCCTCAACTCGCGCTGTGCCGTCGGGGAGCGCTCGAAGCGCTCCTGGAGCGACGCCGTGTAGCCGGGGATCCTGGTCTGCAGGCTCTGGTCGACGCCGAACGCGATCGCGAGCGCTGCGGCCGCCACGAGGACTCCAGCCACTCGCCGGACGTTCTCCGCTCGGGCGCGGAAGGCCCGAGCTGCCCGCTGGCCTGCGAACGCGATCGCGAGCATCGGCAGGGCGGCTCCGAGCGCGTAGGCCAGTGTGAGCAGCACGCCGTCAAGGCCGACCTCGCGCTTGGCGGCGATCACCGTCACCGCGGCGAGCACAGGTCCTGCGCAGGGGACGAAGACGAGCCCGAGGCTGGCGCCCAGCCAGAAGCCTCCCCCGTGATCGCCCGAGCCGCGGCGCGTCAACACTTGCAGCGGCCGCGCCAGCAGTTCACCCGCCTTCGGGACGAGCAAGGAGAGCGCGACGAGCAGGAGCAGCCCGATCGCGAGGTTGCGCAGCACGTCCTGCGGCAGGCCGAGCAGGTCGAGGAGCCAGGCGGCGAAGAGCGTGAAGACCGTGAAGCTGACGACGATGCCGGCGACGATCGCGAGCGGGCGACGTCCGGTGGCCCCACCGGCGAGGACGATCGGCAGCACCGGCAGCACGCACGGCGACAGGGCGGTCACGATCCCGGCGACGAACCCGATCGCGATCAGGATCAGCACGTAGAAACCTTCGCTACTCGGAGGAAGACGGTTCGGCCGAAGTCGCCGGTGCCGAGCCGTCCCCGGCCGCGGCGGCGGGCCTGCGGCGCCGGCGGCGGCGCTTCGGCTTGACCTCGCCGCCGTCGGCCGGAGCGGCGCCGTTCTCGCTGGCCGTGGCGCCTTGGACGGGCGCTTGCGGCTGCCCCTCGCCCGGCTTCTTCTTTCGCTTGCGCCGCCGTGACTTGCGTGAAGGAGCCTTCGGCGCCGGCAGGTTGTCGGCGAGGGCGTTCGCGATCGCCATCGTCTCGCCGAGCTCGTCGCGTGCTTTCTCGAGTGCGTTGTTGGCGCGTGGCGTGTAGCCCTCCGAGGAGGCGAGCAGCGCCGCGCCCACGTCGAGGGGGAGCGCCTTTGCCACGAGTACGAGCTTGTTCACGTTGTCCTCGTGCCGGTGTCCGCGCGAGTTCGCCACGGCGCCCAGGAGCCGCTTCGCCTCCGGGAACTCCGCGCTGGCGCGGCGGTCCTGGGTCTTTCGGGTCGCCTTGGCGAGCTTCCACGTCCAGCGCTGGAGGATCTGGTCGGGCGCGTTCGCCTTCCCCTCCCCGATCGCGCGGAGGAGGATCCTGATCCCTGCCGCTCGGTCCTTGTCCCAGGGCGGCGCCTGGCTGACGAGCGTGACCAGGTCGTCGAAGTCGGCGCGCTCGATCTTCATCGAGACGCGGTCCTGCAGCGCGGTCATGCGCAGCCGCCGGTTCGGGTTCTCGGCTGAGCAGACAGAGAGGAACGTCTCGAGCGCGGGCTTGGACGCGCGACCTTCGGCGAACTTCTTCGCGAACTCCGCTCGCTGGTCGAAGCGAAGCTGGCGGCCGGCGATCGTGGCCCAGTAGCGCTGTTCGTCCTCGTCGAGGAACTTGGGGTCGATGCGCTGCCACTCCCGCTGGATCACGGCGAGCCGGCGTGAGACGTCTGCGGTGACCGGGACGAGCCAGTTCGCCGGCGAAAGGCGGCGGCGCGCGCGGCGCTGGACGCGGCGGCGGGGAGCGGGGGTGACGCGTGCTCCCTCGCGGTAGAAGTCGGCCTCGAGCAGCGAGTGGAGCGAGACGACGCGGTCGTTGTGCGTGGCCGACTTGGGCGTGAAGTCGACGACGATCCCCGCCTCCTTACGCGGGTGCGTCCGCATGATCCGGCCGATCCGCTGCTGGTACACCCGCTTCGAGGCGGTCGGTGCGAGGTGCATGCAGACGGTCGCCCGCGGCGAGTTCCAACCCTCGGCCAGCAGCATGGCGTTGATCAGCACGTTGATCTCGCCGAGCTCGTAGGAGGCGAGCGTCTCTGCAAGCTTCACCGGCGGCGTGCGCCCCGACACCGCTTCCGCCTTGAGGCCGGCGGCGCGGAACTCCTGGGCGAGGTTGTACGCGTGGTCGACGCCCGCGGCGTAGACGATCCCGGGCGTGGAGTCGAACCGCTCGCGGTAGAGGCTCGCCGCCGCCTGGTTCAGGGCCTGATGGTCGAGCGCGGCTGCCAGGGCGCGCTCCTCGAAGTCGCCGCCGACGATGGGGACCGAGTTGATCGCCGCGGCAGGCGGAACGCGGAGGCAGCGGAGCGGCGCGATCAGCCCTCGGCGGGCGGCGTCCGCAAGCGGGAGGTCGTCGACCGAGGCGGGAAAGACGTCCGAGACCTGCTTGGCGATCAGCTGCTCGGTCGCCGTCATGCCGATGTAGATCGGCTCGGGGAAGCTGCGGATCGCGGCGCTCGTCTTCTCGCCGAGGGCGGTGTGCGCCTCGTCGCAGATCACGAGCTGGTAGGCGTCGCGCGACAGCGAGCCGGCGTGGCGCGCGAACCAGGCGTACGTCTGGATCGTGATCGGATCGCCGCGCAGCGGTTCCTTGCCCGCCTCGATGAAGTCGGTGAACCGGTCGCCGTAGCCTTCGGTGGTCAGGTCGCGCTGGAACTGGGAGACGAGCAGCCGCCGGTGGGTGAGGATCAGGATCCCGAGCGACCGCGCCGCCTCGACGAAGCCTGCGGCCGCGATCGTCTTGCCGGACGCGGTCGGATGGCGAAAGCGGTAGCGGCGGACGGCGCCTGGATCCTCGCCCACGAACTCCTCGAGCTCTTCGTCCTGGTCGTCCTCGGCGACGTCGTCCTCTTCCTCCGCGTCGTCCGGCTCGAGCTCCGCCTCCGCGTGGCCGTTGCCATTCTCCTCCTCGTCGGCACGCTGGTTCGCCGCGATCAGCTCGGTCAGCATGCCGGCGAGCGCGTCGATCTGGTGCTTGCGCAGTTCGGTCCCGGCAGCCGTGGTGGGCGGCTTCGAGGAGAGGACACGCTCGAGGCCGAGCAGGAAGCCGAAGCGAACCTTCCAGCGGGCCGACGGGGTCGCGCGGCCGGCGTCGATCTCCGTGAGCGCCTCGTCGAGGGCGGCGCGGCGGGCCGTGCCCGGCGTCAGCACCTCGTCCGGCTCCTCGCCGGGATGGAGCAGGGGCTCGCCCGCCCAGTCCTGCGCGCGGAGCGCGTCGGCCTTCAGGCCATCCGCCGCGTCCGACGTGTGTGTCGGTTGAAGTATCGCTTCTGACATATACGCAGCACGGTTGTCGGCTACTTCCGTGTCGTGCTGCTTTTCCTCAGGAGTGGCGCGCTCGTGCTGTTCCCACATGCGGACGAGCTGCGCTGGCCGGAGCATACCCGAATTGTCGCCGTGACGCCTCTCGCCGCCTGCGGCAGATTACGATGCGATCGTGAGCGTCCGCACGGCTTTTGCCGCCGTCTTCGGCGGTCTCGTCCTCGTCGCTGCTGCCGGCGCCGCAGGGGTGCCGCTGGCGTCGCTCTCCGACCCCTTCGACGACGCGGGCACCGTCTCCGAGTGGCAAGTGATCGAAGGAGACCTGCAGGACGGTGTCGCTCCGCGTTTCGACATCGACGAAACGACGGACGGCGAGCTGACGATCGTGCCCGGCCGCAGCTGGTGGGTGAACCGCGACCGAGCGTTCGCGCTGATGAAGCCCGTGGTCGGCGACTTCGTCGCCACGACGCGAATTCGGATCTCCGGGAAGACGAACGCCTTCCCGACGGCCAACTGGTCGCTCTCGGGGCTGCTCGTGCGCCGCCCGGTGAGCGACCGTGCGCGGGAGAACTGGCTCGCGTTCCGAGTCGGCCGGGTCGACGGGGTCGACGTGTTCGAGCGCAAGACGACGGTGAACGGCACGTCGGCGCTCGCGCTGTCCGCCCGCCCCGGCGGCTGGCTCGAGCTGCGGGTCGCGCGCGTCGGCCCGCAATTCGTCTTCCTCTATCGGGCTCCGGGCGGAAAGTGGAAGCACCACTGGACGTACCAGCGGGGCGATCTGCCAGCCAAGCTCACCGTCGGCATCGACGCTTTCTCGGGCTATGACGACACCGGTGCGGATCTCGTCTCGCACGTCGACTCGCTCACGTTCGCTTCCACCCGCGTCCCCGGCCCGCTCCGCCGGGCCGTGGTGGCGGGAAAGAAGCCGGTGCGGGCGCTGCTGCCGTACCTGACCCGCTGAGCGACGTGACCGATTGGGCCGCCCTCCACCGCCGTGCCGGCGAGCGTTACACGGACGGCGAGGCGCGCCTGCCTGAGGACCCGGATGCGCGCCAGAAGCAGCTGACGCGGCTGGCGAACGCCGCGTCGGCGGCCGGGCTCGCTGCGCTGATGGCCGGAGCGGACGGGCGAGAGTGGTTCGCCCGCGCGGCTGAGCGCTATCGCGAGAGCTGGGAGCACGCGCCGCCGGCGAGCTGGGGAAGGCCTATCGGGGCCGTGAAGGCCCGCATCCTGGCCGGGGACTGGGAGGCGGCTGCAAACGATGCACACTGGGCGCTCGAGGCGGGCGCCGCCGAGGCGGAGTCGCCGATCGGCCGCTACGCGGCCGCGCTCGCGTTCGCCGCGCTCGGGGAGTGGGAGCACGTGCGGGTCCATGCCGACTACGCCCGCACGCACGACGCGTTCCCGAACGAGGTGGCCGACGCGCTCGCGTTCATCGCCGCCGAGGACGTGGTCGGCTACATCGAGGCGGTGGAGGACGTGCTCGAGTCGTTCGAGACCCGTGAGGAGTACCTCGAGGACGTCCCCGTCGCCGATACGGTGCTCGTGCTCCAGGCGATCGCCGGCCGCCGAGACATGGCGGCCGAGCTCGAGTCGCCGCTGCTGCCCTGAGGGCCTAACCGGGGGGCAGCAGTGACGCGGCCGCCGCGTCGAGGATCGCGATCGTCGTCCGTCCGCGGATCCCGCTTGCGGGAGTGGCGAGGCTTGGCTCGTCGGCGAAGGCCGCCTTCACCGCCGCCGCCTTGCTCTCGCCGGCGACGAGGTACAGGAGCACGCGCGTCTCGGTGAAGACCTTGGGCGTCATGGTGACGCGCGGCACGTATGGCTCCAGGGCGGCCTCGACCGCGACCGCGCGCCGTTCTCGGTCGCCGAGCGCGGGCGACGCGGGGAAGAGCGAGGCGGTGTGGCCGTCCGGGCCGATGCCGTTCAGCGCCAGGTCGAGCGTGATGCCCTCGAGCTCGTCGTGGTAGAGCGCGGCCGCTTCCTCGGGGGGACGCTCGCCGCGGATCCTGTGCACCTCCGGGGAGCGCGAGAGCGCGTCCAGGAGGGTCGTGCGCACCAGGCGGTAGTTGGAGCGATCGTCGTCCGGCGGCACGACCCGGTCGTCTCCGAACCACACGTGTGCTCCCGTCCAGTCGGGATGGTGCTGCGCTGCCAGCCGGTAGGCAGGGCCGGGGGCCGAGCCTCCCGACACCGCGATGTGGCCGCCGGCGGCGGCGTGCTCGATCAGGAAGCCGGCCGCCTCCCGTGCGGGATCGTCGACGACGCGGATCTCGACGCCGTTGAGGCTACGACTCGCCATGTGCGAGCTCCCGCGAGCGGTCCATCGCGGCCTGGATCGCGTTCAGGAACGCCGCGCGGACGCCTGCCTGCTCGAGCTCCCGGATGGCCGCGATCGTCGTTCCGCCGGGGGAGGTGACCGCCTCGCGCAGCTCGACCGGGTGCATCTTCAGGTCCCGCAGCAGCTTCGCGGTCCCGAGCATCGTCTGGACGACGAGCTGCGTCGACACCTCGCGCGAGAGCCCCAGCAGGATCCCCGCTTCGATCATCGCCTCGGCGAGGAGGGCGAAGTAGGCGGGCCCGGACCCGGAGACCGCCGTGACGGCGTCCATGTACGGCTCCGAGACGCGGACGACGGCTCCGAGGTTCTGGAGCGCCTCCTCAGCGAGCGTCAGGTGCTCCTCGCCGGCGTGCGCCCCTGCGCAGACCCCCGCCATCCCCTCGTGCACGATCGAGGGCAGGTTGGGCATCGCGCGGACGACCGGGACGCCCGAGCCGAGATGACGCTCGATCGCCGTGGTCGGAATCGCCGCCGCGATCGAGAGCACGGTCTGGTCGGGCTGGATCAGGGGGCCGATCTCGCCGAGCAGCGTCTCGATGTCCTGAGGCTTCACGGCGACGACGACGAGAGACGCACCGGCGACCGCCTCCGCGTTCGAGACGGTGACGTCGACGCCGTGGCGCTCGCGCAGCTCGTCTGCGCGCTCCTGCCGTCGTGTGGACGCAGTGACCTCGGCAACCGTACGCCAGCCCGACGAGAGCAGCCCCGTCAGGAGCGCTTCACCGGTCTTGCCGGTGCCGATGATCGCGATCTTGCGCGGGTCGACGGTCACTCGCCCAAGTGTAAGTCTGTGGGACGCGCCTAGATGGCGGTCGGTGCCAGGCGCTCGGCGAGCGCGGTCAGCACGACCACCGCGATCTCGGGCGACTGCTCGAGCAGCTGGCGGAAGGCGCGGTCCGTGATCACGAGCGCGCGCACGGGGGACGTGGTCGTGACGGTTGCCGTGCGGGGCGCTTTCGCGACCAGGGCGATCTCGCCGAAGAAGTCTCCGGGCCCCATCATCCGCCCGATCTGCTTGCCGCCCTGCGTCACGTCCGCCGTCCCGTCGATCAGGACGAAGAACTCGCGCCCGGTGTCGCCCTCGGCGATCAGGGTCTTGCCCTCGGGGAGGTCGACCTCGTCGGCGATCGCCGCGATCTCGGCCAGATGTCCCTTCGAAGCCTCGGCGAACAGCGGTACGCCCTTGATCAGGTCGACCTTCGAGTTGTGGCCCAGCTTCACAACGGCGATCCTATTACGCAGCGAGTGAGCGGACAAAGCGCGCGCGGTCCGGGCTCGCGCCAGGCACGAGGCCGCGGCTCCAGCCGGCCATCAGGTACGCGCCTGCCAGCCCCGCCCACTCGCCGTAGGGCTCGAGCAGCTCCGCCGTCTCGTGCAGCTCGACCCAGCGGCCGCGGAGCGCCGAGCAGAGCTTGACGAGGGTGAGATCGCCCACGAGCCCGTACCGGTAGCTCCCGATGCCGTGCAGCGAGAGGACGCCCAGCGACCAGGGGCCGAGGCCTCGCTCGCGCAGCAGTCGCGCGGCCACCGCGTCCAGCGGCTGCTGCTTCAGCCCTTCGAGATCGATCGTCCGGCACACCCGCACGAGCGCCGACGCGCGCTGAGTCGCGAGCCCGAAGCGGCGTAGCTCGGCCGGGGAGAATCTCCCGATCGGCTCGCGCCCGGGTGCGTGGTCGCCGATCGCATTCATGATCCTCCGCTCGATCGCGACGGCCGTCTTCACGTCGACGAGCTGGCCGCAGACCGCGTGCAGGAGCGCCCGGGCGACCGTCGGCCGGCGCAGCGGCCGCAACCCATAGAGGTTCGAGATCGAGGGCCCGAGCAGCGCGTCTCGGCGGAAGGTCTTCACGAACTCGGTCGTGTCGGCGTCGAGCGCGAGGCAGAAGCGAAGCCGCCCGAGCGACTCCTCGTCGGGCGCCCGCAGCTCGACCCGGCCGTCGCGCAGCTGCCAGGCCGCGCCCTTCGTCCCGTTCGGGAGCGGCGTCTCGTAGTGCCGGCCGAACGTCATCAGGTTGAGCCGGTAGGGCCCGCGCGGCTTGACGACGTCCTCGAGCACTCCCTCGCACCTTACTGTTCCACCCAGATGCGCCTGACCGACGCGATCTCCCTTCGTTCCCGGAGGCGCAAGTTCGCGCTCTTCATGGACACGATGGCGCCGACCGCGGAGACGACCGTGCTCGACGTCGGCGCCGACGACTCCAGCTTCGGCGAGCACGGGCAGTGCGGGACGCTGAATTTCTTCGAGGAGCTGTATCCCTGGCCGGCCCAGATCACCGC
>DATLDK010000160.1:0-8981 GCA_035525905.1 Gaiellaceae bacterium | reverse complement strand
CGAGCGTCACCTCGGCCCCGGTGATCGGGCGGACGCCGACGAGCTTCGCGGCGTGGGCGAGCTCGAGCGAGCCGTAGACGCCGTCGTGGTCGGTGAGCGCGAGCGCCTCGTACCCGAGCTCCGCCGCCCGGAGCGCCAGCTCCTCCGGATGTGAGGCGCCGTCGAGAAACGAATAGGCTGAATGGCAGTGGAGCTCGACGTAGGCCACCCGATCCTCCTAGAACCGGGCAGTGGCGAGGTCGTCGGCGACTCGGCGGACCGGCGCGTCGAGATCCTGTGCGACCGCGACGAACTCGTCGTCACGTGGACACGGTTCGGGCCGGGCCGCGACGGTGCCTCCCCGCACGTCCACCGGACCCACTGCGACCTCTTCTTCGTCCTCGTCGGCGAGTTGACGTTCCTGCTCGGCTCGGAGCCGGAGGAGCACGTCCTCCCCCCCGGCACGCTTGCGCTCGCGCCGCCGCTCGTCGTCCACGGCTTTCGGAACGCGGCTGCTGAGGAGCTCCGCTACCTCAACCTGCACGCTCCGGGAGCCGCTTTCGCCGACTACCTGCGCGGCACCAACCCTGCGTTTGACCAGCACGAGCCGCCGGCCGACGGCGGGCGGCCGCTGACCGACGCGTTCGTCGTCCCCCCCGGGACCGACGGCGTGCTCGTCGATCGGCCCGAGATCCGGGTCGAAATACGGGACGAGCCCGGGCCGGCATCGGATCGGGTGACGTGCCTCTACGCGCTCCCCGATGGGCGCTTTCTCCAGATCCAGGCCTAGGGCGAATCCCCCTGAGGCTGTGGTGCGTTGCACACTGGCATGCGCACGATGGCGGCACTGATGGCCTCGATCACCCTGGTGACAACCGCGCTCTTCGCGCACGCGCTCACCACGGCCGCAGAGCAGCCTTCGCCCACGGTTGCCCGCATCGCTTCGCGCTAGATTCCTCGCATGGACGCCAAGGCGCGTTACGACGAGCTCGTGGACGACCTCTGCGCCCGCAACGACGACGTCGAGCCCTCGCAGATGATGGGCATGCCCTGCGTGAAGCGGAGCGGCAAGATGGTCGCGGGATTCTCGAAGAACGAAGGTGCGATGGTGTTCAAGCTTCCGGATGCCGACGCGCACGCCCGCGCGCTGGCGCTCGAGGGCGCGCACTTGTTCGACCCGTCCGGGAAGGGGCAGCCCTTCAAGGAGTGGGTGGTCGTGCCGGGTGCGCACGCGGACGAGTGGGAGTCCTTCTCGCAAGAAGCCCTCAGGCCCGCTGGCTGAACCAGCAGCCGGCTTCCTCGTCCCGGAAGACGCACGCGTTCCGGCCCGACTCGAGCACGACGTCGAAGTAGCGGCGGTCGAGCGGCTCCTCCGTCCACCAGCGGTCGACGACGCGCCACTCCTCGCGCACGAGCGAGACAGCCTCCCGGTTGACCCGCTTCGGAATTCCGACCGGGCTGGCTTCCACCAGCGCAGGTCGGGGGGCGTTTATTCGTCCCGCGGCACGAAGAGCGCCCGCGCTTCGGGAATCCGCGACCATGGCGCCACCTCCACGACGGCGACGACGGAGCCGGAGCCCGTGCTCGCGCGCACCTGGCGCAGCCCGTCGCTCAGGCGTGCAGTGACCTCGTCGCCCACCGGCGTGACGAGCTCGAGCTGCTGGCCGACCGAAGCGGAGAGCTCGACGGCCTCGAGCCGCAGCTCGAGCACGGGGGCGGGGATCTCGAGCAGCTTCGGGCCGAGGGCGGCGCGCAGCCGCGGCCGGTCGGCCGTCGGGTCGCGCAGCGTCACCGTCCGGCGCCACGATCCACCACCGACGAGCCTGGCGGAGAGCGCAACCTTGCGAAACGGCCGTCCCGCCCGCTCCGGCCGCGCGAGCAGCCGGTCGAGGAGGGAGCCGAACGCGCGCCGCAGTGTCAGCTCGTTCCCGACCGCCTCTGGGAACTCGAGCGCCTCCGCGAGCTCGGACGGCGGGCGTCGCCCGCGCACGCGTGCGCCCGCGCCGCCACGTGCCAGCGCCCAGGCCTGCGTCCCGTCCCGGCCGAGCCGCTCTGCAACCGCTCCTCCGGGCAGCGCCGCCAGCTCCCCCAGCCTGCGAACGCCCAGCCCTTCGAGTTGCGCGTAGCGGTCGGCGGTGAGCGGCAGCAGCGAGAGCGGCAACGGGGCGAGGAAGCCTTCTTCCTTGCCCGCCGAGACGACAAGTGCCTGCCCGGGACGCGCGACGCTCGCCGCCGCCAGAGCGGCGAACCGGCGCTGCGCAGCGCCCGCGCGTGGGTCCCAGGCAGTTCCGACGGAGGCGAGCGCGCGCTCGAGCGCCGCCTCGAGACCTCCGTACAGCCGTTCGACGCCCTTGGTCTCGAAGTAGACGCGTCCCGGCTCCTCGGGGTCGACGGCGAAGCCGGAGTCCTCGAGCCGCTGCAGCACTCCCTCCCACTCGCGCTCGACGGTGGCGGGATCCTGCTCGACGAGCACGAGCTGCGGGCACATCGCGAGCGCCTCGCCGAGCCGCATCCCCGGCTTCACTCCTGCGAGCTCTGCGGCAGCTGTGACCGGTCCCACGTGGGGCTCGGTTCCCGGCAGCGGTGCAAGCGCCGCCGGCACGAGCGCCAACCTCGGCCGTTCTCGCAACGCTGCTCGCAGCTGAAAACCGGGGATGAGCAAACAGGCGATCATGGGAACGTATGTTCTATACCCGAACAGGTGTTCCTGTCAAACAGGAGTAATGGCTGCCGATCACCGGATCGTGACAATGGTGCTTCAGGACTCCGCTTGCTTCGTGCAGGACGAGACATTCGACCGGCTCGCCCGGCTCGCGGCGAAAGCCGTCCAGAGCTCGGCCGCGTTCGTGTCGCTGGCCGACTGCGACGCCGACGAGATCGTCTTCGCAGGTATCACCGGTCTGCCCGAGATCGACGCCGGGCAGCGCATGTCGTTGTCCCAGACGATTTGCCGGCACGTCGTCTCTTCTGGGACTCCGCTCGTGATCGCAGACACGGAGATCCACCCGCTCGCCCAAAACGAAGCGACGATCACGACACTCGGGATCGGCGCCTATCTCGGCGTGCCGTTGACAACGGATGAGGGTGAGGTGGTCGGTGTGCTGTGCACGATCGACCGCCACTCCCGCGAGTGGAGCACCGCCCAGATCGAGATCGCGGAAGGTCTCGCGGCAGCCGTGATGACCGAGATCGGGCTGCGTGCGGCGCTGGCGGCCGCAGCGCGCCAGGCCGACGAGCGGCACGCGATCGTCGAGTCGGCGCTGGACTGCATCGTCGCAATGGACGACGAGGGCATCGTCCGCGAGTTCAATCCCGCGGCGGAAAGGACTTTCGGTTACCGGCGAGAGGAGGCGATCGGACGCCGCCTCAGCGATTTGATCATCCCGCCGGAGTTCCGACACGGCCACGACCACGGCGTCCGCCGCCATGTCGAGACCGGTGAGGTGACGGTGCTCGGGAAGCGTCTGCGCCTGACCGCGATGCGGTCGGACGGGTCGAACTTCCCCGTCGAGCTGACGAGCGCAAGGATCGAGGGCGAAAAAACGTCGTTCGTCGGCTTCATCCGCGACATCAGCGAGACGGTCGCCGCCGAAGAGGAGCTCAGGGTGGCAGAGACGCGTTACCGGTCACTGATCGAGAACATCCCCCTCGCCACCTACATGAACAGCGTCGACGATCCTGTCACGACGATCTACATGAGCCCTCAGGTCGAAGGGCTGCTCGGCTACACGCCCGAGGAGTGGGCAGCCCGCCCCGAGCTGGCGCGCGATGGGATCCATCCCGACGACCGTCAGCGCGTGGCGGCGCTGGCCCGCGAGGCGCGGAAGCAAGGCATCCCGACGCGCAGCGAATTCCGCTTCCTCGCGCGCGACGGACGCGTTGTGTGGGTACTCGACCAGACGATCCCCGTTCGCGACGAGGAGGGGACGATTCTGTGCCACCAGGGCTTCCTGCTCGACATCACCGAGCAGAAGCAGCTCGAGGAGCAGCTGCGCCAGTCGCAGAAGATGGAGGCGATCGGCCAGCTCGCCGGGGGAATCGCCCACGATTTCAACAACATGCTGACCGCGATCACGGGCTATGCGGAGCTGCTCGCCCACTCATTCGACCACGACGACCCGCGCGCCGAGGACGTCTGCCAGATCCAGAAAGCCGCCGGCCATGCCGCTGCGCTCACACGGCAACTGCTCGCGTTCAGCCGCAAGCAGGTGCTGCTGCCGCAGCGCATCGACGTCAACGACGTCGTCCGCGGCCTGGAGTCGATGCTTGCACGGACGCTTGGCGCCGAGGTGCAGCTGACGACCTCGCTGGCGGAGAGGCTCGCCGCGGTGGAGACCGATCCCGATCAGCTCGCGCAGGTGGTCGTCAACTTCGCCCTGAACGGCCGCGATGCGATGCCCGGAGGCGGTTGTCTGACGATCGCAACGAGCGACTTCGCGCTCGAGGGAGCGCCTTTCGTCTCCGTCGAGGTGACCGACACCGGGATGGGAATGGACGAAGAGACCCGCACGAGGGCGCTCGAGCCCTTCTTCACGACGAAGGGCACGGGCAAGGGGACAGGTCTCGGGCTCGCGACGGCGTACGGCTTCGTCAGCCAAAGCGGAGGCAGAATCGAGATCGAGAGCGCTCTCGGCCAAGGCTCGACGTTCCGCGTGCTGCTTCCGGCGGCGGCCTAGCCTCCTAGACGACGATCTCGGCTGCCGGTCCCTGCATGCCCGCGAAGCGCGGGACCACGTCGAGCAGGCTCTCACGGGCACAGAAGGCGATGTCCTCCTCCAGGCCCGGCGGTCCGTACGTCCGGGCGGTGAGTCCCGCCAGCGCGCTCGGATAGGTGGCCGCGATCACCTCCGCCGCAACCGCGGCGTCGGTCGGCTCGGCGTCCAGGAGCTGCACGAACCTGCCCGCGCAGTAGGCGTCGTCGAGGGCGAACGCGCCTTTGTACCCGGCGCAGAGAATGACCACGTCCTCCCCGCGGTCCCGCGCGACGCCGGCAACCGCGGCCAGGTTGAGCAGGCTCCCGATCAGAACCTCGTCGCACCGCTTCGAGGCCGTGACGATCGTCCGCGTCCCATTCGTCGTCGAGAGGATCAGCGTCTCCGCACGGGCGTCGAGGAACTCCCGTGGCGAGGCGCCGACGTCGAAACCCTCGATCCGGACCGCGTCCCGCTCGCCGCCGACGATGCTGTCGCGGAGCTGCGAGCGCAGCGCCCGGGCCTGGTCGATCTCGGGGACGCAGAGGACGCGCCGATACCCCGCCGAGAGCGCCTGGGCGATCGTCGAGGTCGCGCGGAGCACGTCGATGACGATGCCGGTCGGGGCTGCGGCCGCCTCGTCGGGCGTGAACGCGACGTGAACCTTCATGGTTGGCCTAGGCTAATTGCGATGGCCCCAGACCAAGAGGCAACCGTCCTCCGGTGCTACCGCCACCCCGATCGCGAGACGCGTGTCTCCTGCTCGGAGTGCAGCCGCGGGATCTGCCCCGACTGCATGGTTTTCGCTCCGGTCGGGATCCGCTGCCTCGACCACGCGGGCGGGCAGAAGGCGGTCCGTGGCATCCCCCGGCGCAGCCCGACGCAGGCCCTGCGGGCCGGCGGCGCGGACCTGGTCACGCGCGTGCTGATCGGGATCAACGTCGTCGTCTACCTGATCACGCTCGCGGCCGGCGCCTCGATCAACGGCGTCGGGGGCCGTGTGTACGACGAAGGAGTGCTCTACGGCCCCTACGTCGCCGACGGGGATTGGTGGCGCCTCGTCACCGCGATGTTCATGCATTACGGGCCGTTCCACCTCGCGATGAACATGTACTCGCTCTGGCTGCTGGGCAGCGCGCTCGAGTCGTCCCTGGGGCGGACGCGGTATCTGGCGCTCTATCTCGTCTCGGGCCTCGCCGGCTCGGCGGGCGCGCTGCTGCTCTCGCCCGACGCGGGAACGCTCGGCGCCTCCGGCGCGATCTTCGGCGTCATCGGCGCCTGCTTCGTGCTCGAGCGCCAAGGATTCCCGGTGTTTCCTGGGAGCGTCGTCGGCCTCCTCGTCGCCAATCTCGCCTTCACGCTCGTCTTCGCGCGCTACATCTCGGTCGGCGGCCACTTCGGCGGCCTGGCCGGCGGCGCGCTCGCCGCCCTCGCGCTCTCCCGGTTCGGGCGCGGCCACGCTGCGTACGGCAAACCGGGTCTCGTCGGGATCCTGGGCCTCGCGGCCGTCGCCGTGGCCAGCGTCGCCGTCTCGTACGCGGCCGTGAACTAGCCGCCGATCGCGACGGCGGCGATGCCCTGCTCCGCCAGCGCCGCCTGCGCTGCGGCCAAGCGGGCGAGCGGGACGCGGTACGGCGAGCAACTGACGTAGTCGAGCCCCAGCCGGTGGCAGAACGCGACCGACTTCGGCTCACCGCCGTGCTCGCCGCAGATGCCGAGCTTGAGGTCGGGCCGCGTGCGTCGGCCGCGCTCGACCGCGAGCGCCATCAGGTCGCCGACGCCATCCTGGTCGATCGTCTCGAAGGGGTCGCGCTCGAGCACGCCGGTCTCGAGATAGTGCGAGAGGACCCGGCCCGCGTCGTCGCGGGACAGGCCGAGCGCCGTCTGGGTGAGATCGTTCGTGCCGAAGGAGAAGAAATCGGCATGCTCGGCGATCTCGTCGGCGCGAACGCACGCACGCGGCAGCTCGACCATCGTGCCGACGAGGTACTCGAGCTCCCCCTCCTCGGCGGCGACGCGCACAGTCAGCTCCCGTAGCCGCTTCAGCTCCTCGCCGAAGCCGACGAGCGGCATCATGATCTCGACGAGCGGCGCGCTCGAGCGCTCCCGCACCGCGATCGCGGCGCGGACGATGGCGCGGACCTGCATCTCGTAGATCTCGGGATAGAAGAGCGCCACCCGGCAGGCCCGCCAGCCGAGCATCGGGTTCGCCTCCTGCAAGGAGCGGATCCGCTCCCGCATCTGCTCGTCCTGCTCGTCCTCGAGCGGAGGCAAGAACTCGTGCAGCGGCCAGTCCAGCAGGCGGATCGTCACGGGCAGGCCGGCCATCGCCTCGAAGATCCCCTCGAAGTCGCCTTGCTGCACCGGCAGCAGCCGGTCGAGCGCAGCACGCCGCCCCTCCTCGTCGCCCGCCAGGATCATCTCGCGCATGAGGCCGAGCCGGTCGGCGTCAGCGAACATGTGCTCCGTCCGGCAGAGGCCGATCCCCTCCGCGCCGAACTCACGTGCCTTCGCTGCGTCCGCGGGATTGTCCGCGTTCGTCCGTACGCGCAGCTGACGGATCGAGTCCGCCCACTCGAGCACCGTCGAGAAGTCGTCGTTGATCTGCGGCGGCACTAGAGGCACGGAGCCCACGATCACGTCGCCCGTGCCGCCGTCGATCGTGATCGTGTCCCCTTCCCTCAGCTCGTGGCCCGCCAGACGAGCCGTCTTCGCGCGGGTGTCGACGTGCAGGGCCTCGCACCCGGTCACGCAGGGCGTCCCCATGCCGCGCGCCACCACCGCCGCGTGCGAGGTCAGCCCGCCGTGCGCCGTCAGGATCCCGGCCGCCTGCACCATGCCGTGGAAGTCGTCCGGCGTGGTCTCCCAGCGCACGAGGATGACGCTCTCGCCCGCCCTCCCGCGCTCCTCGGCGGTGTCGGCGTCGAAGACGATCGCCCCTGACGCGGCGCCGGGCGAGGCGTTCAGGCCCTTCGCCACCGCCTGGACGTCCGCACCGGGGTCGATCATCGGGTGCAAGAGTTGGTCGAGCTGCGCGGGATCGATCCGCGAAACCGCCTCCTCTCTCGAGATCAGCTCCTCGTCCACCATCTCCACGGCTGCCCGGAGCGCCGCTGCCGCGGTTCTCTTCGCGCTCCGCGTCTGCAGCAGGAAGAGCTTTCCGTCCTCCACCGTGAACTCGATGTCCTGCATGTCGCGGTAGTGCTCCTCCAGCCGGCGGATCGTCGCGAGCAGCTGCGCGAATGCCTCGGGCAGGAGCTCCTGCATCCGCTCGATCGGCTCCGGCGTGCGAATCCCTGCAACGACGTCCTCGCCCTGGGCGTTCTGGAGGAACTCCCCGTAGAGCCTGCTCTCACCGGTGGACGGGTCACGGGTGAAGCAGACGCCGGTTCCCGAGCCTTCGCCCTTGTTGCCGAAGACCATCTGGACCACGTTGACCGCGGTGCCGAGCTCGTCGGGGATCTCGTAGGTGCGCCGGTAGACCTGTGCTCGCGGCGAGTCCCACGAGTCGAAGACGGCGCGCACCGCCTTCTCGAGCTGGGCGCGAGCGTCCTGAGGGAAGGGCGCTCCGGTCTCTTCCGCGTAAGTCCGCTTGAACGTCTCGATCAGCTCCGCGAGATCCGCCGCGGTGAGCTCGACGTCCTGCTTGACGCCACGGGCGGCCTTCATGTCCGTGAGCGACTGCTCGAAGCGGTGCGCCTCGACGCCGTCGACGACCTCGCCGTACATCTGGATCAGCCGGCGGTAGGAGTCGTACGCGAAACGCTCGTTGCCGGTCGACTTCGCCAGCCCGGCGACGGCGTCGTCGTTGAGGCCGAGATTGAGGATCGTGTCCATCATCCCGGGCATCGAGACCGCGGCGCCCGAGCGAACCGAGACGAGGAGCGGGTCGTCCGAATCGCCGAAGCGCTTTCCGGCCTTGCCTTCGAGCGAGGCGATGTGCTCGGCCACCTCGTCCTCGAGGCCCTCGGGCAGCTCTCCGTTCGAGGTCATGTACGCACGGCACGCGTCCGTCGTGATCGTGAAGCCCGCCGGTACGGGAACACCGAGCGCGGTCATCTCGGCGAGCCCGATCCCCTTGCCGCCGAGCAGCTCGCGCCCGCCGCCCCCCGAGTCCTGGTCGAAGTCGTAGACGAAGCGCATCGGCGGGGAATCTACACTCGCGTGCGTGAGCGGCCACATCCTCGCCATCGGGGGCGGCGGCGTCCTGGACCCCGCCTCGAAGCTCGAGGAGCTCCTGCTCGAGCTCGCCGGTGTCGCGCGCCCCCGCATCTGCTTCCTACCGACGGCTGCCGCAGACGACGAGGAGCG
>DATLDK010000154.1:0-6342 GCA_035525905.1 Gaiellaceae bacterium | reverse complement strand
GAACGCCGTCCGCTACGGCGAGCCGCCGATCGTGGTCTCAGCCGAGCAGACCGATCGTCATCTCCGCGTCAGGGTGGAGGACGGCGGGGGTGGCGTGGCAGAGCATCTGCTGCCGCACCTCTTCGATCGGTTCATCCGCGGCCAGGAGACGGGCGGTAGCGGCCTCGGTCTAGCTATCGCGCGTGCGTACGCGCGCGCCCACGGCGGCGACCTCCTGTACGAACGCATGCAGGGCGGAGCGCGCTTCGAGCTCGTCGTGCCTCAGGGCACCGTCACCAGACCCGGCTGACGTGTAGGTGCTAGCGGTCGTGGTCCCGAGCCGTGGAAGTAGCGCAGTACTTCTTGATGGGCCGTGCTGGGATCGAACCAGCGACCTTGGGATTAAAAGTCCCCTGCTCTACCAACTGAGCTAACGGCCCCGAGGCCGAGTGTAGGGCAGAATTCCCGCGTGGACGTCGAGCTCAAGCCCCGGCTCCGCGGCGTGTTCCACCAGTACGCGTTTTTCGTCGCCGTCGTCGCCGGTGCGGTGCTCGTGGCGGTCTCCGATTCCGGCCGTGAGCTCCTGGCGACGTGGATCTACGCAGTCGCGCTCGCCTCGATGTTCGGCGTCAGCGCTCTCTACCACCGCGTCAACTGGCGTTCGGCTCACATGCGCACTTGGATGCGCCGGCTCGACCACTCGACGATTCTGCTCCTGATCGCCGGGACCTACACGCCGTTTGCGCTGCTGGCATTCGACGGGGGTATCGGCGACATCATCCTGGTGGTCGTCTGGTGCGGCGCCGGCGCCGGGCTCCTGCTCAACCTCGCGTGGGTGGACGCGCCGAAGTGGCTGACCGCCCTGGTCTTCATCGCCCTCGGCTGGGTCGGGGTGGCCGCGGTCCCGGAGCTGCTCGATCTCGGCGTCGCTCCGACCGTGCTCGTCTTCTCGGGCGGCGGGCTCTACACGCTCGGCGCACTCACGTATGCCACGCGAAGACCTAACCCCGTTCCCGCCACGTTCGGATACCACGAGATCTTCCACCTGCTCGTGATCGCTGCCGCCGTGGTGCACTTCGTCGCAATCGCGGCCTTTGTCGTGCCGAGGGCTTGAGCTACGGTATCCCCATGGATCTGAAGTCACAGAACACAGCCCAGAAGTCCGATGAGCAATGGCGGGCGGAGCTCAGCCCGGAGCAGTACGAGATTCTCCGGCGCAAGGGCACCGAGCGCGCGTTCACCGGCAAGTACAACGACACGAAGGACGCCGGGATCTACCGCTGCGCCGGTTGCGGCGCCGAGCTCTTCCGCTCCGATGCGAAGTTCGACTCCGGGTCCGGGTGGCCGAGCTTCGTCGAGCCGGCGAGCCTCGACAGCGTCGTCACCGAGACCGACTCGAGCTACGGGATGATCCGCACGGAGGTCATGTGCGCCTCGTGCGGCGGCCATCTCGGCCATGTCTTCCCGGACGGCCCCGCGCCGACCGGCCAGCGGTTCTGCATCAACTCGTGCGCGCTCGAGCTGGAGCGCTCATGAGCGCGGCGAGCGAGACCGCGACCTTCGCGGCTGGGTGCTTCTGGGGCGTCGAGGTGGATTTCCGGAACACCATGGGCGTCACCGATGCCAAGGTGGGCTACATCGGCGGCCACACCGCAAACCCGACCTATCAGGACGTCTGTAGCGGCCGCACCGGTCACGCGGAGGGCGTCGAGGTGACATTCGATCCGGGCGAGATCTCCTACGGCGAGCTCGTGAACAAGTTCTGGAGCCTCCACGATCCGACGCAGGTCAACCGGCAAGGCTGGGACGTCGGCACCCAGTACCGCTCGGCGATCTTCACCCACTCGCCGGAGCAGGCGGAGGCTGCAGCGGCCTCCAAGGCGCGGGCGCAGGCGCGGTTCTCCAAGCCGATTGCAACCGAGGTCGTGCCGGCCACGACGTTCTGGCCCGCCGAGGACTACCACCAGCAGTACCTGGTCAAGAACGGCCGCGCTACCTGCCGGATCTAGGGGGCGGCGGGCTCAGGCTCCTCGACCTGCGGGATGCGCCAGGCGGTGAAGACGGCGAGACCCACCCAGAGCAGGTCGAAGAACCCGAAGACGACGTCGAGATTGTCGCGGAAGAGCGAGAACATGTCGCCCGAGACCAACCCGATCGAGTCCCCTGTCGCCTTCACGTCGTCCTGAACGGTGAAGGCAAAGGCGAGGTACTTGCCGAGCAGGATGCCGAGCAGCGCAGAGGCGACGGCAACCACTTGTAGCCGTCGGCCGGTGGCCCCGCGCGTGGCGAGTACCACTGCCGTCCCGGCGGCGAAGCCGATTCCCCAGGCTACGAAGCCCACCTCGTAGTCGCTGATCTTGACGATCAGGCCCCAGACGATGCCGCCGACGAGCGCAGCCACGAGTCCGGCGGCGAGCGCCGGAAGCAGCGAGCTCGAAGGGTCGCTCACCGGAGAGGCCCGATCCTCGGCTTCCGGAAACGCGTAGCGATCGTCCCGGTCGCTCACACCCGCGGTCTACCCGCGCGGGCGTCCTTCAATCAGCGCGTCCCGATCGGCATCCGCAGCAGGCGGGGTATCGCCGCGGCCGCGCGAGCCGCCGCCGACGGACTCCGGCCTGCGGCAACCGCCTCCTCCGAGGCCAACGTGCCCCAGCGTACGATTCTGCCCCCGACGTAGCGGAACGGCTCCGGAGGGAGCCGTCGAGCCGTCCGCTCGACGAGCGGCAGCACGGTCCACTCGTCACTGGCGCCGAGAGCGAGGGAGGCCAGGATCTGCCCGCCCAGCCAGCTCGGCCCGACGCCGTTGCCCGAATAGCCGGCGCCGTAGTGAATCCGTGTCCCCGGCTGCGTTGCGAAGCGAGGCAGCTTGTCCGCCGAGACGTCGATCGGGCCGCTCCAACGGGCGGCAATCGGCGCCTGGGCGAGCGCGGGGAGGAGCTCGCGCAGGCCGCGCTCCGCCCGCGCCTGCGCGGGCACGTCGTCGAGGATGGCGGCGCCCACGTGGTCCCCCATGCCGAGCCGGCCGGAGCCGCTGCCCATGAGCACGCGTCCGTCGGGCGTCGTCCGGAAGTAATGAAGGAACATGCGGCCGTCGACGATGGCCTCGCCACCCGTCCAGCCGATCTCGGCAAGCAGATCCGGCACGGGCTCGGTCAGCACGACCGCGCTGCCGAAGTTCGTCTGCTGGCCGCCGAGCGGCCAGTTCGTGCCCCACACGTTCAGCGCGAGGACGATCTCGCGCGCCCGCACGAAGCCCTGCTCGGTGACGAGCGCGCCGTCGCGAATCTCGGTGACCGGCGTGTTCTCGAAGACCTCGATTCCGGCCGAAATCGCAGCACGGCGAAGGGCCAGCACGAGCCTGCCCGGCTGAACCGTCGCTCCCTCCGGAAAGTACGCGGCGCCGCGGAACCTCGGCGATTCGCAGCGTCGCTTCGTCTCCCCCGGGGTCAGCAGCTGCGCCTCCTCCTCGACCCCGAGCGCCCGCGCGGCCTCGACCGCCTGGGCCACTGCCGCGTCCTCGGAGGGCCCGGCCGAGACCTGCAGCATGCCGCTCTCGCGAAGCCAGATGTCCTCGCCGCGGCTTTCGCAGAACGCCCGCACGCCCGGCACGATCCTGGCCGACGCGTGCCCCAGCTGGAGCGCGGCACCGTCGCCGAGCACGCGGCGAAGCGTCGGCAATGACGACCAGTATCCGTGGAGAAACCCCCCGTTGCGGCCGCTCGGCCCCTCGCCGATCTCTCGTGCCTCCAGAAGCGCGACCCGAAGGGAGGGCTCTCGTTCGCGCAGCGCGAGCGCCGTCCAGAGCCCTGTATAGCCCCCTCCGACGACCGCCACGTCGGCGTCGAGCTCGCCCGCGAGCGTCGGTGAGACCTCGTGGCCGCTGTGTGCCCTTGCCTCGTCGAGCCACCACGACCTCGGTGCGCCGAGCGGCGGCCTCAGTGAGCGTGCCTTCATCACACGAGGCTATCCTGCGTGCGGCCGCCCCCATCGACTAGCGGCCTAGGTCACCACCCTTTCAAGGTGGCTGCACGGGTTCGAATCCCGTTGGGGGCATGATCCGGGCGGTTAGCTCAGTTGGTAGAGCACCTGCTTTACACGCAGGGGGTCGGGAGTTCGAGCCTCTCACCGCCCATGACCTAGTCCGAACGGCGGCAATGCTGGAGGATCGTGTCGACGAGCTCGTCGAACGCCTCCGACTTCGTCACGAACGCCGATGCGCCCGCCTCGAGCGCCGCGGCGCGGGAGAGCCCGTCGGTGTGGCCGCTGAGGGCGATCACGCACGGGGCGTGATCGAGCGAGATCAAGCGGCGCGTCGCGGCGGGACCGTCGAGCACGGGCATCGACATGTCCATGAGCACCACCTCGGCCCGGGCGGACTTTGCGAGCCGCACGGCCTCGCGTCCGGTGGCGGCGGTGCCCACCACGACGAAGCGCCCGTCCTGGTCGAGAACTGTCGTCAGAGCATCGGTGAACATCCGGTGGTCGTCGACCACGAGCACGCGGATCGGCTGTCCCCCCTCCATGCGAGGGGGGACTATGACAGAGCGTCAGCGAGCTGGGACGCGGTGCCCGTGTCGGATCGCGCTCCCGGCCGAGCTGTCCGCCACGATGATCAAACGCGTTTCTTGGTCTTCCCGGAGCCGAACTGCTGTGCGAGGATCCGCTCCAGCAGTGCCCCGGAAGAGAGCACATGCTCTCGGGCGAGCGCTCGGGCGCCGCTCGGGTTGCCAGCGGCGAGAGCGTCCAGCAACGCTCGATGCTGTCGCTCGTTCGCTCCATAGAGCGCGTCCAGCTGGCCCGCGTCTGCTGGGGCCCAGACCGCCGACCCGGAGTAGCGCGCGGACTTGGCGATCCGCTCGACCATGGGTAAAGCGGCGACCCGGTAGATGACGTCGTGAAAGGCGTGATTCGCGCGGACCCAGTCGGTGACGAGACCTGCCCGGCGTTCCGCGGCGAGGCGGCCACCGCGCCGTAGCTCGTCCGTGAGCCCGGCGAAGCGATCCTCGATGGACTCCAGCTCGCCGAGGTCGGCGCGCGTCATCCGCTCCGTGGCGATCTCGGTCGCGAGGCTCTCCAGCTCTGCACGGATGAGGAAGGCCTCGCGCAGCTCGGCGCGCGTGAGCGTCCGCACGCGCACACCCCGGTTGGGCTCGAAGGAGACGAGCCCGAGCGCGGCCACGCGCCGGAGCGCCTCGCGGATGGGCGTGCGGCTGACCCCGTATCGCGCAGACAGCTGCTCCTGCCGGAGCACGGTTCCGGGAGCCAGCTCCCCGGAGACGATTGCCTGCTCCAGCGCGAGCGCGACGTCGTCAGCCTTGGTGCTAGCCGCCCCGCTCACGGCCGGGGAGTCTATGCCGCCCGCCCGGAGACCGCATCTGAAACGCGCGATCTGCGTTCTAGTCACAGACGTCAACGCTCAGGAGTGAGATGCCGAGACCGACGCGCTTCGACTGGCTGTTCCGCCCACACGTCGCGGATGCCGACTTACCTCTGTCCGCCGAGGCGCGCTTCGCGGAGGCTCTGGCGGATCTGCCTGCTGTGGAACGATCGGCGTTGGCTCTGAGCGAGATCGGCGGCCTCGACACCGACGAGATCGCGGACCGGCTCGGCACGGAGCCTGCCATCGTCCGGAAGCTGCTGGACCGAGCCCGTGAATCCGTGCGCACCTCGCTGGCCACGCGCGGACGCCGCGGTATCACGGCCCTCCTGCCGTTCCAGAACCTGTGGCAGCTCGGCTCGTCGGGGCCCACGGTGCGCGCTGCCGGTCTGATCGTCACCGCGATCGTGGCGCCGACCGTGGCCATTGGCGGGGCTGCCGCCGACACGCCCCGGCCTGTGGTGCTCCGTGCCGATCCTCCTGCTCTCCGGGTGCTCGAGCCTGAGTCCCGCCGAGCAGTAGTGCCGGCGCGGATACGAGCGATCGCTCCGGCGGTCGCGGCGCTCGCGACGGCCGGTGCGCCGCCTCGCCATCGGGCCGCCGCCGACGGCGCGTCTCGGTCGCGCCGCCCGCCCGTCCAGTCACCCCGACCGCGTGGGGAGGAGCCCTCCGCTTCGCCCCAGCCTGCCCAGCCTGCCCAGCGCGACCACCCGGCGCCGCAGAGCGGCTCGGCACAGCCGGCCGCTGCAAAGTCCGCCCCCGTTGCCAGAGTCGTCCCGCCCGCCTTGCAGGCGCCCCCGACGGCCGTCACGCCGCCGGTCCAGCTGCCCGTTGCGTTGCCGCCAGTGCCGGAGCTGCCCACGCCCGAGCTACCCACGCCCGAGTTGCCCACGCCCGAGCTGACGACGCCCGAGTTGCCCGCGCCGCCGCTTCCCTAGAGTCCGGCCGCTACGTTCCGAGCACGGCAGGCGTGAGCACGAGAATGG
>DATLDK010000148.1:0-19924 GCA_035525905.1 Gaiellaceae bacterium | reverse complement strand
TGCGCCGCGCCTAGCGTTTTCCACTAACAACCGGGGAAAGGGTTCGTCTGTTGCAGCACGAACTGGCGCACATGTCGGATACGACCGAACTCATCGAGAAGCACAGCGAGCGGGCCAAGGTGGAGTCCTGGCGGCTGCACGTGCTGATCGAGGCCGGTTACCCGCTCCCCCTCGCGGAGAAGATCGCGGCGGCGCTGGACGCGGACCTCCACGAGGCGGTCGAGCTCGTCGGCCGGGGATGCGATCCCCGAACCGCCGCTGAGATCCTGCTCTAGGGCTCCTCCAGCCCCGCGCCCACCGAGACGACGAGCGCGCCGACAGCTGCAGCGGCCGCAGCGAGGAGGAAGGAGCCTCTGACGCTGTACGCGTCGATCAACATGCCGCCGAGCGCCATGCCGACCGAGAAGCCGGCGAAGACAGCGGTGGTGATCCAGGCAAACGCCTCGGCGGCCGTTCCGCGGGCCGCCACTGCGTCGATGAGCCCGTAGGCGGACATGACCACCGGCGCGATCGGAAGGCCGGCCAGGAAGGCCAGTACACCCATGCTCGGCAGGGACCACCCGAGGAGGGGAAGCGCGAGACCGAATGTGAGTAGCACGCCGGAGACGCGAAGCAGCCGCAGCGGTGTCGCCGTCACCAACGCGCCCGCGAGGAGCCCGCCGACGAGGCTGCCGCCCGCGAACAGCGACAGGGGAACGCTGCCGAGCTCGGCGCCCCCGTGGCCCTCCGCGAAGGCCGGGAATCCGACCTCGGTGGCCCCGAATCCGAGGCCGAGACACGCCGAGAGAGCGACGATGCTCACCACGCCGCGCGACTCGAGCGCACCCAGGACTGACGCGGCGGTCCGGTCCTCCTCGGGCCGCCAGCCCTGCACGGGCTGCGCCAAGGCGATCAGCGTCGTGCCGAGACCGCCCGCGGCCGCAGCGACGCCGAGCGCAAGCACGGGAGACGCCGCGGCCGTGAGGAGCGCGACCAGGAGCGGCCCCACGACGAAGGTGATCTCCTGCAACGAGGCTTCCAGTGCGTAGGCGGCCGCGCGGAGATCGTCCTGGGTGAACAGCCGCGGCCACAGCGCCCGCAAGGAGGCGCCGACCGGCGGCATCAGCGCGCCGGCGGCCGCGGCGCACGCGCCGATGAGCGCGATCGGCGCGTCGAGGAGCGCGAGCACGCAGACCGCGCCGAGCAGAGCCGGGAAGATCACCGCGCGGCGGAGCAGGATCCGAGTCTGGCCACGACGGTCGACGAGCCGCCCGGCGATCGGAGCACCGACCGCGGTCGCGACGAAGTACGCGCCCGAGACCGCGCCGGCCGCGGCGTAGCTGCCGCCCTGCTCGCGAACGAGCAGCAGCAGAGCCAGGCCGATCATCCCCATCGGCAGTCGCGCAAGTTGTCCGCTGAGGACGAGGCGGGTGACGTGCGGGACGCGGAAAAGAGCGCGGTAGCGCGCTAACCCGAGCGGCGGGACGGCGTCCGTCACGAGAACGATCATCTACGCTCGGACCTGATGAAGGTCGAGCCATTGCTGTACGGCGACCGCAAGGTCTACTCCGTCGCCGGCTTCAATCGCGGCGTCGCCGAGTGGCTCGCGCGCCTGCCGACGCTGTGGATCGAAGGTGAGGTGACGGAGCTCCGCCGCAACGACCGTTGGGGCAGCGTGTTCTTCACGCTCAAGGACCCGGCGGACGGCGCGTGCCTGCCGGCCTCCATCCCACGCCGGACCTTCGACGCGCTCAAGCTCGAGCTCGGCGACGGCGAGCGGATTCACGTGCTCGGCCGGCCCGAGCTGTACGCGGCGAAGGGAGAGTTCAGGCTGCGAGCGCTGTCGCTCGAGCGCTTCGGCCTCGGCGCCCACCTGGCCGCGATCGAGCGGCTGAAGCAGGCGCTCGCCGCCGAAGGGCTCTTCGACGGGTCGCGCAAGCGTGCGCTGCCTCGATTCCCGCGACGAATCGGGCTCGTCACCGGGAGCGACGCGGCCGCGCGCCACGACGTCGTCACGACCATCCAGACGCGCTTCCCGCCCGCGCGCGTGCTGGTCGCGGAGACCCTCGTGCAAGGCCCCCGCGCTGCGGCCGGCATCGTCGAGGCGATCGAGGCGGTGAGCCGCGAGCCGGAGATCGACGTCGTCGTGCTGACCCGCGGCGGCGGCAGCTTCGACGACCTCCTGCCGTTCAGCGCGGAGAACGTGGTTCGAGCGGTCGCGGCCTGCCGCGTGCCGATCGTTTCCGCCGTGGGCCACGAGCAGGACACGCCCCTGTGCGATCTCGCAGCAGACGTGCGCGCCTCGACGCCAACGGCGGCGGGCAAGCTGGTCGTCCCCGATCTCGAGGCGCTTCGCGCCGAGCTGCAGCGCGCGCGCGGCTCGCTCGAACGCGCCGTCCGGCGCTCGATCCAGCGCGAGCGCGAAGGGCTCCAGCGCACTCGCGCGGCCCTCGAACGCGGTGCGCGACGAGCTCTCGAGCGCGACGCCCAGCGCGTCTCGATTCTCCGCGACCGCCTCCGGCGAGGGCCCGCCCTGCTCGTCGAGCGACGCCGTGCGGCCGTCGAGCGCGCTGGAGGCCGTCTCGCCGCGCTCTCTCCGCGCGCCACCCTCGGCCGCGGCTACGCGATCGTCCGCGCCGGCGACTCGGTCCTGCAGACCACCGCGAACCTGTCGGCAGGCGAGCAAGTCGACGTCGAGCTGGCCGACGGGGGCTTCGGAGCCCGTGTGGAGGACGTGCGGCGATGAGCGAACCGAGCTTCGAGAGCGCTCAGAAGGAGCTCGAGCAGATCGTCGAGCGCCTGGAGCGCGGCGGCGCCGAGCTGGACGAGGCGCTCAAGCTGTGGGAGCGGGGCGAGGAGCTGCTCCGGTTCTGCCTCGCGAGGCTCGAGGCGGCTGAGGGGACGATCGAGGAGCTGGCCCAGCGAGCGGCCGGGGCAGCACCGCTTCCCCCCGCAAGCGACGCCGGATAAGATCGCCCGGTGGCCCGCCCCTCCATCGAGACGCTCAAGAAGGTGCCGCTGTTCGCCGAGCTGGAGAACCGCGATCTCGAGCGCATCGCCGACTCGTTCAAGGAGCGCAAGTACGCGTCGGGCGACACGATCGCGGGCGAGGGCCAGGGCGGCGCGGGCTTCTTCGTCATCGCCGAGGGGACGGCGAGGGTAACCGTCCAGGGCGGCGACCGCGGCACGCTCGGCCCCGGCGACTACTTCGGCGAGATAGCGCTCATCGACGAGGGTGCGCGCACGGCGACGGTCACTGCCGAGACCGACATGACGTGCTACGCGATGACCTTCTGGGAGTTCCGGCCGATCGTGGAGACCGACGCCCGCATCGCGTGGAAGCTTGTGCAGGCGCTCGCGCACAAGCTCCGCGAGGCCGACGCCCGCTGACGCAGACTTAGTATTCGTCCAACACTAAGTCTCGCCCCAGTGCAACGAGATCCTCGCGCGCCCGCGCGGGATCGCCGGAAAGCGCGACCGTCTCCGCGCCTGCCAGCTCGGATTCGACCAAACCTCCGAAGACGACGCAGCGCGTGCCAGCGGAGCGACGCACGACTTCGCCGGGCGCCTTGCCCAGCGCAGTCGTCGCATCGACCCGGCCTTCGCCGGTGACGACGAGGTCGTAGCCCGAGGCGTCGAAACCGGCAACGTCGAGCACGAGCCGTGCGCCGGGAACGAGGTCGGCACCGAGGGATGCAAGCGCACCGCCGAGACCGCCCGCGGCTCCTCCCCCGGGTTCGTGTTGAAACGGCACAAGCTTCTCGAGCGCGGCAAAGCGGCGCTCGAGCTCCACGATCTCGGTCGGGCCGGCGCCCTTTTGGGGGCCGAAGAGGCGCGGCGCCTCGAGCAGGGTCGCCGTCACGTCACACGCGACACGGGCGGGCACCCGTAGCTCTCCGACGACCGCGAGCAGGTCGGCCCCCGCGTCCATCGTCGCCGTCCCGCCGAGGCAGAGCAGGAGCGCAGTCGGACGAGCGGCGAGGGCTGCGGCGATCAGCTCGCCGAAGCCGCGGCTCGAGGCCTCGAGCGGATCGAGGCGCTCGGGATCGAGCGGCACCGCAGCGGCGGCCTCGACGACCGCGGTGCGATCGGGGAGCAGGAGCCAGCGCGCCGTGCGCGGCGTCCCGAACGCATCGTGGACGCTCGCCTCCCGCCACTCACCCCCGAGCGCGAGCCGCAGGATCTCGGCCGTCCCTTCCCCCCCGTCGGCGACCGGCAGCTCCACAGCCTCCGCCCCGGCTTCGCGCAGGCCCTCCGCGAGAGCCGCCGCGGCCGCCGGCGCGTCGAGGACGCCTTTGAGGCTAGCCGGGGACGCCAGCGCGCGCACGGGCAGCCTCTGCCGGAGCCGGTTCCTCGTCGACAGGCAGCTCCGAGGCGTCGGGCATCCCACGCAGCGAGGCGAAGGACAGGCCCTCCCCCGCAAGGAAGAGCAGGCCCACCCCGACCCCGACGGAGGCCTCGACGAACTGAAGCACCAGCGCATACGCGAAGCCGGTCGAGTAGGCGACGCCGTACTGGACGAGGGGCAGCGCGACGGCAGCTTGCAGCAGACCGATATTGCCCGGCCAGAGCGGGAAGATCGTCGCCACGTTCATCAGGAGCAACACGAGACCGGCCGCCGGCAGCGGGGCGTGGATGTCGAACGCCCTCATCGCGACGTAGACGGCGAACAGCTGCAGGATCCAGCCTGCGCACTGGAGCAGGCTCGCACCGGCGGCGGGCAGCGGCGAGCGGAGCACGGAGAGCCCCTGGCGGGCCATCGCGAGCACCCTGCGCAGAGGCTGGGCGCTGTCGAGGGTCGGCCTGTGACGTCTGCGCGCGCCGATGACACCGGCAGTGAGGAGAAGACCGGCGATCGCGGACACGATCACGAGGCTCGTGACGGCCCAGTGCGGGATCCTCGCGGTCGTGATCACGTAGGCGACGAGGAGCAGGGCAGGGAGGATGTCGAAGAGGCGATGGGCGAACACGGTGCCGACCAGGAGGCCGGTCGTCCCGCGGCCCTGCGGCAGATGGCGGCGCAGCACCGCAACGCGCGCGAGCTCTCCGATCCGTCCCGGCAGGATCGCGTTCGCAAGGAGGCCGATCGCAAAGCCGGAGAACACGTGGTCGAAGCGAGGGTGCGGGGGGTCGAGCGCCTGATCGATCGTCAGGCGCCAGGCGAACGAGCGCACGAGCACCGACAGCAGGTTGAGGCAGATCGCAAGTGCGATCCACGCCCAGTTGACGACATCGAACGCGCGATAGACCGTATTCCAGTCGGGGCCGCGCCACCAGAGCAGAACGACGACAGCAGCCAGAAACGGGAGGAGGATCGCAGCGCGGAGCCAGGGGCTGCGCGGCACGCCCCTCACGCAGCGACCGCGCTGACGCCGCGCGCGGAGTCGTAGATCACGTCGAGACGCCGCGCGATGTCCGCCCAGGAGTAGCGCGCGATCGCCAGCTCCCGTGCTGCGGCTCCGAGCGCCTTGCGCCGCGGCTCGTCGGCGAGGAGGGCGACGATCGCGTCCACCAGCGGCTCGGGCTCGCCGGGCGGCACCGCGACCGAGGTCTCCTCGGTCATCACGTCCCGGTAACCCGTGATGTCGGAAGCGATCACAGGCGTCGCGCACGCGAACGCGCGCGTCAGCACCATCCCGAAGCTCTCGCCCCCGAGGGAGGGGGCGACGAGCGCCTTGGCCGAGGTCAGCTCTGCGGTCAGATCCTCCTGGCTCAGGAAGCCGAGCACGTCGATCCCGTCGTCCGAAACGCGGAGCCGGGTCAGCAGCAGCCGCACGGCGAGCGGGTCGGCGCCTGCTATCCGCAGCCGTGCTCCGGTCCGCCTGCGCACGTCCGGCCAGGCTCGCAGGAGCACGTGCAGCCCCTTCCGCGCCTCCTGGCGCCCGGCGAAGACGACGCGGTGCTCGCGTCCGCCGGGCTCCGCTCCGTCGGGGATGAGCACGCCGTTCGGCACGATCTCGTACTCACCAGGCAGCCAGCGCTGAGCCGACGCGCGCGCCTGCTCCGATACCGCGATCCGCCGGTCGAGGCGGTCCTCGAGGAACCCCCACACGGGCTTTGCGAGCCGCATCCACCCGAGCTCGCCGCTCGCATGGTGCGTGCCGACCATCGGCCCCTCCCACAGCGCGAGCGCCACTGTGCAAGGTGTCGGCGTCATCGGCTCGTGCAGGTGGAGGAGGTCGAAGCCGCCGGTGTCCAGGACCCGGCGAATGCGCAGGATCGAGCGTGGGCTGAGGATGATGTTCGGCAGGGAGCCGTTCGCGGGGACGATCACCGAGCGGCCGATCGGGATCACCTCGGGCGGCGGCTGCCCGTGCCGGCCGACCCTCGGGTGCAGAACGCGGGTGAACTGACCGGGCGGGTCGTTGCCCATGATCAGCCGCACGTCGTGCCCGCGATCGCGGAGCGCGGCCGCCTGCAGCTCGGCGTGCTCGACGACGGCGCCCCAGAAGGACCACGAGAACGGGACGACGATGCCGACCTTCATCTCGAACGGAGTCTATGGTTCATCGCCGTGAAGCTCGAAGGCGTCCACCACGTCACGTTGGTCACAGGCGACGCGCCTCGGAACGTCGCCTTCTACACCGGCGTCCTGGGCCTGAGGCTGGTCAAGAAGACCGTCAATCAGGACGATCCGACCGTCTACCACCTTTTCTACGCCGACGAGAAGGGAAGCGCCGGCGCGGACATCACCTTCTTCGAGTATCCCGGCGCGGCTCGCGGCCGGGCCGGGGCCGGCATGGTGCACACGGTGGTGTGGCGGGTCGCGTCGGAAGCCGCGCTGGACTTCTGGCAGGGTCGGCTCGAGGACGTCGTGCGAACCGAGGAGAGCCTGTCGTTCGAGGATCCTGAGGGGGTGCGGCACGAGCTGCGCGTCACCGACGTCGAGGACGAGCCGCTGGTGGCGAAGCATCCTGAGATTCCGGAGGAGCATGCGCTCCAGGGCTTCGACGGCGTGCGCGCCTTCGCGATCGATCAGGAGCGCAGCAGCGCGCTGCTGGAGGACACACTCGGCTTCGAGCCACGGGGCGACTACACCTGGGAGGCGCGTGGCGCCAGGCGAGGTGGCTGGTACGCCTACGACGCAGCGCCGGAGGGGCGAGGCATACCGGGCGCGGGCACAGTCCACCACGTCGCCTGGGCGACCCTGCCGGAGGAGCACGACGCCTGGCAGCGGCGGGTGGCCGAGGCGGGCCACCGGCCGACGCCCGTAATCGACCGCTTCTACTTCAAGTCGATCTACTTCCGCGAGCCGAACGGGATCCTCTTCGAGCTCGCGACGCTGGGTCCGGGGTTCGCCGTGGACGAGGACGCGGAGCATCTGGGCGAACGGCTGTCCTTGCCGCCGGACTTCGAGCACCTGCGCGAGCGCATCGAGCCGGTCTTGACGCCTCTCCCCAGCCCGCGCGGGTGACGCTGCTGGTGCGGGAGCGCCCGGCCGCGGGCGAGCCGCGGGGGACGCTCGTCCTCCTGCACGGGCGCGGGGCGGACGAACGGGACCTCTATCCGCTCCTGGACGCGCTCGATCCCGAGCGGCGGCTCCTCGGCATCACACCGCGAGGCCCCCTCTCGCTGCCGCCCGGCGGGGCCCACTGGTATCGCCTCGGCGGGATCCCGACCCCGGACCCGGAGACGTTCTGGCCGAGCTTCGAGCTCCTGTCCGGCTGGCTCGACGGCCTCCCGCAGCCACTGGTGCTGGGCGGCTTCTCGCAGGGCGCGGTGATGAGCTGGGCGCTCGGGCTCGGACGCGGCCCCTCCATGCGGCCAGCGGCGATCCTCGCTCTCTCGGGCTTCATGCCGAGAGTGGAAGGGCTGGAGCTCGATCTGTCGGGCCTCGACGCGTATCCGGTCGCGATCGGGCACGGCACCTACGACGACATCATCTCGGTCGAGTTCAGCCGCGCCGCGCGATCGGCGCTCGAGCCGGGCGGCGCGAGCGTTCTCTACCGCGAGTACCCCCTGCCGCACACGATCGACCCCGGCTTCGTCCGCGAGCTCCAGGGCTTCGTCGCCGCGGCGGCCGAGGGGTAAGCTCGGCTCGATGTTCGACGAGGGACTCGCCGAGCTGCACACACACCTCGGCGGGTCGGTCGCCTCCGACATCCTCTGGTCGCTCGCGCACGAGCAGGGAATCGCGCTCCCCGTCAAGGACTACTGGGAGTTCGACGCGCTCGTCACGGTCTCGGACCCGCGCGGCGTGGAGAACCTCGACGCGCTCGACCGGATCTACCACTGGACGGAGCTGATCCAGTCGTCGCCGATCGCGGTCGAGCAGTCGGTGTACAGCGCGATCGGCGGCGCCTACCGCAGCCAGGGCATCACCACGCTCGAGCTGCGGTTCAACCCGATGAAGCGCAACCGGGGCGGCGAGCGCGACCTCGACCACATCATCCTCGCGGCGATCCGCGGCCTGGACCGTGCATCGATCGAGTACCCGCAGGTGCGCTGCGGCCTGATCCTGATGATGGACCGCACCTTCGCGGCGCGGCAGAACGAAATCGTGGTCGAGAAGGCGATCCGCTGGGCGTCCCGGGGAGTCGTGGGCGTCGACATCGCCGGCCCGCGGCCCGGCGGTGGGCGCTACGACTACACGCAGATCAGGCCGATGGTCGAGACGGCGCGCGCGGCCGGCCTCGGGATCACGATTCACGTCGGGGAGGAGGGTGAGACGGGCGGCGAGGAGATCGGGGAGGTGGTCGAGCACCTGCGCCCAGAGCGGATCGGCCACGGCATCCTTGCGGCGCGCGACCCGGAGCTGATGCGCCTGCTACGCGACGCCGGCACGGTGCTCGAGATCTGCCCGACGTCCAATCTGCTCACGAAGGCGCTGGCCGACGAGGACGCCGTGCGCGACACCTTTCGGGCCTTCGCCGACCACGGCGTCGCATTCACGATCGCGACGGACGGGCCGGAGATGATGCACACACACCTCCGCGACGAGCTCGAGCTGCTGGAGCGGATCGGCGCGCTCGCGCCGGAAGAGCTCGAGGCCGCCAATCAGCGTGGACATCAGGCGAGCTTCATCCAGCGCTAGCCCCGCGAGGAATCTCACATCCGCGCGACGCGTTGGGTCAGGTAGGCATGGCGACTCGCTGGAAGCTCCTCACCGCGCTCTGGACCGTGTACCTGGTCTGGGGCTCGACCTACGTGGCTATCAAGCTGTCGGTTCGGACGCTGCCCGCCTTCCTCTCGGCGGGTTCCCGGTTCCTCCTCGCCGGTGCGCTGCTGGCCCTGATCCTGACGCTCAGCGGGCGGAGCATCCGGGTGACGCGTCGCGAGCTCGCCTCTTCCGCGCTCCTCGGCATCTCGCTGCTCGCGCTCGGGGTGGGCATGGTCACGCTCGCCGAGACCCGGATCGACTCGAGCTTCGCGGCGATGATCGCGGGCTCGGTGCCGCTCCAGGTGATTCTCCTCCGCACCCTCGCGCGGGAGCGCGTCGCGCTGGCGACCCGGCTGAGCGTGCTCGTCGGCCTCGCCGGGCTCGCGCTCGTCGTCATCCCCGGCGGCGAAGGGCGCTCGAGCGCAATCGGCCTCGCGATCATGCTGGGCGCCGTCGTGTCGTGGTCGCTCGGCTCCTTCTTCGGTCACCGGCTGCCGTTGCCGAGCGACGGCTTCGTGGCCACGACCTGGGAGATGCTCGGCGCCGGCGCCTTCCTGCTCGTGCTCGGCGTCGCGAGCGGCGAGATCGGCTCGATGGATCCGGGCGGCTTCACCATCCAATCGGTGCTCGCGTGGCTGTACCTGGCGGTGTTCGGCTCGCTGATCGGCTTCACGGCCTACGCGTGGCTCCTGCGGAACGCTCCGATCTCGAAGGTGGTCACGCACCAGTACGTCAACCCGCTCGTGGCGATCGCGCTGGGGGCGCTGCTGCTGGGCGAGGAGCTGACGCTCGCGGTCGGCGCCGGCGCAGCACTGATCGTCGGATCTGTCTTCGTCGCCGTCCAGCAGGAGAGCGCCGCGGCTAGGAGCCGTTCACTTGCGAGCGCTGGTGCGACAGGTACTCGAGTAGATCAGATCGTGTGAGGATCGCGGTCGGGCGACCGGCCGCCGCGACGACAACGGCCGCGTTCGGGCCTGAGAGATCGGCGAACACCTGATCGAGCGAATCGGTCACGTCCACGGTCGCGAGCGGCGGCTGCATCGCGACGGCAACGTCCTCGTTCAACGCGTCCGGGTTCTTGAAGACGCGGTCGAGCACACCCCGCTCCTGCAGTGAGCCGACGACGTCCGCGAGCGAGTCGCCCCCGTCGCTACGCACCACCGGCAGCTGCGAGATCGAGTAGCGCTGCATCAGGTCGATGGCGGCGCCCACCTTGGCGTGCGATTCGATGGTGACCAGGTCCGGGACGTCGTGCTCCTCGCCGCGCTTGTAGCGCAGCACCTGCTCGATCGTCGGGGCCGGCGCGCGCCGCTCGAGGAATCCGTACTGGAGCATCCAGTTGTCGTCGTAGAACTTCGACAGGTACGAGCGGCCGGAGTCGGGGAGGATCGTGAGGATCGTCGTCTCGGGGCCGAGATCCTTCGCGACCTCGAGGGCCGCCCAGATCGTCGTCCCGGCCGAGCCGCCCGCCAGGATGCCCTCCTCGCGGGCGAGCCTCCGCGCGGTCACGAACGAGTCGCGGTCGGAGACGCGGACCCAGCGGTCGACGATCTCCCGCGACATCGTCTGCGGCCACGTGTCCTTGCCGATGCCCTCGACGAGGTAGGGATGCGTCTCCTCCGAGGTGTAGATCGAGCCCTCGGGGTCGGCGCCGATGATGAGGAGGTTCGGGTTCTGCTCCTTCAAATAGCGGCCCGCGCCCGAGATCGTGCCGCCCGTGCCGACCGAGATGACGAGCGCGTCGAGCTCGCCGCCGGTCTGCTCCCAGATCTCCGGCCCGGTCGTCTCGTAGTGGGCCTCAGGGTTGGACATGTTCGAGTACTGATCCGGCTTGAACCCGCCGGGGATCTCCTCGGCGAGCCGGTCCGACACGGAGTAGTAGCTCTCCGGCGAGTCGTGCTCGACCGCGGTCGGCGTGATCACGACCTCCGCACCGTACGCCCGCAGCATCGCGATCTTCTCTTGGCTCATTTTGTCCGGCATGACGAAGATGCAGCGATAGCCGCGAGCGGCGGCCGCGATCGCGAGGCCGACTCCGGTGTTGCCGGACGTCGGCTCGACGATCGTGCCGCCGGGCCTGAGCTTCCCCTGGCGCTCGGCCGCCTCGATCATCGCCATGCCGATCCGGTCCTTGTTGGAGCCGCCGGGGTTCAGGTACTCGAGCTTCGCAAGCAGCGTCGGCGCGACTTCGCGACCGATCCGGTCGAGCCGGACGATCGGTGTGTGGCCGACGAGCTCGAGCAATGTCGGAAACGAGCGTGGCATCGCTGCCAACCCTACGCAACCGACGGCGGCCGCACGAGCTGCCAGAAGGGGCCGGAGAGCCCGAGCTCGTCCAGGATCGCTTGCGACTCCTCCGCCGACCGAGGCCGCCAGTCCGGCTCGAGCCGGGTCCACCACCAGCGCCGAGCGAGCTCGTTCAGCGTCGGGGCGCTCATGCTGCCGCCGGGCTCCCAGCCGTTGAGCGTGAGCCAGCGCTCCAGGTGCTCCTCCGACCGGAGGAAGACCATCGTGCTTCAGGTGAAGACGATGTCGTCCCACCAGCGCCGCGCCGGGACGACGAAGTGGACGAGGAGCTCGCGGCCCCGGATGAGCTCCCCGCGGCGCACCTCGAGCTCGAGCTGCTCGCCGCAATCCGGGCAGGCCGCATCGACCCGCCCGTCGGCGTGCAGTGCTCCGAGGATGCCGAGGGCGTCCCACGCGCAGTTCGCGAACCACGAGCGGTTGCCTGACTCGACGCGGTAGCTCGTCTCCACGGCCGAGAACGGATTCAGCATCCGGATCGCGTCGCCGTCCGGCTGGAGTACGAGCGCGTGCGCGTCGTGCAGCCGCCGGAAGGCGTCCGCCACGCCGCGATCCGGGAGGTCGAGCTCGGCGGCGGCCTCGGAAACCGTCTGCGCCCTTCCGTCGCGCACGAAGGAGGCGTAGAGGTGGTTGCGAATACGCAGATCGAGCTCGTCCACCGGGCGAGTATCTCCTCTCTAAGGAGCGACGATGAACCTTGGCTTGCGCACCATCCTGCTGGCGGTTGCGGTTGTTCTCTTCGTGATCTCCGTCTTCGCCGACGATCCCACCAACCTGTGGGCCTGGGGTCTCGCGGCATTCGCAGCCGCGTTCCTCAGCGAGGCGCTCGGCTACGCGGACCGCACGTTCAACAACAGCCGCGGCAACAGCGACGCAACCTAGTGGCGAAAGTGCCGGCGCCCGGTGAGCACCATCGCGGCGCCGGCACCTTCGACCGCCTCGATCACGTCCGGGTCGCGTTTCGAGCCGCCCGGCTGGATCAATGCGGTCACGCCCGCCTCGAGCGCGAGACGCGGCCCGTCCGCGAACGGGAAGAAGCCATCTGACGCGAGCGAGGCTCCCTCCACCGAGTGACCGTGCTCGGCGGCTTTCTCGAGCGCGATCCGAACGGAGTCGACGCGGCTCATCTGACCGGCACCGATCCCGATCGTCTGCAGGTTCTTCGCGAGCACGATTGCGTTCGAGGAGACGTGCTTGCAGACGCGCCACGCAAAGAGCAGGTCGCCCCACGTGGCCTCGTCGGGCTTGCCGGCCATGGCTTCCATGCCCTCTCGGTCGGCGACGTCCCAGTCGCGATCCTGGACGAGCAGACCACCGAGCACGCGCTTCACGTCCCGCTCCGAGGCCTCTGCCTTCCGACGCTCGAGGTCGTTGAGGATCCGGATCGACTGCTTTTGCACGAGCGCGGCGAGCGCCACCTCGTCGAAGCCGGGAGCGAACAGCACCTCCACGAACTGCGCTGCGATCAGCTCGCCGAGCGCGGCGCTGACAGCACGGTTCAGGACGACGACCCCGCCGTAGGCCGAGGTCGGATCGGCGGCGAGCGCCCGCGTGTAGGCCTCCTCGATGGTCGCGCCCACCGCGACTCCGCACGGGTTCGCGTGCTTCACGATCACGCACGCGGGCAGCGCGAACTCCCGCACCGTCAGGCGGGCGGCGTTCAGATCGTTGAGGTTGTTGAAGGAGAGCTCGCGTCCGTGCAGCTGCTCGACCATGGCCAGCAGGTGCGTGCGCGCTCCACGCTCGGTGTAGAAGGCCGCGCTCTGGTGCGGGTTCTCGCCGTAGGCGAGGTCGCGCTGCTTCTCGAAGACCGGCACGAACACGGGTGGGAAGGGCTCTCGGCCGGCGAACCACGTCGCGATCGCAGCCTCGTAGGCGGCCGAGGTGGCAAACGCCGTCGCCGCGAGCTCGCGACGGGACTCGTGCGAGATCTCACCGTTGGACCGGAGCTCGCCCAGAACGCGCTCGTAGTCGGCGGGACGGCACACCGGCGTCACGTGGGCGAAGTTCTTCGCCGCGCCGCGCAGCATCGAGGGGCCGCCGACATCGATCATCTCGACCGCCTCCTCCTCGCGCACGCCGTGCTCGCGCGCCACCTGTTCGAACGGGTAGAGGTTGACGCAGACGAGATCGAAGAGCCCGATCCCCTGCTCCCCGAGGGCCGCGAGGTCGGCCTCCACCTCCCGCCGCGCGAGGATGCCCGCGTGGATGGCAGGGTGCAGCGTCTTGACTCGGCCTCCGAGCATTTCGGGAAAGTTGGTCAGGCTTTCGACGCTCGTCACCTTCAGCCCGAGCTCCTCGATGTACGCGGCCGTGCCGCCACTCGCAACGAGCTCCCAGTCGAGCGAGGCGAGCCCTTTGACGAACCCGTCCAGATCCGTCTTGTCCCAGACCGAGATCAGCGCACGCAAAGCTCCCTCACCACCTCGGGGAGCAGGCGGTGCTCGACCGCTTGGATCCGCGTTGCGAGGGTCTCGGCGGGCTCGACGGGCACCGGCTCCTGGCGGATCACGGCGCCGGTGTCGAGACCCTCGTCGACGAGGTGCACGGTGACTCCGGTCGTCTCCACGCCGGCTGCGACTGCTTCGTCGATCGCGCGGGCGCCCGGGAACTGGGGCAGGAGCGAGGGATGCACGTTGACGATCCGCTCGGGGAAGCGCTCGAGGAACGGCGCCGTCAGCAGGTGCATGTACCCCGCGCAGACGACCAGCCGCACACCCTGCTCCTGCAGCCAGTTCGCCATCGTCGTGTCGCGCTGCGCGCGGTCGGCGAACTCGTCGAGCAGGAACGCCGCCGCGGCCACGCCGGCCGCCTCGGCCCGCTCCAACGCCCGCACTCCGTCTCGGTTGGACGCGACGGCGGCGACGGGAAGCCCAGCGTCTAGCAACGCCTGCAAGTTGGAGCCCTCACCGCTCACGAGGACGCCGATCAAGCGTCGACGATCCTGCCGATGACGACATCCGCAGCGTCGGGAGACGCCACGACGGCGCAGTAGCCGATGCCGAGGTTGAAGACCCGCCTCAACTCCTCCTCGTCGACGTGTCGCGCCAGCCACTCGAACACCGGCGGCCGCTCCCAGCCGTCCCACGCGATCTCCGCCCGCAGCCCGTCCGGGATGACGCGGCTCAGGTTTCCCTCGATGCCCCCACCCGTGATGTGTGCGAACGCGCGGGCGGTGGCACGCAGCCGGCGAACGTCGTCGAGGTAGAGGCGCGTCGGCGCGAGGAGGTCGGGTGCGTCGTAGTCCTCGAGCTCGAGGATGCGGCGAACCAGCGTGAATCCGTTCGCGTGCACCCCCGAGGAGGGAAGGCCGACGACGACGTCGCCGGCCCGCACCGCCGACCCGTCGATCAGCCGGTCGCGGTCGACGATCCCGACGCACGTCGCCGCGAAGTCGAGCTCATCCTCCCGATAGACGCCGGGCAGCTCCGCGGTCTCACCGCCGATCAGGGCGACGCCCGCGGCGCGGCACACCTCGGCGGCGCCTTCGACGAGGTCAGCCACCTGCTCGAGGTCGAGCTCGTTCGCAGCGACGTAGTCGAGCAGGATCAGCGGATCGGCGCCGCACGTGAGCACGTCGTTGATGCAGTGGGCCGCCATGTCTGCTCCGCATGCCCGGAGCGCTCCGCGCTTGCGTGCGAGGACCGGCTTCGTCCCGATCGAGTCCGTCGAGGCAGCCAGCAGGCGGCGGTCGTCGAGCGGGTGGAGGCCGGCGAAGGCGCCGAACCCCAGATTGCCGAAGCTCTGGGCGCCCGTCGACTCGACGGCGGCGCGCAGGCGCTCGACGATCCCTTCCGCCGTGGCGAGCGAGACCCCGGCGGCGGCGTACGTCCGGTCTTCACTCACGCTCCGAGTCTACGAGGTGGGTCGGCGCGCGTCAGATCAGCAGCTCGGCCTGCAGCTGCGGCCTGCCCTGGGGGCCGCCCGGCAGGAAGCGCACGATCGCGTCGCCGACCTGGACGCTCGTCCCCTCGCGCTCGCTCTCGAGCAGCTCCGCCAGGGCCATGGCCTTGGCGTCGGGGTCGTCCGCGAGCAGGTGCAGCTCCCGCAACTGCAGCTCGTCGGTCGCCCCGAGCAGCTCATCGAGCCACTCGCGCGGCGGATGCACCTCGAGCCGGAACCCGACGTTCGTGGCGATGAACGTCCGGCGGCCGCCGTGTGCCTGGATCCGCAGCTCGCGCTCGACAGCGCGATCGATCACGTCGGCGAACTCGTCCTCGTCCAGCGCCAGGCCGAGGTGATCGACGCGCGGCAGCTCCCACTGGCCTGGCTGGACGACGACGTTGACGGAGCCGCGCTCGAGCTCCGAGAGCCGCAGCTTGAAGCCCATCTCGTCGAGCTCCTCCCAGGAGACGCCGGCCTCGAACGACTGGTAGTCCTCGCCGATGCGGCCATGGCGCGCGACGAGCTCGAACGCGAGCTTGCCGACGTACCGCGCCTCGACTTGCCGCACGCGGCTCGTGACCAGGTGGTAGTGGAAGAGCTGCACGGGTCGGGGAGTCTAGATTGGCGGGATCGACGAGCTTTCGCTCTTAACGAGCTGGACGGTCGATCCGTTACAGCTCGCGCCCGTGGCGCTCGCCGCGATTGCGTATGCGCTGCGGGCACGGACCCTGCGGCGTCGCCGCACGCCGCTGCCCGCGTGGCGCGTGTCGCTCTTCGCGCTCGGAATCGCGCTGCTCGTGCTGGCCTTCGCCTCCCCGATCGCGGCGATCGGCGAGCAGGAGCTCTTCAGCTTCCACATGCTCCAGCACGTCCTGATCGGCGATCTCGCGCCGCTCTTCCTGCTCGCCGGTCTGTCCGGGCCGCTGCTGCGGCCGCTGCTCGCGCTTCGGCCCGTGGACCGGCTCCGGGCGCTCGCAAATCCGATCGTGGCGCTCCCGCTCTGGGCGGCGAACCTGTACGTCTGGCACCTGCCGGTGCTGTACGAGGCCGCCGTCTCGCACTCCGCCGTTCACGCGCTCGAGCACGTCTGCTTCTTCTCGGCTGGCGTGATCGTCTGGCTACCGGTGCTGGAGACGCTGCCCGCGCCTGAGTGGTTCGGAACCGGCCCCAAGCTCGCGTACATCGCGGGGGTCAGGGTCGTCGAGACGGTGCTCGGCAACGTCTTCGTCTGGTCGGGAACCGTCTTCTACGGCGTCTACGCACACCCGCCGCAGCTCTGGGGCATCTCCCCGCTCCGGGATCAGGGGCTCGCCGGGGCCGTGATGATGATCGAGGGATCGATGGTCACGATCGTCGCGCTCGCGTGGCTCTTCCTGCGTCTCGCGAGGGAAGGCGAGCTACGGCAGGAGCTGCTCGAGCGCGGGCTCGACCCGCGTGCGGTGCGGCGCGCGGTCCGCTACGGCCGGGCGCAGGAGCTTGCCGGGCGACGCTGAAATCGGTCCCGCTATGCAGTCGAGCGGCCTGCATCACGTCGACCTGGTGGTCTCCTCCGTCGAGCGGAGCCTGCCGTTCTACCGAGACCTGCTCGGTCCGCTCGGGTTTCACCGCATCTCCGAGGTCGAAGGCGAGCGGGGCGAGACGATCTGGTACTTCACCGGGGCCGGCAGCTCCGTCGGAATCCGGAAGGCCGAGCGCGTGGACGGGATCGACCGCTACGAGCTGGGCCTGCACCACCTTGCGTTCGAGGCGCTCTCGCGGGCGGTCGTGGACGAGCGTCACGACTGGCTCGTCCGCATGGGCGCGGAGATCGAGACGCCGCCGCGCGAGTACAGCTACATGCCCGGCTACTACGCCGTCTTCTTCTACGACCCGGACGGGATCAAGCTCGAGATCGTCCACGTGGCCGGCTTGGCTGCATAGGGCTCCTCGAACGTGACCGGAGCGGCAGGCCCTTCCACCTTCAGCTCCGCGACGCTGCGCATGCAATCGGTGCGGCTGGCGTAGTAGACCGAGACCGCCGCCGTCTGGCCTCGATCGTCCACCGCGGCCCACCACCACTGTCCTGCCTCGTTGTGGCGGACGTGAATTCGCATAGCTCCATGATCGGCATGGGTGCGGACGTAGTTGACACCCAAAAGGTCTAGGACCCAGCTGCCGCGGCCTAGGCGCGCGCGAGCTTCTGCTCGAGCCTGGCCCGGGCACGGCCGGCGACCGGCGCGGCAAGGAGGCGCTCGAGCAGCTTCGCGTCCGGCTCAGCGTCGTACCAGGCGTCCATCAGCTCGACCACCGTCGGGTGCTCCTCGCCGCCCCCGATGCGCTCGACCGGATCTCCGGCGCCTACCTCGCCTGGCTCCAGCACGCGGACGTAGAGCCCGGGTCGGCGGGCGGCCGCAAAGCGCTTCACCCAGCCGGGCACGCCCATCCTCGTCGCGAAGGTGGAGCACGGTATCCGCGGGGAGGTGGCCTCGAGGAGCGCCGAGCCGGCTCGATACCGGTCGCCGATTCGCACCTCGTCGGGGCCGAAGCTGGAGAGCGTGAGATTCTCGCCGAAGGTCCCGGGGTTCGGAGCGGCGCCGAGCTCCGCGGCCCACCACGCATAATCCTCGGCGCTGTAGAGGTAGAGCGCCTGGTCGGGGCCGCCATGATGCTTCGTGTTCGCGACCACGTCTCCGGCCAGTCCGAGCGGGCCGACCTGGGCCCGCGCGACCGCGGACTTCCGGATTCCGGTCGTGATCGTTCGGCCGGCGATCTGCAGCCGCTCGGCCCGGCCCGCGTTGACGGAGACGACTTCCACCCGGTGAGCGTACTGACGTTAGCCGGGCGTGAGCGCACGGTTAGAGGCGCTCACGACTATCGCGGCCATGACGGACTTCTCGCTGGTCGTGACCGCCCTGGCTCTGCTCCTCGGCAGCGTCCACTCCACCCCGAACCGGGCGGCTGCGCCGGTCGCGCCCAATGTGCCGGTGCTGATGTACCACGTGATCGCGGATCCCCCGCCCGGAGCGCCCTGGCCGCAGCTGTACGTGTCGGCGGCGGAATTCGAGGCGCAGGTCGCCTGGCTCGAGCGGCGCGGCTTCGCGGCAGTGACGCTTTCAGACGTCTGGCGTAACTGGCACCACGGCGGGAGCCTGCCGAAGCGTCCTGTGGTGCTCACCTTCGACGACGGTTACCGCAGCGTCGCCACAGAAGCGCTGCCGGTCCTCCGCAAGCGCGGGTGGCCGGCGGTGCTCAACCTGAAGGTGGGGAACCTGGAGCCGGGAAGCTTCACCGAGTCGGACGTGCACAAGCTGCTCGCGGCCGGCTGGGAGCTCGGTGCGCACACGATCACGCACCCGGACCTGCGGACGCTCGACGACGCCGGGCTCGAGCGCGAGGTCGCCGGCTCCCGGATGGCGATCAGGAAGCGCTTCGGCGTCACCGTGGGCTTCTTCTGCTACCCCGCCGGCCGCTACGACGACCGCGTCATCGCCGCCGTCCGGAGCGCGGGCTTCCTCGGCGCAACGACGACGCTCGAAGGTCTGGCGACGCCCGACCACCCGTTCGAGCTCAGGCGCATCCGGGTCAGCCGCGGCGACGGCGTCCGGCGACTGGCTAGCGCGCTGCCGGCTCGAAGCGGAGTTTCGCGAGATTCCGCTCGGCTGGAACGCGGGTGGGGTAATCGCGGGTGAAGCAGGCGCGGCACACGGATGCCTCGGGCAGCCGCGTCGCCGCCTGCATTCCTTCGAGCGAGAGATAGTGCAGCGAGGTGGCCCCGATCAGCTCGCGCATCTCCTCGACCGAGCGGTGCGCGGCCGCGAGCTGCTCCTCGTCGGCCATGTCGATCCCGTAGAAGCACGGCGAGACGATCGGCGGCGAGGAGACGCGGACGTGCACCTCCGCTGCCCCCGCCTCGAAGAGCATCGCCACCAGCTGGTGCATCGTGCTGCCGCGGACGATCGAGTCGTCCACGATGACCAGACGCTTGCCTGCGACCTCCGCGAGCGGGTTGAATTTCATCTTGATCCCCTGGCGGCGCAGCGCGTCGTCGGGCTGGATGAACGTGCGGCCTACGTACCGGTTCTTGATCAAGCCCTCGCTGTAGGGGATCTCGGACGCGCGCGAGAAGCCGACGGCCGCCGGGGTGCCCGAATCGGGGATCGGCATGACGAGGTCGGCATCGACCGGCGCCTCGCCGGCGAGCCGCTCGCCCATGCGCACGCGCACGCCGTGCACCTCGGCGCCGGCGAGCGTGGAGTCGGGCCGGGCGAAGTAGACGTGCTCGAAGATGCAGAGCGCCTGCCGCCCCTCCGGCACGGCCTGGGTCGCGTGCAGCCCGTCCTCGTCGATGACGACGATCTCTCCGGGGCGAACGTCCCGCTCGAAGGAGGCGCCGATCAGGTCGAGCGCGCAGGTCTCCGACGCGAGCACCCAGTCCTCCCCGCCGTCTTCGTCGACGAGCCGCCCGATCGCGAGCGGGCGAATCCCGTGGGGGTCGCGGAATCCGACGAGCTTTCCCTCGGCCAGCGCGACGACCGAGTACGCGCCCTGGAGCTGCGCCATCGCACGCGCGACGGCGTCCGGAAGCGGAGCGAGGTCGGTGGCGATCAGGGCGGCGACCGCCTCGGTGTCGGAGGTCGCCCCGAGGACGACTCCGTCCGCGGCGAGGGTGGCGCGCAG
>DATLDK010000146.1:0-6180 GCA_035525905.1 Gaiellaceae bacterium | reverse complement strand
CGGTCGCCGACCGTCCACGACTCGAACTTGAACGGGCCTGTGCCCGTCGGATGCTCGGTGCCGTACTTGCCGGTCGGATGGAAGATGCCGTCCGCGTCGACCTCGCCCTCGTCGGCGCCGAACTCCTGCAGCGCCTTCGGGCTGGCGATCGCGAACGCCGTCAGCGACAGCGCTCCGAGGAAGGACGAGGACGCCTTGGTCAGGCTGAGCACGACCTCGTTCTCACCGTTCGCCGTGCAGCTCTTGTAGAGGCTGTCGGCCGGTGCACCACTCTTCGGATCGGTCTTCGCGAAGCCGCCGAAGACCGTCTGCCAGTAGTACGACGCACTCGGGTTCTGGAACGACCCGGTGAAGTTGTACCAGCGGTCGAAGTTGTAACAGACCGCCTCGGCGTTGAAGGGCTCGCCGTCATGGAAGGTGACGCCCTCCTGGAGCTGGAACGTCCACTCAAGGCCGTCGGTGGACGCCTCCCAGCTCGTCGCGAGCGATGGCTCGAGCTCCGTCGTGCCCGGCTTGAGGCCGACGAGCGTCTCGAAGATCTGGTCGATGACGCGCAGCGACTCGCCGTCGGAGACGAGCGCTCCGTCCAGCACGACCGGGTCGGCCGCGCCGGCGAAGACGAGCGTGCCGCCCGTCGCACCGCCTGCGGCCTCCGTGGTCGCACCGTCGCCGCTCGACTCGTCGTCACCGCCGCAGCCCGCCACGAAGGCGAGCATGGCGACCACGAGCAGCGGCACAAGCCTATTCCACTTGACTCTCAAATTGAGCTCCTTTCAATCCGGCACCCCCGGGTTCAGCTGGAGTATCCCGGAGTTGCGCACTTGGGCGCAACTTGGTCGCTCAGCCGCAGGTGGGGTCGTCGAGAACCCTGAACTGGCTCCAGGGAATTCCGGCGAGCGGGACGGAGAGACCGGGGAGGCCGAGCTCGTCCCGCCAGGGGTCGTAGCCCCGATTGATCGTGTTCTCGGCGTAGATGCCCATGGTGCCGCCGTTGTCGCGCAGGTACATGCCGTAGCGCTGCAGCGCCCGGGCGATCGTTCGCTGCCAGGCGGGAAGGGGGAGCGCGTCGACGTCCACGGACGGATCGAGGCGGAGCCGGTGCCCCTCGCGCAACGCGTCGGTCACGCCGAGGCCGCCGCCGACGGGGGCGTTGTGGGTCGCAGGGCAGACGGGTGGGCCTTCGCCGATCCCGGGCAGGCTGAAGACGAGCGCATGCTCGATCCGCCCCTGGAGGATCTCTTCCGGGCGGATCAGGCCGCCGAGGAGAGCCAGGTTGGCCGCGTTGCCCGACGCGCTGCGTCCCGGCCTGACGACGCCGTCGCCGCTCAAGTCGATCCTGGCGCCGCCCTTCGCGGACCAGCTCCGGCCCTCGCGCCAGACGCGCTTGCAGTCGGCTCCGGCCACGCGACAGATCGCGTCGTACAGATCCCACTCGCGCTTCGCCTCCGGGTCGTAGACGGCGAGGTGCGCGTCACCGGAGGGGTCGGGGACGGCGTTCGCGGGGATCCGCAAGCTCCCCGATCCGTCCGCGTCGCCGAGCGTGCACGGTGCACCCGCGTCGCGATATCCCTCGCACTCGACGTGGTAGGGCGGGTCCGACGCCGCGGCCTCTGCAACCGCCACCGACCACGCGCCGAGCACGAGGTTCGGCGGGGCGGACGGTGCGAAGTCGTTCGGGTCCGCGGGGTCGTCTGTCGCGCGGTCGACGAACCAGCGCAGGAGCGCCCGCTCGCGGTCCTGCGGCCAGGCGTACCGGGGCGTCGCCTCGATGGGGGTGTTCCAGAAGCTCGTGGCTGCGAAGGCGCGGGGGAAGCCCGATTCGGGCAACGCCTGCGTCGTCGTCCGGAAGAGCTCCTCGGCGAGAGCGCCTCCCGCCCGATCGACGGCTCGCACCGCGTACGCGTAGCTCGTCGAAGGCCAGAGCAGCCGGTCGGTGTACGAGAGCCCTGCGGTCGAGAAGATCTTCTCCCCCGAGGGGCCGCGGTGGACGTCGTACCGAACCGCGTCCTCCACGGGCTCCCAGGCGAGCCGCACGTGGGCGTGGTCGAGCGGTGGGACGAACGCGGCGGCGCGTCGTAGCGCAAACGACGCGACCTCGAAGTCGAGCCGCGCGGTCGCGTCCCACTCGTATGCGTCGGCCACGATCGTGCTCGCGGCCGCGACGGTGGTGTAACGGAGCAGCCGCAGGGGCCGCCAGTCGCTGCCTGCGATCGCGCATGCCGTCCGCACGCCGCGCGGCCGGGTGCCTTCCAGCTCCCGCAGTTGGAGGCAGACGAGTGCTCCACGCCGGCTCCGCACGAGCGCCTCCGCCTCGTAGATCGCGCCCTCGCCCGCAGCTTGGGTCGGAGCGGCAAGCGGGATCAGCGACGACGCACGGTACGCCGGATCCCCGGCGTCGAGCACGCACGCGCCGCCTTCGAGCGCCGTGATCAGTCCGCCGTAGCCGAACAGGCCCTCCGAGCCGCAGCTGAAGTCGCCGGCGCTTGCGCCCGGAGCGGCGATGCCGCCCAGCAGCGCAAGCGCAGCGACAAAAGCCGCCCGCCCAACCGATTCGAACGACCGCTTCGTTAGGCGGCGAGGCTCGCGAGATCGCGCAACGCCGCGAGCCGCGAGAGCGCTTGGCCCTCGAGCTGCCGGACGCGCTCTCTCGTCAGGTCGAGCTCGTGCCCGATCGCTTCGAGCGTCCAGGGCTCGCCCTCGAAGCCGAAGCGCAGCTCGAGGATCCGGCGCTCGCGCTCCGGGAGCGCGTCGAGCGCGCGGCGGACGCCCTGCTTGCGCAGCGACTCCTCGGCCTCGTCGAACGGGTCGGCAGCCTCGCGGTCGGCGAACAGGTCGCCCAGCTCGCCCTCGTCGTCCGCGCCGACCGTCTGGTTCAGCGAGACCGATGCGTGGGCGGCGCCGAGCGCCTCGTCGACGTGCTGGATCGGGAGTCCCGTCGCCTCGGCGAGCTCTTCCTTCGTCGCCTCGCGACCCAGCTCCACCTCGAGCCGGCGCGCGGCGCGCGACAGCTTCTGCTGCCGTTCGACGACGTGTACCGGGACGCGGATCGTGCGGGCGTGGTTCGCGACGGCGCGCTGCACCGACTGGCGAATCCACCAGGTCGCGTACGTGGAGAACTTGAAGCCGCGGCGCCAGTCGAACTTCTCGACCGCGCGGTTGAGGCCGAGCGTCCCCTCCTGGATCAGGTCGAGGAACGGCACGCCGAGGCCGCGGTAGCCCTTGGCGATCGAGACGACGAGCCGCAGGTTCGACTCGATCATCTGGCGCTTGGCGACAACGTCGCCGCGCTCGATCAGCTTCGCCAGCTGGACCTCCTGCGCGGCGTTCAGCAGCTTGTGGCGGCCGACGTCGGCAAGGAAGAGCTGCAGGCTGTCCGCAGCACCGGTCGCGACGGCGGCGACAGGCGCCGGCTCGTCGTCCTTGTCCTTCTCGGCTTCCTTGTCCTTGTCCTTCTCCTTCGCCCCGCGCGACTGCCCGACCTCCAGGCCGAGCGTCTCCAGCTCACGGGTGAGCTGCTCCTGCTCCTCGTCGTTGAGGTCGTGCTCGAGCACGAACGCCTCGAACTCGACGGGCTCGATGAACCCGCGCTCCTCCGAGCGCTCCACGAGCGCCTTGACCTGCTCCGACTCGATCAGTTCGATCAGCTGATTCTGCGTCAAAGAGAAAGTTCAACCCTTTCCGGCCTATCTTCGCGGGAAGCTACAAACTTCTTCACCTTAAGCTGTTTTTCCTTCTTGTGCCAGGGCTACCGCTGCCTGTGGGTTGTCACAAGGTCAAACGTGACGCGGTAACCGTCTATTCCGGTGAGGAGCGCCGATCGGTTTTTGCGCGAGCCACGCTAGCGCTTCTGAGTGCGCCCTCGATAGTCCAGACGCCGGTCGGCACTGAAAGTTTGCGGGTTCGTTCGAATTACGCTGCAGAGCGCCGGCTGGTGCTCCGCTTCTTCTTCGGCGCAGGGCCTTTGGAGCGCCGGTCGGCAAGGAGCTCGGCGGCCCGTTCGATCGTCACGGTCTCCGGCTCGTCGCCACGGCGAAGGCTCGCGTTCGTCTCACCGTCCGTGACATAGGGGCCGAAACGCCCCTCCTTGAGCACCACCGGCTTGCCGCTGACCGGATCGGGCCCAAGCTCGCGGAGCGGAGGCTTGGCCTCGCCGCGGCCCCGCCGCTGCTTCGGCTGGGCGAGCAGTGCGAGCGCGTCCTCCAGTGTGATCGTGAACAGCTGCTCTTCGTCGTCCAGCGAGCGAGATTCGGTCCCCTTCTTCACGTAGGGGCCGTAGCGGCCGTTCTGCGCGGTGACTTCCTCGCCCTCGCTCGGGTCGACGCCGAGGACTCGGGGCAGCGACAGCAGCTTGACGGCGTCTTCGAGCGTCACCGTGTCGGGCTCCATCGTCTTGAAGAGCGATGCGGCCCGCGGCTTCTCGACCGCTCCTTCCTCGAGCGTCTCCGTCACGTAGGGCCCGTAGCGGCCGGTCCGCACAGAGATCTCGCGTTCCCACTCCGGATGCGTGCCGAGGACGCGGTCTCCGGCGGGCGCCGCGAGGAGCTCCTCTGCCTTCTCGACCGTCAGCTCATCGGGCGCCATGTCCTCGGGGACGCTCGCTCGCTCGTCGCCGCGCTCCACGTAGGGGCCGTAGCGGCCCACGCGGAGGACGATGCCCTCCCCGATCGGGAGCGTGTTGACCGCGCGCGCGTCGATCTCGGTCAGATCTCCGACGAGCGCGTGCAGGCCCGCGTCGCCCGCGGTGCCGCCGTAATAGAAGCGGCGCAGCCAGTCGACGCGCTCCTGGTCGCCGGCGGCGATCCGGTCCAGGTCGTCTTCCATCTTGGCGGTGAAGTCGTAGTCCACGAGCCGCGTGAAGTGCTGCTCGAGGAGGCCGGTGACGGCGAACGCGAGAAACGAGGGGACGAGCGCCGTGCCGCGTTTGAAGACGTAGCCGCGATCGAGGATCGTGCCCAGGATCGACGCGTACGTCGACGGCCGGCCGATGCCGCGCTCCTCGAGCGCCTGCACCAAGCTCGCCTCGGTGTAGCGCGCCGGGGGCGAGGTCGCGTGGCCTTCGGGCTCGAGCTCGAGCGCCTGCAGCTCGTCGCCTGGCTTCAGGTGCGGCAGCGGCCGCTCTTCCTCGCGCTCGGTGTCGTCGTCGCGGCTCTCCTCGTAGGCGGCCAGGAAGCCGCGGAACGTGATCACCGTTCCGGAAGCGGAGAACTCGGCGTCCCGGCCGCCCGCTTCCGGTGACCCAGCGCTCTTCGCACCCAGCCGCAGTGTCACCGTCAGGCCACGGGCGTCGGCCATCTGGGAAGCGAGCGTCCGCTTCCAGATCAGGTCGTAGAGGGCGAGCTCGTCCCGGTTCAGCTCCCGTTCGAGCTCTTTCGGGGTCCGGAAGGAGTCACCGGCGGGACGGATCGCCTCGTGTGCCTCCTGCGCGTTCTTCACCTTTCGCGCGTACTGCCGCGGCGCGTCCGGGATCGAGTCGGCTCCGTAGAGCTCGACGGCCTGCCTGCGCGCAGCGGCGAGCGCCGACTCGGACAGCGTCGTCGAGTCGGTGCGCATGTAGGTGATGTAGCCGTTCTCGTAGAGCCGCTGGGCGACACGCATTGTCGTCTGCGCCGTGTAGCGCAGCTTGCGGCTCGCCTCCTGCTGGAGGGTCGACGTCATGAACGGCGCGGCGGGACGCCGTGTGTAGGGCTTCTCGTCGGCCGAGCGGACGGTGAAGGTGACTCCTTCCAGCCCGGCAGCGAGCTCTCGGGCGTCGGCTTCGTCGAGGCGGGCCAGCTCGGCGGACTTGAGCGTCCCGGCCTGCGAAAAGTCACGGCCTTGCGCCACCCGTTTGCCGTCGACGGCGGCGAGGCGCGCCTCGAACGAGCCGGGATCGAACCGGCCCTTGATGTCCCAGTAGTCGGCGGTGACGAAGGCGCGCCGCTCACGCTCGCGCTCGACGACGAGCCGCACGGCGACGGACTGCACGCGGCCGGCCGACAGGCCCTGCATCACCTTCTTCCAGAGCACCGGCGAGACCTCGTAGCCGTAGAGGCGATCGAGGATCCGCCGCGTCTCCTGCGCGTCGACGAGCCGCTGGTCGACCGCACGCGTCTCGCCGAGCGCCCGCCGGATGGCGTCGCGCGTGATCTCGTGGAAGACCATCCGGCGGACCGGCACCTTGGGCTGCAGGACCTCGAGCAG